>CANHKG010000282.1 GCA_947460455.1 Rhodospirillales bacterium | reverse complement strand
TGCCGGCATCGGCTTCGCCCTGCCCGCCCCCGCCGACCTGCCGCCGCGGCTCGATGGCGTGCTGCGTGCCATCTACGCCGCCTACGGCACCGGCTGGGATGAGGCCTTCGCCGCGGACTCCCGCCATGTCGGCCTGGCCGAGGAAGCGGTGTGGCTCGCCCGCCTCGTGGTGGCCCTGCTGCCCGAGGCCGCCGAGGCCAAGGGGCTGCTGGCCCTGATGCTCCATTGCGAGGCCCGCCGCCCCGCCCGGCGGGACGACTCCGGCGGCTTCGTGCCGCTCGACCGGCAAGACACGGCGCTATGGTCCGGCCCGATGATGGAAGAGGCGGAGGCGCTGCTGCGGGAGGCCGCACGGGCCGCCACCCCGGGCCGGCTGCAGCTGGAAGCCGCCATCCAATCGGTGCACGCCCAGCGCGCCGCCACCGGCCGCACCGATTGGCAGGCCATCGTCGCCCTTTACGGGCTGCTCGCGCAGCTTTCGCCCACCATGGGCGTGCAGGTCGCCCGCGCCGCCGCGCTGGCCGAGGCTGGCGCGGCGGAGGCGTCGTTCACGCGGCTCGATGCGCTGGCGGCGGCCGACTACCAGCCCTGGTGGGCATGCCGCGCCCGTGCGCTAACCCTGCTCGGCCGCCGGGCAGAGGCGCAGGCCGCCCTTCGCCATGCCGCCGGCTTGTCCACCGATCCCGCCGTGCGCGCCTGGCTGCTCGCGCAGGCCGGGGCGTAGGGCCCTATTCCGGCTCCCAATCGCGCTCGCGCATGGTGGAGACCACATCGCGCACCGCGCGCGCGCCGGGGTCCATCGCCATCCAGTCCACCAGGTGCCGCAGCACGCCCTTGGTGGGCTGGCCGACCATCTCCAGTGCCTCGGCCACGTCGTACCAGCTGAGGTTTTCCAGTTCGCCGGAGCCGGCCAGCGTGCCGGTCACATGCTCCGCATCCACCACCAGGAAGCGGGCATCGAAGCGCATCGGCGACGATTCCGGCGTGACCGCGCGGCACAGGTAATCCAGCCCATGCAACAACGGCGGCGCGCCCAGCGTCAGCCCCGTTTCCTCGTCCAGCTCGCGGGCCGCGGCGATGCCGATGGCGCGCGCCAGCGACTCATCGGCGCCGCGCAGCAGCCGCCGCCAGGTGAGTTCCGGCATCTCGCTCGCCGGCACCACGCCGTGGTCTTCGGGATCCACCCGCCCGCCGGGAAACACCAGGCGGTTGGGCATGAATTTGTGCTTGGCGCCGCGCATGCCCATCAGCACCTCTGCCTTGCGGCTGATGGCACCCATCCGCAGCACCAGCAGACTCGCCGCCGGCTTCGGCACCACCGGCGCGGGTTTCTCGGCTGCCTGGGCAGGGGGCATGGAGGGCGGGGTGGTCTCGGTCATGCGGCACTCCTTCGCCGCACAGATTGCCTCATCGCGCCGGGCGCGCAAACCCGGGGCGTGGTCTGGCCGGCTTCAGCCCGCCAGGGTCTCGCGCACTTCGCGCGCCAGGCGCAGCGCCTCGGGGCTGCCATAGGCCTCAAGCCGCTTGGCCACTTCGCGCATTCCGGCGATCGACCGGGCCGGCTTGCCATACCAGAAGCAGAACGCATCGAACCGGGCCATCGCTTCATCGTACAGCACGCCCAGCGCCACCGCGGGGTCTGCCTGGCCCATCATCGCGGCATGGTTCTGCTCCGGCACCAGCACCGTCATCGGCACCAGGCCCTGGTTGCGGTTTCCGCCGCGAGACCAGTTTCCGCTTCCAGAGAACGACATGCGCGACTCCTCACTCATCCCTGAGACAGTGCAGCGCCAGGGGTGAATAGAGGGTAAAGGCCGCTAGACCCTTTTGCGCCGGCGGACCCGCTTCGCGTCATCGCGCGGAAACGCCACGCCGCTGACGGAAACACCGAGATTCGCCAGCAGCCGGGCCATCTCGATCGCGCAGCGATAGCCCTCCAGCACCGGGGCCTCCCACCCCATCTCGCGCAGCCGGCGCTCGATATGCGGGCGCATCCAGTACATCGCCGAACACCCCAGGATCAGGCTCTCCGCCCCATCCTCCTCGATGGCCGCCACCGCCTCCGCCACCGCGCGCTCCAGCCATTCGCTGGTGCCGCCCGCCGCCACCACGGCCTTGGCGGACTGCACGTTCCCCGCGCCCGGGCGAGACGGCCGCGGCAGTGGCGCATCGATGCAGCGCACGCTGGCGCAGTGCTCCACCATCCGGTAGCGCACCACCAGCTCCGCCATCTGCGCGTTGTGCACCTCCGTCACGTCCAGCACGCTGAACCGGTGCCCCAGCATCCCGGCCACCACCATCTGCGCATGCGCGCAGGCCACCACCGGCACCCCATAGCGCTGCCCGATCTCCCGCGCCTCGATGAACCCGGGATCGCCGCCGCCCAGCAGCACCACCGCATCCCAGCGGCCAGACGCA
This sequence comes from Rhodospirillales bacterium, assembly GCA_947460455.1. GTDB lineage: Bacteria > Pseudomonadota > Alphaproteobacteria > Acetobacterales > Acetobacteraceae > CAMDGX01. Next base: position 3,132 of record CANHKG010000282.1, on the reverse strand, counting down.
CAGACCTCGCGCACGATCGGCAGGCGCATGGCACCCACGATGGCGAATTCCTCCCGCGTTTCCACGAACGAGTCCCCGAACGGGCCCACGGGGCCGGGATGCACATCCCAGTCCAGGCCCTGCAGCAGGTGGCCGTAATCCTCGAAGTTGATCAGCCTGGCCTCGCGGGAGGTGTCGGCTGGGGACACGTAAAGCGCCGAGGTTTCGGGGAAGGTGTAGGGTTGGATCAGCAGCAGGCGCATGAAGGCCTCCAAGCAAGGGTCTTCTTTTTGTGAACAAAAAGAAGCAAAAAAACTTCATTTATTCGCAGTTCCGCCGCCCGGAGCATAACCCCGGGCGGCGGAGGCCGTCGAAACATTCAAAAGTTTTTTGGTTCTTTTTTTCAAAAAAGAACCGCTTCCTTCCTTACACGGGATCCCAGGTAAACACCTCGCCCGAGCGATCGAGCGGCATGAAGCTGCCCTTCAGCGCCGGGATGGCGATGTCGCCCACCTGCGTCGGCGTCCACCCGCCTTCGTGATGCACGCCGCGCACCGGGCGCGAGGAGGACATCAGGAACACTTCGTTGTGCCGGGTGGCGAAGATCTGGCCCGAGACGCCGGCGGCGCGGTCGGAGGTGAGGAACACCGCCATCGGCGCGTTCTTGTCCGGCGTCATCTGCTGGATCTTTTCCAGCCGCGCCTTCTGCTCCGGCGTGTTCACGGGGATCGAGCCCGTCATGCGGCTCCAGGCGAAGGGCGCGATGCAGTTGCTGCGCACGTTGTAGCGCATCATGTCCAGCGCGATGGACTTGGACAGCGCCGTGATGCCCAGCTTCGCCGCGGAGTAGTTCGCCTGGCCGAAATTGCCGATCAGGCCAGAGGTGGAGGACATGTGCACGAAGGTGCCGCTCTCCTGCTTGCGGTAGTATTCCGCCGCGGCGCGGGAGACGTAGAACGCGCCCGAGAGATGCACGTTGATCACCGAGTTCCAGTCATCCTCGGTCATCTTGTGGAAGATCACGTCGCGCAGGATGCCGGCATTGTTCACCACGCCGTCGATCCGGCCATAGGTGTCCAGCGCGCACTGCACGATGCGCTTGGCGGAATTCCAGGTGGACACGCTCTCGGTGTTGATCACCGCCTGCCCGCCGCGCTGCTCGATGATCGCCTTGGTCTGTTCCGCCGGGGTGGAGGAACCACCATCGCCCGTGACGGACACACCGATATCGTTGATGACCACCTTGGCGCCTTCGCCGGCCATCATGAGCGCGATCTCGCGCCCGATGCCGCCACCCGCGCCCGTGACCACCACAACCTTGCCTTCGACGATCCCGGCCATTGTTTCCTCCGCATGACACTCGATGCGCGAACCTAGGGCGCCGCGCCGACCTTGTGAACCCGCCGGGGCCCTCCAAAGAAAGCGGTCACAGAGAGCACGGAGGACCACAGAGGGGCACAGAGAAGCAGGTTTCGGACTGGATCGCCTTTCTCTGTGGCCCTCTGTGGCCCTCTGTGTGCTCTGTGACCGCTTCGCTTGCACCCCATCCGCACCCTGGCATTGCGCCCATTGTCGCAACGCCCGTAGCATCCCCTCAACAAGACGGGATGGGAGCGAAATGGCCGAGAGAACATTGCGCGGCACGGTCGCGATCGTCGGTATTGGTGAGACCACCTATTACCGCCACGGCAAGTCACCGGACAGCGAGTTCAAGCTGGCACTGCAGGCCATCGTGCGTGCCTGCGAGGATGCCGGCATTTCCCCGCATGACGTGGATGGCTTCGCCAGCTACGGCGGCGACCGCAGCGACGGGCCGCGCCTGGCGGCGGCGCTGGGGGTGAAGGCGCTGCGGTTTTCCAACATGTTCTGGGGCGGTGGTGGCGGCGGGGTGTGCGGCGCGGTCGGCAATGCCGGTGCCGCGGTTGCCACCGGCATGGCCGATTGCGTCATCGCCTTCCGCTCGCTGGCCCAGGGCCAGTATGCCCGCTACGGCCGCGGCGCCCCGGTGGCGACGGTGGGCGGCGAGCAATCCTTCACCGTGCCCTATGGCCTGATGTCGCCGGCGCAGATGTTCGCCATGAAGGTCACGCGCTTCATGGCCACGCACGGCATCAACGACAGCGCGCTGCGGGCGATCTCGCTGGCCTGCTACCACCACGCCCAGAACAACCCCAACGCCGTGATGAAGGGCCGGCCGCTGACGCCGGAGGGCTACGACGCCTCGCGCTGGATCATCGAGCCGCATTTCCACCTGTATGATTGCTGCCAGGAGAATGACGGTGCGGCCGCCGTGGTGGTGGTGCCGGCCGACCGGGCGAAAGACTTCAAGAACACGCCGGCCTACCTGCTCGCCTGCGGCCAGGGTGGCGACCACCGCAGCGCCGCGCCGGTGCACAACATGCCGGACTATCCCGGCAGCCACTTCAAGGCGCTCGCCCCGCGCATGTACGACATGGCCAAGCTGAGCCCGGCCGAGATCGACATCGTGCAGTGCTACGAGAATTTCACCGGCGGCGTGCTGATGAGCCTGGTGGAGCACGGGCTGGTGAAGGCCGAGGAAGCCAACGAGGTGCTCACGCCCGAGAACCTCAAGGCGCCGCTGGGCAACATGCCGCTCAACACCTCCGGCGGCAATCTGGCCGAGTGCTACATGCACGGGCTGGAACTGGTGATCGAGGCGGTGCGCCAGATCCGCGGCACCGCGATCAACCAGAGCAAGAAGCGGGATACCGCCATTGTCATCGGCGGCCCCATGGTCACCCCCGTCAGCTCCCTCATCCTGGGCTCGGAGGCCTCGCTGTGAGCACGACCTACCTGCCGAAAGGCCTCGCCGCCCCCACCGCCGCGCCCGACGGCCTGTCCCAGCCGTTCTGGGACGGCACCCGCCAGGGCAAGCTGATGATCCAGAAATGCCGCGGCTGCGGTGCCCATCAATGGGGCCCGGAATGGATCTGCCACCGCTGCCACAGCTTCGATCTGGACTGGGCCGAAGTGAAAGGCCGTGGCCGCATCTACAGCTATGAGAAGCCGCACCACCCCGTTCACCCCGCGCTGGTCGGCCACGGCCCCTACATCATCGTGCTGGTGGAGCTGGAGGGCGTGAACGTGCGCATGCTCGGCAACCTGCTCGGCGATCCCGCGCAGACGGTGGAG
>CANHKG010000281.1 GCA_947460455.1 Rhodospirillales bacterium | reverse complement strand
GCTGGCCAACCCGAAGTGGAAGGGCAAGATCGCCTATGCCGGTGCGGACCGCTCCGGCAGCGCGCTGATCCAGCTGCTGCAGATCCTGCACAATTTCGGCGAGGCCGAGGGCTGGAAGCTGTTCGAGCGCATGGTGGAAAACTTCGTCATTACCGGCAGCTCCGGCGCCGTGCCGCGCGGCGTGGCGCAGGGCGAATACGCGCTCGGCCTCACGCTGGAGGATTACGGGCCGCGCTACGCCCAGGGCGGCGCGCCGGTGCGCATCATCTACCCCAAGGAAGGCATCAACGTTTCGGCCGATGCCATGGCGCTGGTGGCCGGCGGCCCCAACCCGGCCGGCGGCCGCGCACTGGTGGACTACATCGTCTCCGCCGAGGGCCAGCGCCTGCTGGTGGAGAAGTTCTCCCGCCGGCCGATCCGCGCCGACGTGCCGCCGCCCCCGGGCGCCCCTTCGCCCGACAAGCTGCCGATGAACAACATCCCGGTGGAATGGTCGAACGCCGTGCAGAAGGACGTGCTGGCGCGCTACCTGCGCCTCGTTCGCCGCTGACCCTGCCCACATGACCGACGCGCATCTGAAGGCCACCGGCATCAAGGTGCGCTTTGGCGACTTTACCGCGCTGAACGGCGTGGACCTCGCCGTGCGCCGCGGCGAGCTGGTAACGCTGCTCGGCCCCTCCGGCTGCGGCAAGACCACGCTGCTGCGCGTGATCGCCGGCTTCCAGCGCCAGACCGAAGGGCGCATCGAGGTCGGCGGCCGCAATTTGGGCGACGTGCCGCCGGAAGGGCGCAATTTCGGCATGGTGTTCCAGAGCTACGCCGTGTTCCCGCACATGTCGGTGGCGGACAACGTGGCCTATGGCCTCGCTGCCCGCGGCGTGCGCGGCGGCGATCGCGCCAAGCGCGTGCAGGCGGCGCTGGAGCGGGTTCAGCTCGGCGCGCTCGCGGGCCGGTTCCCCGATGCGCTTTCCGGCGGGCAGAAGCAGCGCGTGGGCCTGGCGCGGGCCATGGTGATCGAGCCCGATTTGCTGCTGATGGACGAGCCGCTGTCCAACCTCGATGCCCTGCTGCGCATCGAGATGCGGCGCGAGATCCGGCTGATGCAGCGCGAGCTGGGCATCACCACGCTGTATGTGACGCATGACCAGGAGGAGGCGCTGGCCATCTCCGACCGCATCGCGGTGATGCGCCAGGGCGAGCTGCTGCAGATCGCCCCGCCGGAAGAGGTGTTCGAGGCCCCGGCCCATGCCTTCGTCGCGGACTTCATCGGCGGCTGCAACTGGTTCGATGCCACGCTGGCGCCGGGCGATGCCGTGACCCTCGCCGAAGGCCCAAGCTTCGTGCTGCCGCGGCGCGAGGGCCGCCCATCCGGCCCGGTGCGCCTCGCCCTGCGCAACGAGGATCTGCGCCTGTGCGGCGCCCCTGGCGCCCTGCCGTGCCTCGCGGGCCAGGTGCTGATGCGCGCCTATATGGGCCATCGCACCCGGCTGCATCTGCGCTTGCCCTCCGGCGCCACCATGGATGCCGACGTGCCCAGCGGCACCGCCCTGCCGGCGGAGGGTGCCACCGTGCACCTGGAATTCCACCCCGACCGCGCCCGTCTGTTCACATGCGGGGCCGGGCCGGTTGATGGCTGGCGCATCGCGTGAGTGCGCTGGCGCGCCTGGTGCGTGACCCCTGGCCGCTGGTCGCCCTGCTGGTGGTGGCGATCATGCTGGTGTTCGTCGCCTGGCCGCTGGCCGAGCTCGCCCGCCAGAGCCTGATCGGCCAGGAGAGCGGGCGCTTCGGGGTGGAGAACTACGTCGCCTTCTTCGAATCCCGCTACTTCCGCCGCGCGCTGACCAACAGCCTGACGGTCGCGGCGCTGGGGACCGCCATCTCCTTGCTGCTCGCCGTGCCGCTGGCGCTGGCCTTCGCGCGCTACGATTTCCGCGCCAAGCGCTGGATCGAGGTGGCGATCCTGATGTCCATGCTCTCGCCGCCCTTCGTCGGTGCCTATGCCTGGATCCTGATGTTCGGCCGCAGCGGCATGGTGCGCCAGGCGCTGGCAAGCATCGGCATCGACATCCCGCCGATCTACGGCACCTTCGGCATCGCCCTGGCCACCGCCTTCAGCCACTACCCCGTGATGTTCCTGGTGGTGCGCAGCGGCCTCTCGCGCGTGAATGTCGGTCTGGAGGAAGCCGCCGCCAGCCTCGGGCGTGGGCGGCTGGCGGTGATCGGCACCGTGACCCTGCCGCTGGTGCTGCCGGCGCTGGTCACCGGCATCCTGCTGGTGTTCCTCGGCATCCTCGCCGATTTCGGCACGCCGAGCATCCTGGGCGAGGGCGAACGCTTCCCGGTGCTCGCCACGCTGGCCTTCTCGCTCTACCTCTCCGAAATCGGCGCCGAGCCCGGCATGGCCGCCACCACTGCCGCCATCCTGGTGCTGCTGGCGATGACGCTGGTGATCTTCGCCCGCTGGCTCGCCGCGCGCCGCACCGTCTCCAACGACACCTCCGGCACGCGCATCGCCACCCCGTTGCGCGGCGGGCGCGGGGCGCTGATGTCGTTCGGCACCGCCACGCTGGTGCTGCTGGCCAACATGCCGCTGATCGTCGTCGTCGGCTCCTCTTTCCTGGAGGTGCGCGGCGTGGTGTTCCAGCCGGCGCTGACGCTGGCGAACTACACCAACGCCTTCGCCGCCCTGGGTGACGCGCTGTGGAACAGCCTGCGCTACGCCGCCATCGCCCTGGTGATGATCCTCGTGCTCGGGTCGCTGGCCGGCTATCTCATCGCCCGGCGCAGCGGGCTGCTCTCCCGCCTGGCGGATTTGCTGATCATGGTGCCCTACGTGGTGCCGGGCACGGTGCTGGGCATCGGCTATGCCTCGGTCTTCAACCAGCCGCCGTTGATGCTCACCGGCACGGCCGGGATCATCGTGGTGATGTACGTCATCCGCCGGCTGCCCTTCGTCGCCCGCGCCTCCGCCAGCATCGTCTACCAGATCGACCGCGGGCTGGAGGAAGCCTCCCAAAGCCTCGGCGTGCGCCCGCTCGGTGGGTTCCGGCGCGTGATGCTGCCACTGATGCGCCCGGGCCTGCTGGCGGGGGCTGCGATCGCCTGGGTGGAGGTGTTCAACGAACTCTCCGCGTCGATCGTGCTCTACACCGGCGGCACACGAACCCTGCCGGTGGCCGCCTACCAGCAATCGCTGGCCGGGGACGTGGGGATGGCGGCGGCCTATGCCACGATGCTGATTGCCATTACGGCGGGCGCGTTGGCGTTGTTCATCCTGCTGCGGGGCAGGGGGGATGGGGATGTCGGCGTGCTATAGAAAGCACGTTCTTTTTTGAAAAAAAGAACCAAAAAACTTTTATTCGCTGGCACGCGTGCCGGTCGTCCAGCACGCGTGCCAATAAATGAAGTCTTTGTTGCTTCTTTTTTCTTCAGAAAAAAGAAGACTGTTCCTTACTGCGCCTGGGCACTCGCATCGCTGCGCGTCGCCCCCACACGCTGCGCCAGCGCGGCGGCCATGAAGGCATCCAGGTCCCCATCCAGCACCGCGGCCGGGTTGCCCTTTTCCACCCCGGTGCGCAGGTCCTTCACCATCTGGTACGGCGCCAGCACGTAGCTGCGGATCTGGTGGCCCCAGCCGATATCGGTCTTGGCGGCTTCCTGCGCGTTGGCCACGGCTTCGCGCTTCTGCAGCTCGGCCTCGTACATCCGGGCTTTCAGCATTTCCATCGCGGTGGCGCGGTTGCGGTGCTGGCTGCGGTCGGTCTGGCAGGCGACCACGATCCCGGTGGGGATGTGGGTGATGCGGATGGCCGATTCCGTCTTGTTCACGTGCTGCCCACCGGCACCGGAGGCGCGGTAGGTATCAACGCGCAGGTCGGAGGGATCGATCTCGATCTCGATCGTGTCGTCCACCACGGGATAGACCCAAACCGAGGCGAAGCTGGTCTGGCGCCGCGCGGCGGCATCGAAGGGCGAAATGCGCACCAGGCGGTGCACCCCGGCCTCGGTCTTCAGCCAGCCATAGGCGTTCGGGCCAGTGACCTGCAGCGTGGCAGACTTGATGCCGGCCTGCTCGCCCTCGCTCTGCTCGATCAGCTGGATCTTGTAGCCGCGCGCCTCGGCCCAGCGATTGTACATCCGCACCAGCATCTCGGCCCAGTCCTGGGCCTCCGTGCCGCCGGCGCCGGCGTTGATTTCCATGTAGCAGTCGCGGCCATCGGCCTCGCCGGAGAGCAGCGATTCGATCTCGCGCCGCTTGGCTTCCTCGGCCAGCAGCTTCAGCGCGGCGATGCCTTCATTGGCCATGGCGATGTCGCCATCGGCCTCGGCCATCTCGATCAACTCGCTGGTATCGGCGACGTCCTGCTCCAGCTTCTCCACGCCCTCGATGGCGGAGGCGAGCCGGTTGCGCTCGCGCATCAGCGCCTGCGCGGCGGCGGCGTCGTTCCAGAGGGTGGGGTCTTCGACCCGGTGGTTCAGTTCATCGAGGCGGGCGCGGGCGACATCCCAGTCAAAGATGCCTCCTCAGCAGCGCGACGGACTGCTTGATCTGCTCGTTGAGGGCGGAGGATTCGGCGGACATGATGGCCCTGCGCTGTGGTTTGGAGGGATCAGGGGCGCGCTCAATACAGCCCGCCCAGCCCGCTGTCGACCCCGCCGGCGGCAGGCCGGGGTGGGGCGGGCGTGCCGTCGGCGCCCGGGGGGGCGGCCACGCCGATGATCGGGGCGGAGCCGCCGGGCTCCTGCCCGGGCTTGAAGGCGTCGGTCACGGTGCCGGTGCCCGAGTCCCAGCCAGCCATCGTAACGCCGGGCGGGGCGGGGAAGCGCAGCGCCGGGCGGTTCTGCTGGGCCACGGCCATGAAGTTGCGGAAGATCGGCGCCGCGTTGCCGCCGCCGGTCTCGTTGTCGCCCAGGCTGGAGGGCGTGTCGAAGCCCACCCACACGATCGCCACCATGTCTGGCGTGAAGCCGCCGAACCAGTTGTCCTGGAAATCCTGGCTAGTGCCGGTCTTGCCGGCCACTGCGGTGCGAATGCCCTGGCCGGCCGCGTTGCCGGTGCCGCGCTGCACCGCGCCCTGCAGCATGCCCACCAGCTGGAAGGTGCTCTGCGGGTCCACCACCTGCGGGCGGGTGTCGCGCAGCAGGGGGCGCCGGCCGGGGTCGTCGCAGCCTTCGCAGGCGAGCGCCGGCGCGCGCCAGACCACCTTGCCCTCGCGGTCCTGCACGCTGTCGATCAGCGTCGGCACCACGCGCTTGCCGCCGGCCACGAAGCTGGCATAGGCGCCGGCCTGGCGCAGCACCGTGGTTTCCACCGCGCCCAGGGCGGCCGGCAGCACGCGCGGCATGTCGTCCACCACGCCCAGCCCGATGGCCAGCTGCGCCACGCGCTCCATGCCGATCTTGTCCGCCACGCGGACCGTCACGAGGTTGAGCGACTTCTCCAGCGCCACGCGCAGGGAAACGGGGCCCGAGAAGCTCTGCTCGAAATTGCTCGGCCGCCATTTCCCCGCCGCCCCCTGGTCCACCACGAAGGGCGCATCCAGGAAGCGCTGGGAGGGCGAGATGCCGGACTGCAGTGCCGCGAGATATACGTATGGC
>CANHKG010000280.1 GCA_947460455.1 Rhodospirillales bacterium | reverse complement strand
CCGGCCACCTTGTCGGCATCGAACACGTGCAGCGGCCGGCCGAGATCCATGGTGAAGAAATTCGTCACGTCCACCAGCGCGTTGATCGGCCGCAGCCCCACCGCCACCAGCCGCTCCTGCAGCCATTTCGGGCTCGGCCCGTTCTTCACGCCGCGAATGGTCCGGCCCAGCACCCAGGGGCAGGCCAAGGGCATCTCGATCGCCCAATCCACTGCGCTCGCGCCATGGCTTTGCACCTTCGCAGGCGCGAACGGCACCAGCGTGCCCAGCCCGGCCGCCGCCAGATCCCGCGCCACGCCACGCACCGAAAGCGCATCGCCGCGATTGGGCGTCACCGCAATTTCGATCACCGGATCATCCAGCCCCGCCCACTCGGCATAGGCCATGCCCACGGGGGCCGACTCGTCCAGCTCCACAATCCCCGAATGGTCCTCGCCCAAGCCCATCTCCCGGTAGGAGAGCAGCATCCCGGCACTTTCCACGCCGCGGATCTCGCCCACCTTCAGCGTGATCGCCGTGCCCGGAATGTAACTGCCCGGCGGCGCGAACACGCCCTTCATGCCGGTGCGCGCATTCGGCGCCCCGCACACCACGGAAACGATGCCGCGGCCGGTATCCACCTTGCACGCCCGCAGCCGATCGGCATTCGGGTGCTGCACCGCTTCCACCACATGCGCCACCACGAACGGCGCCAGCGCCGCCCCGCGATTCTCCACGCCCTCCAGCTCCAACCCAATATTGGTCAGCGCCGCGGTGATCTCATCCAAGGACGCGTCCGTCTCCAGATGCGTCTTCAGCCAGGAAAGGGGGAACTTCATGGTCTCACACCCCCTCGTGGAGCATCGCCGGCGCCAGGGCATTGAACCCGTAGTGCCGCAGCCAACGGATATCGCTTTCGTAGAACGGCCGCAGGTCGGGGATGCCGTGCTTCAGCATCGTCACCCGCTCAATCCCCATGCCGAACGCAAACCCCTGCCACTCGCGCGGATCGATCCCGCAATTGGCCAGCACCTTCGGATGCACCATCCCGCTGCCCAGGATCTCCAGCCAATCCCCGCCGCCGCCGAGCTCGCCGGTCTTGCGGTTCCAGCCGATATCCACCTCCATCGAGGGCTCGGTGAACGGGAAGTAGGAAGACCGGAACCGTACCGGCAGCGTGGTGATGCCAAAGAACGCCCGCAGGAAATCGATCAGGCAGCCCTTCAGGTGCCCCAGCGTGATCCCGCGATCGATCACCAGCCCCTCCACCTGGTGGAACATCGGCGAGTGCGTGGCGTCGTGGTCGGCGCGATAGGTGCGGCCGGGCACGATCACCCGGATCGGCGGCGCCTGGTTCAGCATCGTCCGCACCTGCACCGGCGAGGTATGCGTGCGCAGCACCCGCTGCCGCCCGTCAGCGTCGATGCCCGGCACATAGAACGTATCCATGTCCTGCCGCGCCGGATGATGCGCCGGAATGTTCAGCGCGCCGAAATTGCGCCAGTCATCCTCGATATCCGGCCCCTCGGCGATGGCGAAGCCCATGGCGCCGAAAATCGCCGCCATCTCCTCCATCGTCCGGCTGATCGGATGGATCAGCCCGGTGGGCGCCAGAAGCGGCGGCAACGTCACGTCCATCCGCTCGCTCGCCAGCCGCGCCTCCAGCGCCGCCTCCTCCAGCGAAGCGCGCCGCGCGTCGATCGCCGCCGTCAGCGCCTCCTTCAGCTCATTCAGCGCCGCCCCGCGCGCCCGCCGCTCCTCGGGCGCCACCTTGCCCAGTTCCTTGAGCAACCCCGTCAGCGAACCGCTGCGGCCCAGCACGGCCACGCGCACCGCATCCCAGGCGCGCAAATCGCCGGCAGCCGCCAGAGCAGCATCGGTTTCGGTCTTGAGGGCGAGAAGATCGTCGGTCATGAGCCTCGTCCGGAGCTGAAGCGTGATCGTCGAAGGCGGAATCGCCGGAGGCGTGAATCACGCGATCAAACAAAGACCTAGACCATGTTCCGCGCTTCTGTCAGCGCGGATCGTGGTCTAGTCGCACACGAAAAAGGGCCGCCCCGCGCGGGCAGCCCTTCTCGTCGCGATCGGTATCCCTTGCGGGACGCGATCAGGCCAGGGCGGCCTGCGCCTTCTTCACGATCTCACCGAAGCTGGTGGGATCGTCATAGGCGATGGCGGCCAGAACCTTGCGGTCCATCTCGATGCCGCTCGCCTTGAGCGCCGCGATGAACTTCGAATAGGTCATGCCGTGCTCACGCACCGCGGCGTTGATGCGCTGGATCCACAGGCTGCGGAAATCGCGCTTCTTCACCTTGCGGTCGCGATAGGCATACTGAAGGGACTTCTCCAGCCGCTCCAGCGCAATGCGATAATTGGTGGACGAACGGCCCACGAAGCCCTTGGAGGCATCGAGAACCTTCTTGTGGCGGGCGTGGGTGGTAACGCCCCGCTTGACGCGTGCCATGTGCTAGCGCTCCCTCAACCCAGACCGTACGGCGCCCACTGCTTGACGGTCAGCCCGTCAGCATGGGTCAGCGTCTGGCTGCCGCGCCCCTGGCGCTTCATCTTCTGCGGACGGTTGATCAGCCCGTGGCGCTTGTTGCCGGGGCCCGCCAGCACCTTGCCGGTGGCGGTGATCTTGAAGCGCTTCTTCACAGAAGACTTCGTCTTCATCTTGGGCATTTGCATCTCCTTCTATCGTCGCTGCCGAACGCAGCCGTCGCGGCCGGGCATGCCCACACAGGCCCGGACCCACAGACGAAGGCGGGCATATACCGATCCGCTCCCCGCCATGCAAGCCGCGCGCTTTGCCGCACACGCGCAGCCCCATATAACCCCGCGCATGGAAACACCCTTCCTGAAGATGCACGGCGCCGGGAACGACTTCGTCGTGTTCGATGAACGCGCCCGCCCGCTCGGCCTCACCCCCACCCGCGCGGCCGCCATCGCCCACCGCCGCATGGGCGTCGGCTGCGACCAGTTCATCGTCATCGAACCCCCGCCGCCCGGCTCCAGCGCGGATGCCTTCATGCGCATCCGCAACCCAGACGGCTCCGAAGCCGGCGCCTGCGGCAACGCCACACGCTGCGTCGTCTCCCTCCTCGCCGCCGAATCCGGCCGCCAGGCGATCACGATCCAAACCATCTCCGGCCTCCTCCCCAGCCGCCTCCTCCAAGATGGCCGCGTGCAGGTCGACATGGGCCCCGCGCGCCTGTCCTGGCACGAAATCCCCCTGGCCCACGAGACCGACACCCTCCACCTCCCCCTCGCCCTGGGCCCGGTGGCAGACCCCGCCGCCTGCTCCATGGGCAACCCCCACGCCACCTTCTTCGTGCCAGACGTGATGGCCCTGCCCATCGACACAATCGGCCCCGCCCTGGAAACCGACCCACTCTTCCCCGCCAAGGCCAATATCGGCTTCGCGGAAATCCAGTCCCCCACCCGCATCCGCCTGCGCGTCTGGGAACGCGCCGCCGGCCTCACTTTGGCCTGCGGCTCCGGCGCCTGCGCCACCATCGTCAACGCCGTCCGCCGCGGCCTCACCGGCCGCCGCGCCACCATCGAGGCCGATGGCGGCCTGCTCGACATGGAATGGCGCGAAGACGGCCACGTGCTGATGACCGGCCCCGTCACCACCAGCTTCCGCGGCACCATCAACCTCGCCGCCTACCCCGGATGACAGTCGACATCCTCACCTTCGGCTGCCGCCTCAACACCTACGAATCCGAGGTGATGCGAACCCACGCCCAGGCGCTCACCAACACCATCATCGTCAACACCTGCGCCGTCACCGCCGAAGCCGAGCGCCAAGCCCGCCAGGCCATCCGCCGCGCCCACCGCGAAAACCCCGAAGCCCAGATCGTCGTCACCGGCTGCGCCGCCCAGATCAACCCAGCTTCCTGGGCCACCCTCCCCGGCGTCGCCCGCGTGCTCGGCAACGAAGACAAGCTGAAGCCCGAATCCTGGCTCCCCGATGCCGGCAGCGCCGTCTCCGACATCATGGCCGCCCGCGAAACCGCCCCCCACCTGGTCACCGAATTCGCCGGCCGCGCCCGCGCCTTCGTCCAGGTCCAGCAGGGCTGCGACCACCGCTGCACCTTCTGCATCATCCCCTTCGGCCGCGGCCCCAACCGCTCCGTCCCCATCGGCGCCATCGCCGAGCAGGTCCGCACCCTCGTCGCCACCGGCTACCGCGAAATCGTCCTCACCGGCGTGGACATCGCCAGCTACGGCCCAGACCTCCCCGGCCGCCCCACCCTCGGCCAGATGGCCCGCCGCCTGCTCGCCGCCGTCCCCGAACTCCCCCGCCTGCGCCTCTCCTCCATCGACCCCGCCGCGATCGACGACGACCTCTGGCGCCTGATCGAAACCGAACCCCGCCTCATGCCCCATCTGCACCTCTCCATGCAGGCCGGCAGCGACCTCATCCTCAAGCGCATGAAGCGCCGCCACCTGCGCCAGCAGGGCCTCGATGTCATCGCCCGCGCCCGCGCGCTCCGCCCCGGCATCGGCATAGGTGCGGACCTCATCGCCGGCTTCCCCACGGAATCAGACGAACTCTTCGCCGAAACCCTCGCCTTCGTGCAGGAAGCCGCCATCCCCTTCGTCCACGTCTTCCCTTACAGCGAACGCCCCGGAACCCCCGCCGCCCGCATGCCCGCCGTGCCCGTCCCCGTCCGCCGCGAGCGCGCCGCCCGCCTGCGCGAAGCAGGCCAACAGGCCGCCACCACCTTCCTCGCCGCCCAGATCGGCCGCACCCTCACCGTGCTCGCCGAAACCGAAACCGGCGGCCACAGCGAACACTTCGCCCCCGTGCGTATCACCGCGACCCCAGGCCAGCTCCTCCAGGCCCGCGTCACCGCCGCCACCCCCGACCACCTTCTCGCGGAACCAGCCTGATGGCCCTCGGCTTCTTCTCCCGCCTGAAAGAGGGCCTCACCCGCTCCACCCAGAAGCTCACCGAAGGCATCAGCGCCGTCTTCAAGAAGCGCAAGCTAGACGACGCGGCGCTGGAGGAACTGGAAGACATCCTCATCACCGCCGATCTCGGCACCGATGTCGCCGCCCGCATCATCGCCAATTTCCGCCGCACCCGCTTCGGCCGCGAAGTCACAGACGACGAAATCCGCACCGCCCTGGCCGAGGAAATCGCCGCCATCCTCGCCCCCGTCGCCCGCCCGCTCGAAATCAACCGCGCGCTCAAGCCCCACGTCGTCCTCGTCGTCGGCGTCAACGGCACCGGCAAAACCACCACCATCGGCAAGCTCGCCCTGCAATACCGCGAGCAGGGCCTGAAACCCGTCCTCGTCGCCGGAGACACCTTCCGCGCCGCCGCCGTCGAACAGCTCCAGATCTGGGGCGAACGCACCGGCGCCCCCGTCATCTCCGCCGGCGCCGGCGCCGATTCCGCCGGCCTCGCCTTCGACGGCGTCACCCGCGCCCGCGCCGAAAACGCCGACGTCCTCCTCATCGACACCGCCGGCCGCCTGCACAACAAATCCGCGCTGATGGAAGAACTCCGCAAGATCATCCGCGTGCTCAAGAAACAGGACGAATCCGCCCCCCACTCCATCCTGCTGGTGCTCGATGCCACCACCGGCCAAAACGCCATCCAACAGGTCGGCGTCTTCAAGGACATGGTGGATATCACCGGCCTGGTCGTCACCAAACTCGATGGCAGCGCCCGCGGCGGCATCGTCGT
>CANHKG010000279.1 GCA_947460455.1 Rhodospirillales bacterium | reverse complement strand
GGATGCCGACAAGGAAGGCTTCCTGCGCAGCCGCACCTCCCTCATCCAAACCATCGGCCGCGCCGCCCGCAACATCGACGGCCGCGTCATCCTCTACGCCGACCGCATGACCGACAGCCTGCGCTACGCCATCGAGGAAACCGAACGCCGCCGCAACCGCCAGCGCACCTGGAACGAGGAACACGGCATCACGCCGCAGGGCATCCGCAAGCAGATCGGCAAGGTGCTCGAATCCGTCTTCGAGCAGGACTACGTGACGGTCGCGCCCATCGCCAACAGCAGCGCCACCGAGTTCGTCGGCAAGGACCTCAAGGCCAGCATCGCCGAACTCGAAAAACGCATGCGCGCCGCCGCGGCGGATCTGGAATTCGAGGAAGCCGCCCGCCTGCGCGACGAAATCAAACGCCTCGAAGCCCTCGACCTCGGGCTGGAACCACCACCCGCCGCCAGCGCCACCCTGCGCCCGCGGAAAGACCACACGCCGAAGCCGATGGGGCCGGGTGGTGGGGGGTATGACCCCTCGAAGCGCAAGGGCCGCGGAAGGAAGTAAGAATCTTCTTTTTCTGAAGAAAAAGAAGCAAAAAGACGTTTCAAACTTTGCGCCCGGCTCTCATGGGGAACCGGGCGCAAACTGTATGGCTCAGGCCGGAATAGCCGCCGGCTCCGTCCGCTCGCGCTTCACCAGCAGCTTGTTCAGCGCGTGAACATAGGCCCGCACGGAGGCGACGATGGTATCGGTATCGGCCCCCTGGCCGTCCACCATCTTGCCGTTCTCCTCAAGCCGCACCGTCACCTTAGCCTGGGCGTCGGTCCCCTCGGTCACGGCGCCCACGGAGTACAGCGTCAGCGTGGCATCATGCGGGAACAGCTCGCCGATCGCCTTGAAGCAGGCATCCACCGGCCCATCGCCAGAGGAGGTCGCCAGCTTCACCTCGCCGTCGATCTCCAGCTCCAGCTCCGCCTTCGGCGGCGCCTTGGAACCCGCGCGCAGGTCAAGCGACACGAACTTCACCCGGTCGTTGCCGCGAAGAACCTCGTCGTCGACCAGGGCCGCGATGTCGTCGTCGAACACCACCTTCTTGCGGTCGGCCAAATCCTTGAAGCGGCGGAACGCATCGTTCAGCTGGTTGTCGCCCACGTCGCCATAGCCCAGCGTCTTCAGCTTGTCGCGGAAGGCAGCCCGGCCGGAATGCTTGCCCAGCACCAGGCTGGACCGCGCCCAGCCGATCGATTGCGGGGTCATGATCTCATAGGTGCCGGCATGCTTCAGCACGCCATCCTGGTGGATGCCGGATTCATGGGCGAAGGCATTGCGGCCCACGATCGCCTTGTTCGGCTGCACATCGAACCCGGTGATGGTGGACAGCAGCTTGGAGGTCTTGAGGATCTTCTCGGTCACGATACGCGGCTTGGCGCTCACCAGGTCAGGCCGGGTGCGCATCGCCATCGCAATCTCTTCCAGCGCGGCATTGCCCGCGCGCTCGCCGATGCCGTTGATGGTGCACTCCACCTGGCGCACCCCGGCCTGCAGCGCGGCGATCGTATTGGCCACCGCCATGCCGAGGTCGTTGTGGTTGTGGGCGGAGAAGATCACCTTTTCCGCACCCGGCACCCGGTTGCGCAGCATGGTGAACATGCGGGCGATGTCCGCCGGCATGGCGTAGCCCACGGTATCCGGGATGTTGATGGTGGTCGCCCCGGCACGGATCGCGGCTTCCACCGCGCGGCACAGGAAGTCGTCATCGCTGCGGCTGCCATCCTCAGCGGACCACTCCACGTCTTCCGCATGCTGGCGGGCCAGCGTCACGTGCGTGGTGATGCTCTCCAACACCTCCTCGCGCGTCATGCGCAGCTTGTGCTCCATGTGCAGGTCAGAGGTGGCGATCACGATATGGATGCGCGGCCGCGCGGCGCCCTTCAGCGCCTCGGCGGAACGCAGGATATCGGCGCGGGCATGACGGCCGAGGCTGGCAATCACCGGGCCATCGGGCCGGCGGCCGACGGTCTCGGCAATGGCCTTCACGCTCTCGAAATCGCCGACGGAGGCGATGGCAAAGCCGGCTTCCATCACGTCCACGCCCAGCTCGGCCAGGGCCTCCGCCATGCGCAGCTTCTCCTTGAGGTTCATGGAGAAGCCGGGGCTCTGTTCGCCATCACGCAGCGTGGTGTCGAAGATGATGATGCGGTCGTCGTCCAGCTTGCCGAAGCTGGGATGGGTGATGCTCATGATGGGCACTTCCTCGTTCAACCTTGTCGCGCCGCTTGGCGCTGATGACCGCGCAGGCGCGCAGCCGGCCTCAGGGCTTCCCCTGAGCGATGCCGCATTCGCGCGGCGTCACGCCCAGGGGCGGCTAAGTCGAAGAAGAAGGAGAAGGCCAAGGCGCGCCGACA
This sequence comes from Rhodospirillales bacterium, assembly GCA_947460455.1. Taxonomy (GTDB): domain Bacteria; phylum Pseudomonadota; class Alphaproteobacteria; order Acetobacterales; family Acetobacteraceae; genus CAMDGX01. The sequence goes on along the minus strand of CANHKG010000279.1, from coordinate 3,361 downwards.
GGTGCGCGGAAGCGCGCAGACCCAGGTCGGAGAAGGGAGCAGCCTTGTGCATAGGCGCGGACACTAGCGGCGGCCCCGGGATGGTGCAAGCATCGCCCCCGCAACCCAGAACAGCCGGAAACGCCCATGCCCAAAGTTGTTTTCTGCCGCGCGCTGCATCCCACCGCGATGGAGATGCTCGCCGCCCGCCCGGATATCGAGGTGACGCTGCTCTCCACCGAGTTCCGCGGCCCGCCGATGACCGCGGCGCTGGCCGCCAATGTGGGCGATGCCGATGCCATCATGGTCGGGCTGGAAAAGGTGCAGCTGGACCTGCTGAGCCAGGCCCCGAAGCTGCGCATGGTCAGCCGCTTCGGCGTGGGCTTCGATACGCTCGATATCCCGGAATGCACCCGCCGCGGCGTAACGGTGGGCGTGGTGAACGGCGCCAACGACCTTTCGGTGGCGGAACACGCCATGATGCTGATGCTGGCCGTCGCCCGCCGCACCACGGAATACGATGCCTCCGTGCGGGCCGGCACCTGGATGATCCAGACCGGGCGGCGCATGCATGAGCTTTCCGAACGCACCATCCTGATCGTCGGCTACGGCCGCATCGGCACCCGCGTGGCCAAGCTGTGCACGGCCTTCGGCATGAAGGTGATGGTGCACGACCCCGCCTTCCCCACCCCGCGCATCGCCGCCGATGGCCACATCCCGGCGCCGAACCTGATGGAAGCGGTGCCGCAGGCGGACGTGATCAGCCTGCACTGCCCGCTCTCCGACGAAACCCGCAAGATGGTGGATGCCAGCTTCCTCAAGCAGATGAAGCCCACCGCCTGGCTGATCAACACCGCCCGCGGCGGCCTGGTGGATGAGCCGGCGCTGGCCGAGGCGCTCGCGAACGGCACCATCGAGGCCGCCGGGGTGGACGTGCTGGTGCAGGAGCCGCCGAACCCCGACAACCCGCTGTTCAAGCTGCCCAACGTTGTGCTGGCGCCGCACAATGCCGCCGCCCCGCTGGAATGCTACGCCAAGATGTCCCGCCGTGCGGTGGCCAATATCCTCGATTACTTCGACGGCAAGCTCGACCCCGGCTACGTCGTGAACCCCGAGACCCTGGGGAAGAATTCGCGATGACCGCTCTGCCGAGCCAGCGCCACCTGTTCGAGATCCCGGACGAGGTCGCCTACCTCAACGCCGCCGCCTACGTTCCTCTCCCCCGCGCCGTGCGCGAGGCGGGGCAGCTTGGGGTGACGACCAAAAGCTTCCCCTGGAACATGGGCGCCACCCACGGCACCGCGATCTCCGAACGCACCCGTACCGCGGCGGCATCGCTGCTGGGCACGGCCGTGGACAACGTGGCGATCACCGGGGCGGTCAGCTACGGCATCGCGACGGCCGCGAAGAACCTGCGCATCGCCCGCGGCAGCCGCGTGCTGATGATCGACGGCGAGTTCCCCTCGCTCGCCCTGGTGTGGCCCGAGCTGGCCGCAGCGGCGGGGGCCACGGTGGAGGTGGTGCAACGCCCCGCCGATGCCGACTGGACGTCCGCCCTTCTGGAAGCGATCGAACGCCCCGGCGCCCCGCCCGTGGGCCTGGCCGCGCTGACGCCGTTGCACTGGAGCGACGGGTCCTTGATCGACCTCGCGCGGATCGCGCCGGCGCTGCATCGCCAGGGCGCGCGCATCGTGATCGACGCAACGCAGACAGCAGGCGTGCTCGATCTCGACCTGGATGTGCTGAAGCCCGATTTCCTGGCCTTCCCCACTTACAAATGGGTGCTGGGGCCGTATTCCGTGGCGTTCCTGTATGTGGCGCCGGAGCACCAGAACGGCGTGCCGCTGGAGAATCACGGCCCGGCGCGGCAGGCGGGTTCCAACAGCTACATCCCCACCGCCCGCCGCTTCGACCGCGGCGAGCGCAACGATCCCGTCGGCCTGCCGATGGCCGCCGTGGGGCTGGAACAGGTGCTGGAGTGGGAGCGCCCGGCGGTTGCCGCCCGGCTGCGCGGCCTGACCGATGCGCTGGCCGAAGCGGTGGGCGACCTGCCCGGCATTTCCATGCTGCCGCGCGAGCGCCGCGCGCCGCATATCCTGGGCCTGCGCCTTGCCGGCGGTCTGCCGGCGGGGATGCTGGACCGGTTGGCCGGGCGCGGCGTGCATGTGGCGGACCGGCTCGGCGTGATGCGCGTCAGCCCGCATGTGTACAACCATGAGGGCGACGTGGCCGCCTTCGCCGCGGCGCTGAAAGCGGAACTCGCCTCGTAACAGGATTGCACCGCCCGCGCTTGTGGCGGAAAACGGCGTGTGTGCGGGCGTGGCGAAATGGTAGCCGCAGCAGACTTAAAATCTGCTTCCCGTCAGGGAGTGTGGGTTCGAGTCCCGCCGCCCGCACCAATGCCTAAACGTCGGTCCGCTCCGTGGCGTAGATCTCCCACAAATTATGGGAGGGGTCGCTGAGATAGGCGGCCTGGAACCCCCATTCGTGCATCCGCCCGGGCACACCCACCTTGAGGCCTGCCGCTTCCAACCAGGCAGTGTGGGCCGAAACCTCGGCCAGGGTGCGGCAGCCAATCGCCGGCATCGCCACGGGACCATCCGCCGCGCGGCGGTGCAGCGCGGCCTCCGGCGCGAAGGCTTCGCGCGCCTGCACCGCGAGCGCCACGCCGTTGCCGGCCTGGAAACCGGCGGCGGTGCGGGCAAAGCCCATGCGGTGCAGGAAATCGCCCGATGCCGCTGCATCCGCGGCCAGGAAGGTCACTGCCGGCACGGCCATGCCGCCATCCGCCGGACCTTCAACCAGGTGCCACCAGGTGGCCGCGCGGTCACGCAGCAGCACGCCGTCAGCCTGGACCAGGGGCGACAGGCCCTGCGCCCGTGCCGCGGCCAGCGCCGTTGCCAGCGCATCCGGCCCGGGCAGGCGCAGCGTGAGCAGCGCGGTGGCGGCGGGGTCGGCCACGGTGTTCTCCCGCCAGCCCAGATGGCGGCAGACATGGCCGGATTCCCACAGGCACACCACCACGCCCGTGGTGTCGAACGCGACGAAGCTTTCCTCCGAGCGCTTAGGGCGCAGGCCCAGCACGCCGGTCATGAACGCCATGTGCGGGCCGTTCTCGGCCGGCATCAGGCAGAAGGCGTTGAGCGGCGGGCTCATGCGGCCGGTGCGTCCTCGGCGATGTCCTCGGCCCAGAGCGCCGGCTTCTCGGCGATGAAGCGGCGCATCAGGGCGATGCAATCCGGGTCCTCGGCCACCACCACCTCCACGCCGCGGCTGCGCAGGAAATCCTCGTTGCCGCCGAAAGTGGTCGCCTCGCCCACCACCACGCGCGGGATGCCGAACTGCACGATGGTGCCGGTGCACATCATGCAGGGCGACAGCG
>CANHKG010000278.1 GCA_947460455.1 Rhodospirillales bacterium | reverse complement strand
TTGCCACTGCGGTCGTAGGCGGCACCGACGACAAAGCCATCCAAGGTGCGAGTCTCCCCCCGCTCCTCCAACAACCGGTCCGGCGTGATCGTCTGGCTCATGGCGTGGTTCCTGAGAAAGGAAGGCCAGGGCTCTGCCCTGGACCCGCTGGGGCCTTAGGCCCCAGACCCCTTAACCTTTTCCGCCTTCGGCGGGGAGGGGCCGTCTGGGTGGTGGAGAGACCCGGATGGCCCCTCCCCGCCGAAGGCGGAAGCTAATGTGGGTCCAGGGACCTCAGGTCCCTGGCGGGGTCGAGGGGCAGAGCCCCTCGCCTTGCTTCCCCTGGGACTACTCCACCTGGCACGACTCGAAGCCGCGGCGGAGTTGGGGGCGGTTGAGGTTTCGGCCGATGAAGACCAGGCGGGAGGTACGGGGGTCGTTTTCCTTCCAGGGGCCGATGAAGTCGCCGTCGGCGATCATGTGCACGGCTTGGAAGGCAAAGCGGCGGTCTTCGCCGGCGTAGCTCAGGATGCCTTTGGTGCGCAGCAGGTCCTGGCCTTTTTCGGCCAGCAGGGCGCCGATCCAGGCGTTGAAGCGTTCCGGGTCGATCGGGGTTTCCACCTCGAAGGACATGCTGGCGATATCGTCGTTGTGCTCGTGTTCGTTGTCGGTGAGGAAATCGGGCGTGTGGTCGAGCACGCGGTTGAGGTCGAAGGCGCCTTGGTTGAGCAGTTCGGCGATCGGCACGTCGGATTTGGTGGCGTGGTGGATCTTGGCGAACTTGTTGATCTTGCGGATGGTTGCCTCGACCTCCTTGGCCTCGTCGGCGGAGACCAGGTCCATCTTGTTCAGCACGATCACGTCGGCGAAGGCGATCTGGTCTTCGGCTTCGTGGCTGTCGGCCAGGCGGGCGGGGAGGTGCTTGGCGTCTACCACGGTGATGATGGCGTCCAGCCTGGTTTTGGCGCGCACGTCTTCGTCGACGAAGAAGGTTTGGGCGACGGGGGCGGGGTTCGCGAGGCCGGTGGTCTCCACGATGATGCCGTCGAACTTGTCGCGGCGCTTCATGAGGCCGCCGACGATGCGGATGAGGTCGCCGCGCACGGTGCAGCAGATGCAGCCGTTGTTCATCTCGAACACCTCCTCGTCGGTATCCACGACGAGGTCGTTGTCCACGCCGAGTTCGCCGAACTCGTTGATCACCACGGCGTATTTCTTGCCGTGGTTCTCCGTGAGGATACGGTTGAGCAGCGTGGTCTTGCCGGCGCCGAGATAGCCGGTGAGGACGGTGACGGGCACCAGTTCGCCTTCCGGCGCTTTGGTTTCGGACATTTGGGTGGCTCCGAAGGGGCTTTGCTGGGGCCTTATATAGGTCCGTGCAGCGTTCGCGACCATGCCTTCAGCGCATCGAGGCGCAGCGTATCCAGCGCATCGGCGGTGCCCTGGGGGCCCAGGGGGCCGTCGGGCGGCGGCAGCAGGGTGCAGTGGCGCATGGCGGGGTGCACGCCTTCCAGCAGGCGGGCGCGCAGTTCGGGGGAGAAGGTGGCGACGCGGGTGGCCTGGGCGAGCAGGAAGGTGCGGGACGCGGCGTCGTGGGCGCCGCGCTGGGCCTGTGGGTCGGTATGCAGCACCAGCAGCACGGGGGTGGGGCGGAAGCGGCTGCCGAGCAGGCTGGCGACCTGCGGCGCATCGTGCACCTCGATCACGGTGGGGCGCAGCCGGGTGAGCTGTTCGGCGACGCGGGTGGCGTAGCGGTGCTGGGCGCCGGTGGGCAGCCAGGCGAGGCCGACGCGGCGGTGGACCACTTCGGCCATGGCGCCCTGGCCGGCCGGGCCGAACACCACGGCGCGGAAATGGCTGGGCATCAGGTGGAGGTGGCGCACCAGGGTGGCGGCGGCCTCGCAGCCGGGGCCGGCGGGGGGCAGGATGACGGCGACGGTGCCGCTCACGTCATCCCGCCGGGGCCTGACCTGAGGGGATTGGGCCTGCGAGGATCAGGCGGCGCAGCGCGTCCAGCCGGGCGGCGGCCACGGGCAGGTCGAACTGGCGGGCGCGGGCGCGGCCGGCTTCGCCGAGGGCGGCGAGGCGGGCGGGGTTGGCGGCCAGTTCGCGGATGGTGGCGGCCAGGGTGGCGGGGTTGTCGGGGTCGATGGCCAGGCCGGCATCGCCGAACACCTCCGGAAGGCCGCCGCGCGGGGCGCAAAGCAGGGCGCCGCCGGCGGCCATGGCTTCCAGCGCGGTAAGGCCGAAGGGCTCCGGCCAGCGGCTGGGCACCACGATGATGGCGGCGCTGGCCATGGCGGCCATCACCTCCGCATGCGGGCGGTAGCCCCACATTTCCACGTCGGCGGCGGCGGCGCGGGGGCGCAGGGCGGCGATCCAGGGGGTTTCCGGGCTGTCGGGCCCGAAGCGGTCGGCGCCGATCATCACCGCGCGCCAGCCGGGCAGGTGGGGCAGGGCGGCGGCGCAGGCATCCACGAAGGTGTCCGCCCCCTTGTCCCGCACCACGCGGCCGGCGAACAGGATGGTGGGTTCCCGTTCCGGCGGGCTGGGCGGCACCTCGTTGAGGTCGAGCCAGTTGTGCAGCACCACGGGGTCGCGGGCGGGCGTGGGCACGCCTTCCAGCAGGCGGCCGCGCAGCCAGGCGGAGGAGTTGGCCACCGCGGCGAGGGTGTGCAGCAGGCGGGTGCGCTCGGCGGGGGTTTTCGCATCCCGCATGCCCTGGGGGTCGTTGTTGAGGAACAGCGAGACGGGGATGTTCGGGAAGCGGCGGGCGAGGAACAGGGCGAGTTCCGGGCGGTTGTGGACCTCGATCAGCGCCGGGGGCTCGGCTGCGATCAGGCGGGCGACGGCGTGGCCGTAGCGGCGGGCGGCGTTGGCGGGCGGCCACCAGGTGGCGCGGGCGGGGCGGAACGGCACGTCCGTGAAGGGGGGCGTGGGGGGCGGCGGGCCGATCACATAGGGGGCAAATCCCTCCCGCCAGGTGGCCAGGCGGCGCACCAGCAGGGCCAGCGCGCCTGCGGCGCCCGGGGAGAAATACTCGCGGTACGGCAGGACGATCGCAACCGACGGGTGGCTCATGCGCCCGGTCTATCAACCCGGCGCGATCTGCGGCAATGCTCGGGCATGCGATTCGGGCGGTTGCTGTTCTTCGCGATCCTGGTGGGCGGCAGCGCGGTGCTGGCGTGGCTGATGGTGCGCGTGCTGGCGCCGGGGGGATGGCGGGCGGCGGAAGTGGCGCTGATGGCCTGTTTCCTGGGCGTGGTGCCGTGGCTGGGCGTGTGCCTGGGCAACGCGCTGCCGGGCTTCGCGGTGCTGGTGGGGGCGCGGAACCCGGCCCGCGCGGTGCTGCCCGTGGCGGGGGAGATCGAGGCGGGGGAGATCACGCTCGCCACCGCCATCGCCATCACGGTGCGCAACGAGGACATGGCCCAGGTGCTGCCGCCGCAGCGCGCGCTGCTGGATGCGCTGGATGCGGCGGGGGCTGGCGATCGGTTCGTGCTGTGGGTGTTGTCGGACACGCAGGACCCCATTGCGGCGGCGGAGGAGGAAGCGGCGGTGGCGGCGTTCCGCGCGGCGGATCGCGACCCCGGGCGGGTGCGCTACCGGCGGCGGGCGGCGAATACCGGGTTCAAGGCCGGAAACGTGATGGAGTTCCTGGATCGTCACGCCCAGGGCATCGACCTGGTGCTGATGATGGATGCGGATTCGGCGATGACGGCCGATTCTGCCCTGCGGCTGGTGCGGATCATGCAGGCGGAACCGCGCATGGGGATCGTGCAGCATTTGACCGTGGGCAAGCCGGCGGCGGCGGCCTTCCCGCGCCTGTTCCAGTTCGGCATGCGGGCCGGCATGCGGGCCTGGGCGACGGGGCAGGCGGTGTGGCAGGGGGATGAGGGGCCCTATTGGGGGCACAACGCCATCCTGCGCGCGGCTGCCTTCCGCGACCACTGCAAGCTGGAGGCGCTGCCGGATAGCAGCACCATCCTCTCCCACGACCAGGTGGAGGCGGCGCGCATCCGGGCCGCGGGTTGGCGGGTGTGCGTGTGGGCGGGGGAGGATGGCTCGCAGGAGGCGAACCCGCCGGCGCTGCCGGAATTCCTGCACCGTGATGCGCGCTGGCTGGCGGGGAACCTGCAGTACTGGCACCTGCTGCGCCTGCCGGGCTTCCGCTGGATGGGGCGGTGGCAGCTGGTGCAGGCGATCATGATGTTCCTGGGCGCGCCGCTGTACGTGGGCGTGCTGGTGTTGGCCGCCGTGCTGGCGGCCACCGGCGGGGCGGAGGAAGTGCCGCGCGGGGCGCTGGCGGTGATGGCGGCTGCCTGGGTGTTCGCGCTCTATGCGCCGAAGCTGCTGGGATATGCGGAAGTGCTGCTCTCCCCTGCCCGGCGGGCGCGTTATGGCGGTGGCTGGCGGTTCGCGGCCGGGGCCGTGCTGGAATTCGCCTTCTCGCTGCTGATGGACCCGGTGGCCCAGGTGCACAAGACGCTGGCGATGCTGCGCCTGGCGCTGGGGCGGCGCGCCGGCTGGCTGCCGCAGAACCGCAGCGACCGCGGCGTGGGCTGGGGCGAGGCGGCGCGCATGTTCTGGTTGCACACGCTGGTGGGGGTGGCGGTGTTCGCCGGCTTCGCGATGGGTGGTTGGCCGGCGGTGCTGTGGGCGCTGCCATTTGCCGGCGGGCTGCTGGTGGCGATCCCGTTCTGCGTGATCACGGCCGACCCCGGCTTTTCCGCCTGGCTGCGGCGGCACGGGATCGCGGCGGTGCCGGAGGAAATCTAGAGCATCGCCAGCCGCGTCGCCCGCTTCGGCGGGGGAAACGCCGCGTCGATCTCCGCCAGATCCTGCGGCGTGAGCGCGATGTCCGCCACCGCGGCGTTCTCGCGGACGTGGGCGGGGTCGGCGGCCTTGGGAATGCAGATCACGTGCGGGTGGCGCAGGCCCCAGGCCAGGGCAATCTGGGCCCGGGTGGCGCCGTGGCGCTTGGCCACCGCCGCCAGCGCCGGGTTCTTCAGCAGCCGGCCGCCCTGGCCCACCGGGGAATAGGCCATCACCGGTATCCCCTTCCCCGCCTGCCAGGGCAGCAGGTCGAACTCGATGCCGCGATGCTCCGGGTTGTACAGCACCTGGTTCACCGCACACGCGGCGCCATCCTTCACGCCCAGCAACTCTCGCATATCCGCGGGATCGAGGTTGGACACCCCCCAGCGGCGGATCTTGCCCTCCGCCCGCAGCTTCTCGAACGCCGCCACCGTTTCCGCCAACGGCACGCCACCGCGCCAGTGCAGCAGGTAGAGATCGATCACATCCGTGCCCATGCGCTTCAGGCTGCGCTCGCACGCGGCCGGAACACCGCTGCGCGAGGCGTTGTGCGGATAAACCTTGCTGACCAGAAACACCCGGTCGCGCTGGCCGGCAATGGCCTGGCCCACCACCTCCTCCGCGCCGCCCTCGGCATACATCTCGGCGGTGTCGATCAAGGTCAGGCCCAAATCAATGCCCAGCCGCAACGCGTCAGCCTCCGCCTGCGCGCCACGCCCCCCCTCGCCCATATACCAGGTGCCCTGGCCCACCGCCGAAACCGCCGTGCCGTCGGGGAGAACAACCTGGCGCATGGTGCGGGCTCCTGGAGAGGTGGGTGAAGGAAGGCCAGGGGCTCTGCCCCTGGACCCGGCTGGGGCCTTAGGCCCCAGACCCCGATACCTTTTCCGCCTTCGGCGGGAGGGGCCGTCTCGGCGCGCGACACAGACCGGGTCGGCCCCTCCCGCCGAAGGCGGAACTCATGTGGGTCCAGGGACCTCA
>CANHKG010000277.1 GCA_947460455.1 Rhodospirillales bacterium | reverse complement strand
GGCGCAGATGCGCAAGCTGGTGAAGCTCTGCGCGACCTTCGGCGGCATCGTCAGCATCCTGGCCGTGGTGCTCTATGGACCATTGCGCGGCGGCTGGCTGGATGCATTGCTCGCCGGCATCGCCATCGGCATGTCGATGCTGCCGGAGGAACTGCCCGTCGTGCTCACTGTCTTCATGGCGATGGGCGCCTGGCGGATCTCGAAGGCGCGGGTGTTGACGCGCCGTGCGGCGGCGATCGAAACGCTCGGGTCCGCCACGGTGCTCTGCACCGACAAGACGGGCACGCTGACCCAGAACCGCATGACGGTGGCCAGGTTGTGCCTGCCGGATGGCACGGTGTTCACACCGCAGGATGGCGCGCTCCCGGCGCCGTTCCGCGACCTTGTCGAGACCGGCAGGCTGGCCAGTGCCCCCCGACCCTTCGACCCCATGGAAAAGGCATTCCATGCATTGGCCGCGGCGGTTCCTGGTGCGGAGCCACCGGTGGCATCCCATCTGTTGCGCACCTATGGCCTTCGACCAGACCTGCTGGCGATGACGAATGGCTGGCGGTCTGGCGCGGAAGGTGGCGGGGTGGTCCTTGCCGCCAAGGGTGCCCCCGAGGCCATCGCGGCGATGTGCCACCTTGATGCCGATGCCCGTGCCGAGCTGACCGCCAAGGTTGAGGCGTTGGCAGCACAAGGCATGCGCGTGCTCGCGGTGGCCCACGCCATGCACGATGGTGACGTTTGGCCGGAGACCCAGCTCGCGTTTGACTTCCACCTGCTGGGCCTGGTCGGGCTTGCGGATCCGCTGCGGCCCGGCGTGGCCGAGGCGATGGCCGAATGCCGCACGGCTGGCATCCGCGTTGTGATGATCACCGGCGACTACCCCGCCACCGCCGAGGCCATCGCACGCCAGGCCGGGCTGGAGGGCGGGACCATCGTGACCGGCGACGCCATGTCCGGCATGGACGATGCAACGCTGGCGGCGCAGGCACGGAGCACAACCGTGTTCGCGCGGATCATGCCGGAGCAGAAGCTGCGCATCGTCGCGGCCTTGAAGGCCGATGGCGAGGTGGTGGCCATGACCGGCGATGGCGTGAACGACGCGCCATCGCTCAAGGCCGCGCATATCGGCATCGCCATGGGTGGGCGCGGTACCGACGTGGCGCGGGAGGCGTCGTCGCTGGTGCTGCTGGATGATGATTTCGGCTCGATCGTCGCTGCCGTGCGCCTGGGCCGGCGCGTCTTCGACAATCTGCGCAAATCGGTGGGCTTCATCATCGCAATCCATATCCCGATTGCGGGCCTGGCGCTGCTGCCGCTGATCTTCGGCCTGCCGATCCTGCTGTGGCCGATGCACATCGCCTTCCTTGAGATGGTGATCGACCCGGTCTGTACGCTGGTCTTCGAAGCGGAGAGCGAGGAGGAGGGGATCATGCGGCGCCCGCCGCGCGACCCGGCAGCGCCGCTGTTCTCCGGAGCATTGATCGGCTGGAGCGTGCTGCAGGGCGCCGTTGTGCTGGCGCTGACGGCCGGCATCTACCTGGTGGCGCTGGATCGCGGCATGCCGGAGGCCGAGGTGCGGTCGCTGACATTCTTCGCCCTCGTGCTCGGCATCGTCGCGCTGATCTTCGTCAACCGCTCCTTCAGCGCCTCCATCATCACCGCCTTTCGCCGGCGCAACGCGGCGCTGCGCTGGGTGATGCTGGTCGTCACGGTCATGCTGGCGCTCACGCTGCTGGTGCCCTTCGCGCAGCGCATGTTCCGCTTCGGGCCCCTGCACGCAGACGATCTGGCGGTAACGGTGGCGGCCGGGCTGGCAACGATCCTCATCCTGGAAGTGCTGAAGCCGCACTGGCGCAAGCGGCTGCTAACGTGATGATCCCCTGGCACGGTTTCGCCGTGGCGCTGGGCATCGGGCTGCTGATCGGCCTGGAGCGGGAACGCAGCAAGGGCGACGGCCCGACCCGGCGCCCCGCCGGCATTCGGACATTCGCCCTGGCCAGCCTGCTCGGGGCCGTGGCTGCGCATCTGGGTGGCACGGTACTCCTGGCGGTCGCCACGGCCGGTATCATCACGCTGACCGCCCTTTCCTACCTGTGGAGCCATGACACGGATCGCGGGCTGACGACCGAGATCGGCCTTGTGGCCGCGCCGCTGCTGGGGGCCCTGGCCATGGCCGAACCGTTGCTTGCCGCGGGCCTGGCGGCGGCGGTTGCCGTGGTCTTTGCGGCCAAAGTGCCGCTGCATGGCTTCGTGAAGGGCGCGCTGACCGATGCCGAGGTCAAGGATGGCCTTGTCTTCGCGATTGCCACCCTCGTCATCTGGCCGCTGCTTCCCGATCGGCAGCTTGGGCCGTTCGACGCGGTCAACCCGCACAACGTCTGGCTGCTTGTGGTCCTGATGCTGGCGATCGGCGCGGCGGGGCATGCCGCCACCCGCCTCCTGGGCGCCCGATACGGCTTGCCGGTGGCGGGGCTGGCCGCCGGCTTTGTCTCCAGCACGGCAACGATCGGTGCGATGGCGGCGCGGGCATCCAAGGACCCGGCAAGCCTGGGCCCGGCCGTCGCCGCGGCGGCGTTTTCGACCTGCGCAACCTTCCTGCAGATGGCCATGCTGCTGTTCACCACGAACCAGGCAACGCTGCTTGCGATGGCGCCCATGCTTGGCGCCGGCGCGGTTGTGGCCGCGGCCTATGCGTTTGTCTTCGCTCTGCGCCCGTCGGCCTCGCGTGACACCCGGGAGGCCGAGCCTGGCAGGGCATTCAACCCTGGCGCGGCGCTCGGACTGGCGGCGATGATGGCGCTGATGCTTGTGGTCTCGGCCGCCATGCAGGACTGGTTCGGCGAGGTGGGTGTGCTCGTCGGTGCCGCGGTTGCCGGGATCGTTGATACGCACTCCGCTGGCATAGCCGTGGCATCCCTTGTGGCGACCGCAGGTCTGCCGGCCGAAGCGGCCATCGCGCCGATCCTTGCCGCAATGACCACCAACGCAGCCGCCAAGATTGCCATGGCCATCAGCCTGGGGACGCGGCCTTTCGCCCTGCGCGTCGTTCCCGGGATTGTGCTCTCGATGCTCACCGCCTGGACGGTTGCGACGCTGATATGGCTTTGGGGATGAAACACACGCGAATCTCACCGCGGCACTGGGGGACGTTCCAGCTCCTGCCGTGTGCCGAAGCGTCGGCGCCACAGCTGTTGCAGCCGGCCCCTATCGATGAGGTGCCCAAGGAACATGGCACCTCGCCGGGGTTGAACCAGGCGGCATAGACCACAGCTGCACCACCGGCGCCGGCGGCGGTCACCACGCCGCCATCCGCATCAGTCGCCGACAGTGGCACGCTGCCGTGCCAGGAGGTTGGCGGGACGTGGAAGGCCCAGGTGGTCGCGCAGGGTCGTGCCCTCGTACTGCGTGCGGAACAGCCCGCGGCGCTGCAGCTCCGGCACCACGTTCTCGACGAATTCCTCCAACGGCGTGGGGTAGTAGGGTGACAGCATGGTGAAGCCATCGGCCGCACCGGCGCGGAACCATTCCTCCATCAGGTCGGCAAGACCGATCGCAGTCCCGACATACACCAGATGGCCCAGGCTGAAGGTAAAGCGGCGGGCCAGCTGCCGGATGGACAGGTTCTCGCGCTGTGCCAGATCGATCATCATCTTCTGCCGCGCCTTGGCCGCGTTACTCGGTTTCAGCGCCGGCAACGGTCCATCGAGCGGGTACTGGCGCAGGTCGACGCCGCCGGTCAGGCGCTGGATGGTCATCAGCGCGGCGTCGTCAGATACCTCCTCGGTCATCTGGGCGTAGCGCTCCTGCGCCTCGCCTTCGGTTGCGCCAAGCACGTAGCGGATGCCGGGCATGATCTTCAGCTCGTGCGGTGCGCGCCCGTGGGCGGCCATGCGGCCCTTCACATCGGCATAGAAGGCGCAGGCTTCGCTCAGGTCGACCTGAGCGGTGAACACGACGTCTGCGGTGCGCGCGGCAAGCGCGCGGCCTGGTTCGGAAGAGCCGGCCTGGGCGACGATCGGGTGACCCTGGGGCGAGCGGGCGACGTTGAGCGGGCCGCGGACCGAGAAATGCGGGCCTTTGTGGCCGAGGATATGGACCTTTGCCGGATCGATATAACGGCCACTGGCGCGGTCGCGGAGGATCGCGTCATCCTCCCAACTGTCCCACAGGCCTTTGACCACGTCGTGGAATTCCTCGGCGCGGGCGTAGCGGTCGGCGTGGTCGACATGACTGTCGCGGCCGAAATTCTGCGCCTCGTCCTCGTTCTGCGAGGTGACCAAATTCCAGCCGGCGCGGCCCTTGCTGATGTGATCGATGGTGGCAAACTTGCGCGCGACGTTGAACGGGTCGTTGTAGGTGGTCGTGGCCGTTGAAACCAGGCCGATGCGGCGCGTGACGGTGGCCAGGGCGGCCAGCATCGTCAGCGGTTCCAGCCGAACGCAGCGGGACGCACGGGCGACGATATCGGGGGTGCTGCCGGGCAGGAAGAAGGCCTGCGGCACGGCGGCACTGTCCTGGAAGAACAGCATGTCGAACAAGCCGCGCTCGGCCACCTGGGCGAGGTGGACGACCTCGTCGAAGTCCATGTCGGTGGGGCTGGCGCCGGGCATGCGCCAGTTGCCGGGCGGGAAGCAGAAGGCGGTGAGCTTCATCTGGGGCTTGGCTGGCGACACGGCGGCACTTTCCTTCCGGGCAGATCGGTGCGTCGCCATGATGGACCGTCAGGTGCGGTAGCGGCAGGGTGGAATTGCGCCGGGCGGCTTCAGACGTGGTCGCCCTGGCGCAGGACGTGCTGCAGGCGCTGATGGGCCCGTTCGTCGGGCACGGCCCCCGGGCACATCCGTTCCGGCAATGGCCCGGAGTTCGCGGCCACGCCCGCCATCACTCCTACGAAGATCGAGCGTCTGGGCGCTGCCATCCTCGAAGCTCTGGCCAACAACAACGCCCCGGTCGCATGGCCGGTCTGCCGCTGTTCTTCGACCAAGTGGTTGTTGCGGAGAACCAAATCCAGCGGCGCAGGCCCACTCAGCGGCTTGCAAAAGCAGCCGACGTCCCAGCCTCCAACCTATGTCATCATAGCGCGAACCAGTTGGCACCCACTGGCCCTGCCGCCTTCGCGAAGATGGTCAGGTCGGCGGTACTGTCGCCGTTCACGTCGCCCTGGATCAGGCGTGACGTTCCCAGGTCGGTCCAGCGCAACTGCCCCGCCACGCCGCTGAACGCCGCGGTGTTGATGAAGCTGAAGGCGTTGTCCGCGCCACCGGCCACTGCGTCGATCGCCGACAGGTCCAGCACCTCGCCCATGGCGCGGCTGAAGTCTTCCATCGTGGTCGCGTTGGCAGTGGCGAGGCCAATCGCCGCCGGCAGGAAGCGGAACACGTCGAGCCCGCCACCACCCGTCACGCTATCGAGGCCGCCGCCGAGAAGAAAAAGGTCTGCGGCTGCGGTGCCGGTCAGCGTCTGATTGGCAGACGTACTCGAAAAATCATCGTTCTGGATGGTGCCGGTGGCGGTTTCGGTGCCGATCGACGTTCCCGTGCTGGGGGCGCCGAGGGTAAGGGTGAAGCCCTCGTTCTGCTCTGCGGCGCTGTCGCCAGCGACCCGCACGGTGACGGTCTTGCTGGTCTCGCCAGAGGCGAAGGACACCGTGCCTGACGGAAGAACGTTGCCGGCGAAGTCCGCGGCAGATGCGGGAGCGCTGCCGGCGCCGGTCACCGCCCAGTTCGCGGTGCTGGCCTGGCCCACGGCACCGGAGCGGGTGACAGTGAAGGTGAAGGCCGTGCTGCCGCTGTGG
>CANHKG010000276.1 GCA_947460455.1 Rhodospirillales bacterium | reverse complement strand
GGTTGGGCGGCACCAGCCAGCCTTCCAGCGGGGCCGCCGTGGGCGCGCGCTGCACCAGGTCGGAGAGGGATTGGCCGTGCTGCGGCACGAAGGCATCCAGGTACACCAGCCGGCGCACCAGTTCCGGCGCCCGGTCGGCCACGCCGGTGGCGACCATGCCGCCGTAGGAATGGCCGACCAGCACGAAGTCCTTCAAATCCTCGCAGCGGATCACCGCCAGCATGTCGATGATGTGGGTTTCCAGGTCCACCATGGCATGGGCCAGGTGCGCGCGCTCGCCGAGGCCGGTGTAGCTGGGTGTGAACACCTCATGCCCCGCGGCCCGCAGCAGGGGCCGCACCTTTTTCCACGCCCAGCCCGCGCTCCAGGCGCCGTGGCAGATCAGGAAAGTCGCCATCTCAAACCTCCGCCGCGTTATCGCGGATAGATCTTCGGGAACGCTTCCGGCGCCACGCGGCGCCCGTCGCACTTGTCCTTCTCGCGGTATTCCACCAGCGCGAAGGTGCCCTCGGCCGTCACGCGATGGCGCTCCAGCACCCCGCAATCGCCGGCGCCGCGGCCCAGGCCGATGCTTGTCACCGTTCGGGCCGCCACGTCCCATACCGGGTCGATCAGCACGCCGGCCTCGCCGGTGCGCGGGTGCCCGGGCGGCTGCTGGAAGCCCAGGAAACGCAGGTTGGTGGCGGGGGCCGGCAGGTAGACCAGCGCATACACCGCCGTGGTTTGGTACGCCGCGCGCATGCAGCGCACCTGCCAGATCGCGGATTCCTCCGAAAGCTGGAAGCCGATGATCTCGGACTTCATGAAATCCATGTCGCAATCGTATTTCTTCTCCACCGCCTGCAGGAAGGCCGGTGGCACGGTGTTCATCCGCACCTGATACTGGCGGAACGCGCCGCCGGGCTGGGAGGGCGGGGCCGCCGCCACGGGCTTGTTCGCCGCCGGCGCCGCCGCCACGGGTTTGGTCGCCGGCGCCGCCGCACAGCCCGCGCCGCCCTTCACCGAAGCGCGGAACACCTGCCGGCCGCGCATCACCACCGTCATGGTGCCGCCATCGATTGAAACCGCCTCGCCCTCCACCGGGTCCAGCGCCAGGTTCAGGATCACGTAGTCGTCGCCCGTGGTGGTGCGGTAGAGCTGGTAGGCTGCGAGGCCGTAGCCGGAGGTGGCGCCCCCGGTTGCCACGCGCTGCAGCGTGAGGACCGCCTCGCCCACCTTGATGCGCGCCGGGGCGCGGGCCTGGCCGTTCAGCACTTCGTGGAACAGCACGGCAAACTTGTCGCGCGCGGGGTCGCGATCCGCCTGCCACAGCGCCACGGTGCAGCCCTTGCTGCGGTCGGCTTCCTCGGTGCTGAACATCTTCAGGTCCACCGCCGGCTGCGGCGCCTGCGCCCGTGCTGCGCCGGAGAGCAGCAGCAGCCCCAGGCCGCACAGCAACGCCTGGGCCATCCTTGTGATGTTCACGTGTGCCTCTCCCGGGCCGTCAGGCCGTCTTGTCGTCGCCGCCCACGCCCAGCTGCTTCAGCTTGCGATGCAGCGCGCTGCGCTCCATGCCGACGAAGCTTGCCGTGCGGCTGATATTGCCGCCGAAGCGCAGCAGCTGCGCCTGGAGGTATTGCGTTTCGAACAGGTCGCGCGCCTCGCGCAGCGGCAGGGCCATGATGTCCGCCGAGGGATCGCTGTTGAACAACGCCGGTGCGGCGGAGCCGATTTCCGGTGGCAGCATTTCGGCACGGATCGGCTCGCCGGCGCCGCCCGGGGCCATGATCAGCAGCCAGTCCATCAGGTTGCGCAGCTGGCGCACATTGCCCGGCCAGTCATAGGCCTGCAGCGCCGTCAGCGCATCGGTGGAAAGCTCGCGTGGCGCCATGCCGGAGTTCTCCGCCGAGCGCGCCAGGAAATGCCGCGCCAGCGCCGGGATATCCTCCCGCCGCTCGCGCAGCGCCGGCATGCGCAGCGGCACCACGGCCAGGCGGTAGAACAAATCCTCGCGGAACCGCCCGGCGCCGATCTCCGCCTGCAGGTCCCGGTTGGTGATCGCCAGCACGCGGATATCCACCTTCACGCGCTGGGAGCCGCCGAGCCGTTCGAAGCTCTGGTCCTGCAGCGCGCGCACGATCTTGCCCTGGGTTTCCAGCGGCATGTCGCTGACTTCATCCAGCAGCAGCGTGCCGCTATGCGCCCGCTCCAGCACGCCGGCCCGGCGCTGCTGTGCCTGCGGGTCGCTGCCGCCTTCCACGCCGAACAGCTCTTCCTCGAAGCGCGCGGGGGCGAGGGTGGCGCAGTTCAGCGCGATGAACGGGCCATCCGCGCGGCGGGAGCGGGCATGGATCATGCGCGCCACCACCTCCTTGCCCGAACCGGCCGGCCCGGTGATCAACACGCGCGAGCCGGTGGGCGCCACCTTTTCCACCGCACCGCGGATCGCCGCGATGGCGGCACTCTCGCCGGTCAGTTCCGTTTCGCCCCCGGCGCGCAGCCGCAGCTCCGCGTTCTCGCGCGCCAGCCGGGCCGCCTCGATCGCGCGCCGGCACACCAGCAGCAGCCGGTCGGTCTGGAATGGCTTTTCGATGAAGTCGTAGGCGCCGTGCTGGATCGCCGTGACCGCGGTTTCGATATTGCCGTGGCCAGACATCATAACCACCGGCACCGTGGGCTCCTCGGCCTGCAACGCCTCCAGGATGCCCAGCCCATCGAGCGCCGAGCCCTGCAGCCACACGTCCAGGATCACCAGCGAGGGCCGGCGCGCCCGGAACGCCGCCACCGCGGTATCGGAATCGCCGGCCAGCCGGGTGGCATAGCCTTCGTCCTCCAGCAGCCCCTGCACCAGCAGCCGGATATCGGGCTCGTCGTCCACGATCAGGATGTCATGCGCCATGGTGGCCCCCCCGAACCCGATCAGGCCGCTGGCTTGGGCGGCAGGAACAGGCACACCACCGCGCCGGTTCCGGGCCAGTCCGGCTCCGGCACGCGGTCGTCGAGCGTAACCCGCCCGCCGTGGTCCTCCATGATCTTCTTGACGATCGCCAGGCCAAGTCCGGTGCCTTTCGGCTTGTGGGTGACATAGGGTTCGGTGAGCCGATCCCGATCCTGCCCCGGCAGCCCGATTCCGTCATCGGCCACCACGATCACCACCTCATTGCCATGCAGCCCCACGCCGACGGCGATATGGCCGGGGCCGCTGCCCTCCGGCCGCATCGCCAGCGCATCGGCGGCGTTCTGCAGCAGGTTGGTCACCGCCTGGCCCAGCAACCGCAGGTCGCAGAGCGCTTCCGGCCCGCGATCCGGGATGTCGGTGGTGAACACCACGTCTGGCCGCGCCTGGCGCTGCAGCACCATCGCCTCGCGCACCACGCGGCCGATATCCTCCGGCTTGATCACCGGCTGCGGCATGCGGGCGAAGCGGCTGAACTCATCCACCATCCGGCCGATATCGCCCACGTGGCGCACGATGGTGTCGGCGCACTGGATGAAGGTCTCGGGGTCCGAGGTGATCTCGCGGGCGAAGCGGCGCTTGAGGCGCTCGGCGGAAAGCTGGATCGGCGTCAGCGGGTTCTTGATCTCATGCGCGATGCGGCGTGCCACATCGGCCCAGGCCGCCTTGCGCTGGGCGGATTGCAGCTCCGTGATATCGTCGAAGGTCACCACCAAATTGGCGATGCGGTCCGGCTGCTCGTTGCCCTCGGGATCCGGCGGCTGGGCGGTGAGGTCGGCGCCGATGCGTGCCAGCAGCGTGCGGCGCTGCCCGCCCCCGCCTTCGCGCGGCGAATCCAGATGCACCTCTGCCGTGTGCACCTGCGACGGTGCGGCAACGGCCGCCTGCAGCAATGGCGCGAATTCCGGCACCACCTCTTCCAGCTGGCGGCCCACGTCGCGCCACAAATCGCGCCCCAGCAGCGTGCCGGCCGCCCGGTTCGGCAGTTCCACGCGCCCGTCCGGGTCCAGCCCGATCACGCCGGCGGACACGCCGGAGAGCACCGTTTCGGTGAAGCGGCGGCGCTCGTCGATCTGGCTGTAGGCCTCCATCAGTTCGCTGCGCTGGGCCGCGAGCTGCCCGGTCATGCGGTTGAAGGCGCGCGACAGGCCGGCGATGTCGTCCCCGGTATCCACCTCCGCCACCCGAACGGAAAGATCGCCGGCGCGCACCCGCTCCGCCGCTGTGATCAGCCCTCCCACCGGGCGTGCGATCTGGTTGGCCAGCACCAGCCCGATCAGCACGGCCGCGGCCAGCACGGCCAGGGCCACCAGCGCGAACACCACCGCGAAGGTCACCTGCAGCCCGGTGCGGTTCTGGTCCAGCCGTTCGTACAGCTGCACCGCTTTTTCCGTCCGCACGATGTGGTCGAGGATGGAGGGGTCCACCAGCCGGCCGATCACCAGCATCAGGTTCGGCGTGGTCTCCAGCAGCACCACGCCGCGCACCTTGGTCTGGTCCTCGCTGCCCAGCACGGCCACTTCGCCGGTGCGCGCCATCTCGGTGGCCCATTCCGGCGGCACCACGCTCTCGAACCCCGTCATGCTGCCGGCCGAGGCGATCACCTGCCCCGTGACAGGCTCATAGATCGCGGATTCCGTGAGGCCGCGCAGCCCGGTTTGCGTGGCCAGGAAGTTCAGGAACCCGTTCGGGTCCGTGCTCATCAGCCGCAGCCCGCCGCGCACCAGGTCGGCGGACATGCTCAGCGCATCGGCGCGGATGTTGTTGCGGTGCTCCTCGGCATAGCCGCGCGCCGCCGACAGGCTCTGCTGCAGCGCCGTGCGCACCGGGTCGGCGAACCAGGCCTGGATGCCGTAGTTGAAGAAGATGGTGGAGAACACCGCCACCACGATCGCGGGCGTGACCGCCACCACGCTGAACAGCAGCACCAGCCGCACATGCAGCCGCGCCCCGGCAGCCGCCCGCCTGCGCTCCATCCACACCCGCGTCAGCCGCACCGACAGCAACGCCACCAGCAGCAGCACCACCACCAGGTTGGCCAGGATCAGCGCGAAAAGCTGGTTGGGCCGCTGCACCCCGGTGGCCAGGAACACGAAGGTCGCCACCCCCAGCGCCAGCGCCACGGCGGCCAGCACCAGGGTGGAAACCCGCCCGATCAGCAGGTCCACCAGCCGTGACAGTTTCGCCCGCAGGCCATCCCGCCGCGGCGGCGCCTGCTCCGCCTCCGGCACCGCCGGCAACATGGGCGCGGCGTCCATCGCCCGTCAGGCCACGCCGCGGATGACCGGGATGTCGAGGTCGCGGATCTTCTTGCGCAGCGTGTTGCGGTTGAGGCCGAGCATCGCCGCGGCCTTGATCTGGTTGCCGCGCGTGGCCGCCAGCGTCATGCGGATCAGCGGGCGCTCCACCTCGGCCAGCACGCGGTCGTAGATGTCGGAGGGGCCCATCGCATCGCCGTGCGCGGCGAGGAACTGGCGGATATGCCGCTCCACCGCGCGGGCCAGCGGCTCCTGCACCACGTCCACCTCGCCGGGGCGTTCGGGCGCGCCGCCATAGTCGATCTCGCGCAGCTCGCCGTGCACCGCGGTGCCGCCCACCACTTCGTCCGGGCACAGGGCCGCCAGACGGTGCATCAGGTTTTCCAGCTCGCGCACATTGCCCGGCCAGCGATGGCCCTGCAGCGCCTCAATGGCACCCTGGTCCAGCATCTTGCCCGGCAGCCCGCCCTCGCGCGCGCGTTCAAGGAAATGCCGGGCGAGGTCGGGGATATCCTCCGTGCGCTCGCGCAGCGGCGGCAGGCGGATCGGCACCACGTTCAGGCGGTAATACAGATCCTCGCGGAACTGCCCCTGGCGGATCGCCGAGCGCAGGTC
>CANHKG010000275.1 GCA_947460455.1 Rhodospirillales bacterium | reverse complement strand
TCGCCGCTGACGCTGATGGACTATGGCGGCCCCGGCAAGATCATGCAGGCCAGCGCCATCCTCGAACGTTTCCCCGAGGCGAACGAGGTGGCCGAGGTGATCGCGGTGGACTTCAAGGCCGTTGCCAGCCACCACATCACCTTCACCGAATGGCGCGCCCTGGTGCTGGAATGCGACCGCCTGGTGGCCGAGCACCCGGACCTCGCCGGCATCGTCATCGGCCACGGCACGGCGACGATGGAGGAAACTGCCTATTTCCTCAGCCTCACGCTGCAGGTGCCCATCCCCGTGGTGATGGTCGGCAGCCAGCGCCCGGCCACCGCGCTTTCCACCGATGCCGGCCTCAACCTGGTCAACGCAATCCGCGTGGCCGCCAGCCCGGAGGCTCGCGGCATGGGCGTGCTGGTGGTGCTGAACGACGAGATCTCCGCGGCGCGCGAGGTGACGAAAACCTCCACCACCCGGCTGCAAACCTTCCGCACCCCGGATTTCGGCGTGCTCGGCCACGCCGACGGTGACGCGGTGGCCTTCTATCGCCGCCCGCTGCGCCGCGCCTATCCCGGCACCGAGTTCGATATCCGCGGCCTCGATGCGCTGCCGCGCGTGGACATCGTGCTCTCCTATGTGGGTGCGGACGGCACCGCGGTGCGCGCCTTCGCCGCCGTGGGCGCAAAGGGCATCATCTCCGCCGGCTTCGCCCCCGGTGCCCCCACGGAAGGCGAACGCGAGGCCCTGGTAGAGGCAGTGACATCCGGCATCACCGTGATGCAATGCACCCGCGTCGGCTCCGGCCGCCTGTTCCGCGGGCGCAAGATGCGTGAGGCCGGCTTCCTGATCACCGACAACCTCTCGCCGCAGAAGGCGCGCATCCTGCTCGCCCTGGCGCTGACGCGGACCAGCGATCCCGGGGAGATTGAGAGGGTGTTCCGGGAGTATTAAGCGCGTTCTTTTTTGAAAAAAAGAACCAAAAAACTGTTATTCGCTTGCACGCGTTTCTCCATGGAGAGGCGGGTGCAAGCGAATGAAGTCTTTTTGCTTCTTTTTCTTCAGAAAAAGAAGACTCTTTCTTACGCCTGAACGATGCTCCCGCGCCCGTTCAACTCGCCGACATCGAACCCTGCCAATCGCTTGTACCCCGCCGCCGCCGCCTCCAGCTCCTCGGCGCTCAGCACGTCCTCAATCCGGTTGAACCCACCGGGCGCCCGTTCCTGTACCATCTGCATCACCTGCTCCGGCCCATTCCCCCGATTGGCCAGCACGATGCGCGAAGTCGCCGGCCGCCGCTCCGCCTCATAGGCTTCCATCGCCGCCGTTCCCACGCCGTGCCGCAGGAATTCCCGCGTGAGCACCCGCGCATCCAGGATGCCCTGGGAGGCACCGTTGCTGCCGATCGGGTACATCGGGTGCGCGGCATCGCCGAGCAGTGTGGCGCGCCCATGCGTCCAGCGGGGCAGGGGATCGCGGTCCACCATCGGGTATTCGAACACCGAGGCGGCCCCGGCGATCAGCCCGGGCACATCCAGCCAATCGAACCGCCAATCGGCGAAATCCGGGGCGAAATCGGCCAGGTCCGCCGCGCGGTTCCAGTCTTCGCGCCGCCAGCCATGGTCGGGGCTGAATTTCTTCTCCGCGATCCAGTTCACCAGCGACCGCCCGCGCGCATCCGCCTCGGCCGAGATCGGGTAGGCGACGAATTTCTGGAACTCGTGCCCGGCCATGATCATGGTGCGCCCGCCGAGGAATTGCGCTGCCTCCGTGGTGCCGCGCCACAGGATCGCCCCATTCCAGATCGGTGGACCCTCATTCGGGTAGAACGAAGCGCGCAGGGCGGAATGGATGCCATCGGCGCCCACCAGCACTGCCCCGCGCGCCTCCCCCCGCACGGCACCGCCACGCTTGTCCGAGAACCGCGCCACCACGCCGTCGCCGTCCTGCTCCACCCCCGCGAGATGGTGCCCCATCCGCACCGCATCCTCGCCCAGCCGCGCGCGCACGGCCTCCAGCAGGATCATCTGCAGTGCCCCGCGATGGATGGAGAATTGCGGCCAGCGATACCCCGCCGCCAGCCCGCGCGCCTCGCGCCAGATCAGCTGCCCGTGCCGGGAGTGATAGGCGAGTGCGGCGGTTGGGATCGCCGTGGCTGCCAGCTTCTCCTGCAGGCCGAGCTCCGTCAGCTCCCGCACCGCATGCGGCAGCACGTTGATCCCCACCCCCAGCGGAGCGAGCGAATCGACGCTTTCGTACACCTGGCAGCCGATGCCCGCCTGGTGCAGGCTCAGCGCCAAGGTCAGCCCCGCGATGCCCGCTCCGGCGATGATCACGTCCATGCTGCGCCCTCTGCCCACCCGGCGTGGTTTCCATGTGCCCCGCCCGCCCGTCAAGCTGCGCGCTTTGCCCGATCGCTGGGCAAGAAAATGTCTGAATGGTGGCATCTTGGGCATTGCGGGGCGGCGCGGGGCACGGCACAAAGGAGTCCAGGTCAACGAGCCTGGTTATTCCGGGTATAAAAGGGAGGTTCCAATGCGTTTCGTAAGGACGATTCTGTCCGCCGCAGCGGCAGGCCTGGTGGCACTCGCCGCCGGCGCCATGCAGCCGGCCATGGCCCAGCCCACGATCAAGATCGCCTATACCGATCCGCTGTCGGGCCCCTTCGCCCAGGTCGGTGACGCCAACCTGAAGCAGATGCAGTACATCATCGACCACATCAACTCGAAGGGCGGCGCCCTGGGCCGCAAGTTCGAGCTGGTGCCGTTCGACAACAAGTCCCAGCCGTCCGACGCGCTGATCGCGCTCAAGACCGCGACCGACCAGAACATGCCCTTCATCATGCAGTGCAGCGGTTCCAACATCGCCGCCGCCCTGATCGACGGCATCAACAAGCACAACGACCGCAACCCCGACAACCGCATCATCTATCTGAACTGCGGCGCGGTCGCGACCGAGCTCACCAACGACCAGTGCAGCTTCTGGCACTTCCGCTTCGACCTGAACGTGGCCCAGAAGGCCGAGGTGATGGTCCGCGCCCTGCCCAAGACCACCACCAAGGTCTACCTGATCAACCAGGACTACCTGTTCGGCCAGTCTGTGCAGCGTGACGTTGGGGCCTTCATCAAGAAGCTGCGGCCCGACATCCAGATTGTTGGCGACGAGCTGATCCCGCTGGGCAAGATCCAGGATTTCTCGCCGTACATCACCAAGATCAAGGCTTCCGGCGCCCAGGCCCTGCTGACCGGCAACTGGGGCCCGGACATGAACCTGCTGATCAAGGCGGGCATCGAGTCTGGCATCGACCTCAACTACTACACCTTCTACGCCCACCTCGCCGGCGGCCCCACCGCCATCGGCCCGGGCGGCGAGAACCGCGTGTATGCGGTGATGAGCTTCGGCGAGAACATCGCGCCGGAGATCGGCAACAAGGAGGCCGAGGCCTGGACCGCCGGCTTCCGCGCCAAGCACAACTTCGATTTCTCGGCCGCCGTCTTCCGCACCATCTTCGAGCATGTGCAGGCCGCCATTAACAAGGCTGGCTCGGTTGATGCGACCAAGATCGCCTTCGCCATGGAAGGCCAGGCGATGAAGGACTTCCTCGGCTACGACACGCTGATGCGCAAGGACGACCACCAGATCATGACCGCCTACTACGTGGGTGTGTTCAAGAAGGGTGTGAAGTACGACGCCGAGAAGACCGGCCTCGGCTGGTCCACCGCGGCGACCATCAAGATGGACGACGTGCAGCAGCCGACCAGCTGCAAGATGCGCCGCCCGCGCATCTGATCACGCCACGCCACCCCGCTCCGCCATTCCGGCGGGGCGGGCCCGCGCCTGACCGCGCGCCCTCCTGACCAGGCCCCCCATGGAAGTCTTCGTCGTCTCGCTGCTCAACGGCCTGGTCTACGGCATGCTGCTGTTCATGCTCGCCAGCGGCCTCACGCTCATCTTCAGCATGATGGGCGTGCTGAACTTCGCCCACGCCAGCGCCTACATGGTCGGGGCCTACTTCGCCTACACGCTCAGCCTCTATGTCGGCTTCTGGGTCGCGTTGATCGTCGCCCCCATCCTGTGTGGCCTGCTTGGTGCAGCCATCGAGATGTGGGGCCTGCGCCGCGTCCACAAGAACGGCCACATTGCCGAGCTGCTCTTCACCTTCGGCCTCGCCCTCATCATCGAGAAGGCGGTGCAGATGACCTGGGGCCTGATCGCGGTGCCCTACCGCATCCCCTCCGGGCTCGATTTCCCGCTGTTCGACCTCTGGGGCACCCAGTTCCCGGCCTATCGCGCCTTCATGCTGCTGATCTCGGCGCTGATGTTCCTGTCGATCTGGCTTGGCCTCACCCGCACCCGCATCGGCCTTGTCATCCAGGCCGCTCTGACCCATCCGGACATGGCAGGCGCGCTGGGGCACAACGTGCCGCGCGTCTTCACCATGGTCTTCGCCGCCGGCACCGCGCTGGCCGGCCTTGCCGGCGTGATCGGCGGCAACTACCGCGTGACGGAACCCGGCATGGCCTTCTCCATGGGCCCGATCGTCTTCGTGGTCGTGGTGTTCGGCGGGCTCGGCTCGCTCACCGGCTGCTTCATCGCCTCCATCCTGATGGGCCTGATCCAGACCTTCGCGGTGGTGCTCGATTACTCCCTGGCAGACCTGCTGGAGGTGTTCGGCTTCGTCGTTACCAAGGCAACGCCCGGCAGCGAGTTCCTTATGGTCACGCTGCCGCGCATCGCCGCCCTGCTGCCCTTTATCCTTCTTGTGCTGATCCTTGTGCTAAGGCCGCGCGGCCTGTTGGGAACCCGCGACACATGAGCACGCAAACCTCCTCGGCCGCCCCCACCCCCGCCATGTCCGCACCTTCCTTCCTGCGCCGCCACGGCCTGTGGTTCTTCATGCTGGCACTGATGCTGGTGCTGCCATGGGTGTTCTACGACCATGAGAAAGGCCGCCACTCCGGCTTCGCCATCACCCTGTTGTCGGAGATGGCGCTCATGTCGATCTTCGCGCTGTCGTACAACATGCTGATGGGCCAGGCCGGCCTGCTCTCCTTCGGCCATGCCGTTCTGTTCGGCGTTGGCGCCTATTTCGTGGCCCACACGCTGAACTTCATCAAGGCATCTGGCCTGCCGATCCCGGTGGAGCTGATGCCGCTGGTCGGCGGAATCGGCGGCCTCGTGTGCGGTGTGCTCACCGGCTATGTTGCCACCAAGCAGCGCGCCACCGCGTTCGCCATGATCACCATGGGCATCGGTGAGCTGCTCACCGCCGCCGCGCTGATGTTCATGACCTTCTTCGGCGGCGAGGGCGGCATCACCACCGACCGCGTGGTGGATACCTCGCTCTTCGGCATCCCCTACACCCGCCCGATCCAGGTCTATTACCTGATCGTCGCCTGGGCGATGATCGCGGCGCTGCTGATGTTCCTGCAGACCCAAACCCCGCTCGGCCGCATGGCCAACGCCTCGCGCGACAACTACGAGCGCACGCAGTTCGTCGGCTACGATCCGCGGGTGATCCGCTACTGGCAGTTCATCCTCGCCGGCTTCTTCGCCGGTATCGCCGGCGGGATGTACTGCCTGGTGTACGAGATCGTCACCTTCGATACGCTGGCCGCGGTGAAATCCGCCAACGCGCTGCTCGCCACCTATATCGGCGGTGCCGTGGGCTTCTTCGGCCCTATCATGGGCGCGGTGCTGGTGGTGGGCATGCAGTCCGGCGTCAGCCTGCACACCTCCGCCTGGCTGCTCTATCTCGGCGTGGTGTTCATCGCGATGGTGATCTACGCCCCCGGCGGCCTGCTCGGGCTGTTCGCCAACCACATTCCCATCGCCCGCATGGGCCGGCTGGGCGAGCTGGTGGTGCCG
>CANHKG010000274.1 GCA_947460455.1 Rhodospirillales bacterium | reverse complement strand
CGCGCGCCGGCCTCACGCACCTTGGCGATCAGCTCCTTGTGGCGGTCGCGGTCGAGGATGCAGGCCACGAGGTCGGAGACGTCGCGGTTCTTGGCGCGGGCGAGGTTCTTGAGGTTCACGTGCACCGGGGATTCCAGGTCCACGATCCCGTCCGGCAGGCCGCCGCCGACGGCGAGCTTTTCCATGTAGATGTCGGGCGCGTGCAGGAAGTTGCCGTGCTCGGCCAGCGCCACCACGGCCATGGCGTTCGGGCCGCCCTTGGCGGTGAGGGTGGTGCCCTCCAGCGGATCGACAGCGATATCCATCTTCGGGCCGCCGGCGCCGACCTTCTCGCCGATGAACAGCATCGGCGCCTCGTCCATCTCGCCCTCGCCGATCACCACGGTGCCGTCGATCGCCACCGTGTCGAACGCGGCGCGCATGGCGGTGACGGCGGCGCCGTCGGCGTCGTTCTTCTTGCCCAGGCCCATCCAGTGGCTGGCGGCCAGGGCGGCGGCCTCCGTGACGCGCACGAGCTCAAGCGCCAGGTTGCGGTCGGTCACGGTTTCCGGCTTGTCGGCCATGGCGGTTCTCCCTCGTTTTTTCTGATTTCAGGCGTTTTCGATGCGGATCAGCGCGGGCGGCTCCAGCACCGCGCCCAGGGCGGAGATGCGGGCGATGGCGCTGCGCATGGCGGCCTCGTTGGTTTCGTGCGTGGTGAGGACCACGGGCACGGCTTCGCCGGGGGAGCGGCCGCGCTGCAGCATGCTTTCCAGCGAGATGCCGGCATCGCGCAGCACGGCGGAGACGTCGGCGATCACGCCGGGGCGGTCCACCACCATCAGGCGCAGGTAGTAGGCGCCGACATGCGCCTCCATCGGCACGGAGGGGGCGGCAGTGAGCGCACCGGAGGCAGCGCCCCAGACCGGGGTGGCGCGGCCGCGGGCGATGTCGATCAGGTCGGCCACCACGGCGGAGGCGGTGGGGCCGGCGCCGGCGCCGCGGCCTTCCAGCATGACGCGACCGACGAAATCGCCTTCCGCCACCACGGCGTTGAACACGCCGTCCACGCGCGCGATCGGCGCGGTGTGCGGCACCATGCAGGGGTGGACGCGGGTTTCGATGCCCGCCTCGGTCTGCCGTGCCAGGCCCAGCAGCTTGATGCGGTAGCCGAGCTCACCGGCGAAGGCGATGTCGAGTGCGGAGATGCGGCGGATGCCTTCCACGTAGACGGCGCCGAAATCCACCGGGCGGCCGAAGGCGAGGGCGGCGAGGATCGCCAGCTTGTGGGCGGCGTCGATGCCGTCCACGTCGAAGGCGGGGTCGGCTTCGGCGTAGCCGAGCTTCTGGGCGTCGGCCAGCACCTCGGCGAATTCGCGGCCGCGCTCGCGCATCACGGTGAGGATGTAGTTGCAGGTGCCGTTGAGGATGCCGGCGACGCGGGTGATGCGGTTGCCGGCGAGACCCTCGCGCAGGGCCTTGATGACCGGGATGCCGCCGGCCACGGCGGATTCGAAGCCCAGGGCCACGCCGGCCTTCTCGGCGGCGGCGGCGATGGCGGCACCGTGGACGGCGAGCAGGGCCTTGTTGGCGGTGGCGACCGGCTTGCCGTTGGCGATGGCGGCTTCCACCAGGGCGCGGGCGGGGCCTTCGGAGCCGCCGATGACTTCCACCACCACGTCTACGCCGGGGTCGGAGGCCAGGGCCACCGGGTCTTCATACCAGCGCAGGCCGGTGAGCGGCACGCCGCGGTCGCGGTTGCGGTCGCGGGCGGAGACGGCGGTGACGGCGATGGGCCGGCCGGCGCGGGCGGCGATGAGGTCGGCGTTCTGGCGCAGCATGGCGACCACGCCGCCGCCAACGGTGCCGAGGCCGGCGATGCCGATCGAAAGCGGGCGGGTCATGCGGCGAACTCCAGGCGGAAAGGGAAGGAAGGGCGGGGCATCAGGGACTCCGGATTGCGGCAGACTTAGCGCCAACCGGTGCGGCGAAACAGGGGCGGGGCGTTATTCCGCGATGCGGGCGACTCCGCCGCGGCCGGTGGCCTCGGCGGTGACGCGGAGCGCGGAGGGGGGGACGCCGGCCTGGGCCAGGGCGGCGGCCATGCTGCGGGCGCGGGCGAAGGCCAGCGGCAGGACGGTGGCCTGGCTGGAGGCGTCCGTTCCCGTGCTTTCGCCATGGCCGACCACGCGGATGTCTCGCCCGGCGCGGGTGGCGGCGAGCTGGCGCAGGGTGGCGGCGGCGCCGTCGGGCAGGATGGCGGTGCCTGGCGGGAAGGCGAGGGCCACGGGGGCGCCGGGCACGAAGGGGGCCACGACGGCGACGGGCGGTGGGGCCTTGGGGGCGGGCACCGGCGCGGTGACGCCGGCCACGCCGGGTAGGCGCGGTGGCGATGGCGGTGCGGCGGGCATGGTGGCCAGGGGGGGCGGTTCGGCTGCGGGCTGAACGGGGGCCGGGGCTGGCGCGGCCGGTCGGGCTTGGGGCGCTGGCGTGGCTGGCGGCGGAGCGGTGGGGGCGGGCGTGGCGGAGGCGGCGGCCATGGAGGCGCCGATTCCGCCGGCGGGCGGTGGTGCCGCCGGGGCGGCACGGGCGGCGGCGGGGGCTGCCAGCGGTTGTGCGGCGGCGAAGCTGGCGTCGCGGCGGTCGCCTTCCAGGCCGGCGGCGATGCGGGCGCGGGTGGCGGCTTCCGTGGTGGCGGGGCGGGCAGGGACCATGCCGAGATTGGGGTAGGGGGCGTCGGCATTGGGCGGCAGCGGCCGTTCCTCCGCCAGGCGGCCGCCTTCCAGCTGGCGCCACCAGGCGATCGGGTCTGAGCCCGGCGTGGAACTGCAGCCGGCCAGGGCCAGCACCACGGCAAGGCCGGCACGCGTGCCCTGCAGGCGGCTCATGGCACGCCGGGCTTGCGTGGCGGCGCCTTGAAGACGACTTCCCCAGCCTGTAGCAGACTCAGCGCACCCGGTTGTCATAGACTGCATCCGCTCTCCATCAGGCAGCCGCACGCGGCGGCCACCTCCGATGTAGCAGCCCTGATGCGGAAGTGCACTTGCCGCCCTCGGAAAGGACCACGCCATGGCCGACCCGCAGAAGCCGGATACGCAGCAGCCAGGTGCGGTGCCATTCAAGATGCCCGATCCCGCCACGCTCGGCCGTTCCATGGCCGGGATCGCGGAGCGCAGCCAGCGCATCGTGGGGGACTGGCTGAAGCGCCAGGCGGAGGAAGGGCCGGCGAAGCCCGATCCGATGAATATCGGCGCCGCGTTCATGGAAATGACCACGCGGCTGATGACCAACCCGCAGAAGCTGATCGAGGCGCAGGTGGGGTTCTGGCAGGACTACATGTCCCTTTGGCAGAGCACCGCGCGGCGGATGATGGGGATGGACGGCAAGGCGGTGATCGAGGGCGACCCGCGCGACCGGCGCTTCAAGGACGAGGCGTGGAAGGACAACGAGGTTTTTGACTTCATCAAGCAGAGCTACCTGCTGTCGGCCCGCTACATCACCGACGTGGTGAAGCAGGCCGATGGGCTGGAGCCGGCGACGGCACAGAAGGTGGATTTCTATTCCCGCCAGTTCATCGACGCGATGAGCCCTTCGAATTTCCTGCTGACCAACCCCGAGGTGCTGCGCAAGACGGCGGAGACCGGGGGCGAGAACCTGATCAAGGGGCTGAACAACCTGCTGGCCGATCTGGAGCGCGGGAAGGGCAATCTGCGCATCAAGATGACCGACATGGAGGCGTTCAAGATCGGCGAGAACATCGCCGTGACGCCGGGCAAGGTGGTGTACCAGAACGACCTGATGCAGCTGATCCAGTACACGCCGACCACCGAAAAGGTGCTGAAGCGGCCGCTGCTGATCATTCCGCCCTGGATCAACAAGTTCTATATCCTGGACCTCCGCGCGCGGAATTCCTTCGTGCGCTGGGCGACGGCGCAGGGGCATACGGTGTTCATCGTGAGCTGGGTGAACCCGGACGAGAAACTCGCGGAGAAGAACTTCGAGGACTACATGAAGGAGGGCATCCTCGACGCGCTCACCGCGATCGAGGCGGCGACCGGCGAGCGGGCGGTGAATGCCATCGGGTACTGCCTGGGGGGCACGCTGCTGTCTTCCACCCTGGCGTGGATGGCCGCGCAGGGCGACGACCGGATCAAGAGTGCGACGTTCTTCGTGACGCTGATGGATTTCCGCGAGAGCGGGGAGCTGAACGTGTTCATCGACGAGGAGCAGATCAAGGCGCTTGAGGACAAGATGAACAAGCGGGGCTTCCTGGAAGGCTCCGAGATGGCGACCACGTTCAACATGCTGCGGGCGAACGATCTGATCTGGTCGTTCGTGGTGAACAACTACCTGCTGGGCAACGACCCGTTCCCGTTCGACCTGCTGTACTGGAATGCGGATTCGACGCGGATGCCGGCGAAGATGCACTCCTTCTATCTTCGCAACATGTACCAGGACAACAAGCTGTCCCAGCCCGGCGGGATCAGCCTGGCGGGGACTCCGATCGATCTTTCGAAGGTGAAGGTCCCTGCGTATTTCATCTCCACGCGCGAGGATCATATCGCGCCGTGGCGGGCGACCTATCGTGGGACGAAGCTGCTGGGTGGCGAGAACCGGTTTGTCCTGGCGGCTTCGGGGCATATCGCGGGTGTGGTCAATCCGCCGGAGGGCGGGAAATACAGCCACTGGCTCAATACGGAATTGCCGGATGATCCCGAGACTTGGTTCCAGGGGGCGACGGAGATCGCCGGGTCCTGGTGGCCGGATTGGCAGCGTTGGATCACGGCGCTGGACAAGCGGATGGTGAAGGCGCGCGAGCCCGGGGATGGGAAGCTGGCGGTGCTGGAGGATGCGCCGGGGAGCTATGTGAAGGTGTTGCTCAGCTAGGAGCCTGCCGATGCGCGCCGACATGGCCAAGGTGATTGTGGAGCGGCCGCGGCGGGTGGAGCGGGTGACGCCGAAGGGGCGGGCGGTGGGGCCCGATGAGTTGCCGTCGCACGAGGGGATGCGCGTGCCGCATGTGCGGAATTGGGGTGGGAAGGTTCTCAATGAGAACCTGGCGCCGTTGCGGCGCTATCTGGAGCGGCAGGTGGGGCGGCCGTGGAACAAGGTGTATGCCGAGATCTGCGCGCATCTGCGCCCGGCCAGCGCGGTGCAGCAGCATGTGCGGGACCATCTGTACCATTTCGTGGCGGTGACGCCGCGGCGGATCCATTTTCCGATGCGGCAGCGGGCGGGGACGGATATCTGGGCTCAGCCGTTCTATGTGGATCGGCGGACGGGGCTGTTGTGCCGGACGGATCGGTTGCCGAAATCGGCGGTGGTCGGGATTCGCTGATAGATTCGATTGCCTAATGAAATAGGCGTGGGTTCGCTCGGGTTGCTCCGTTGATTTTTGGATGGTGGGCCGCGGGTTTGCGGGTCCGGGGCGCCTTGGACGTCGCGCGACGGGGGCAGGCCGGGCGTGCGGTGGCGCAGCTGCCAGAGGGGCTGGGCGAAACTGGGTTTGGCAGAGGGCGCATTTTGCCTGCGCGGTGATCCCGTGTGTGCTGCGGGCAGGAATTCGCTGGGGGTGGCCGGGACGCAGCTTTGGCGTGAGGTGGCGGGGGTGCGGGGCGCCCGGGCATGAGCGGGCCGGTGCGGCTGGTGGTTGGCCGGGCGCGGGGCGGGCGGGGGCGGCAGCAGGCCGGCCTGCCATAGGCGGATCATCTCCTCCAGGCGGCCGAACAGGCGGGCGAGGCATGCCATGATGAGGGCATGCACCGCATCCGGCAGCCAGACCGGGGCCGGCACCGATGTGGTGGCGGTTCCCAGCCTGGCGACCTCGTCGGCCAGGGTGGAGGGGATGGGCGGCATGGGGCGGGGGTCCTTTGCGG
>CANHKG010000273.1 GCA_947460455.1 Rhodospirillales bacterium | reverse complement strand
CTCAACCCGCTCTCCTCCACCCAGGTGGCCGCACTGACCACCGCGCAGCTCGGTCAGCTCTCCTCCACCCAGCTCGGCGGCCTCTCCACCGGCGGCGTCAAGGGCCTCACCACCGCGCAGGTCGTGGCGCTGACCACGGCCCAGGTCCCGGGGCTGACGACAGGCCAGGTGGCGGCCCTCTCCACGGCCCAGCTCGTCGCCATGGAAACCGCCGACCTTGCCGCACTCACCACCACCCAGGTGCGGGCGTTCGATACGACGCAGATCACCAACCTGACCACCGCCCAGGTGGTCGCCCTGACCACCAGCCAGCTCGTGGGTCTCAGCACCTCGCAGATGGCCGGCTTCAAGACCGCGCAGATCGCAGCGCTGACCACCGCGCAGGTGGCGTCGCTCGAAACAGCCGACATTGCCGCGCTGTCGAGCACGCAAACAGCCGGGTTCACCACGGCCCAGCTGGCCGCCATGACGTCGGCGCAGGTGAACGCGCTGTTCCTTTAGGAGACCGCCGCAGAAGGAAGGGGGCGGCCGGGAAGGCCGCCCCCTCTTTTTATGCCCGGCGCGTTGCCAGCGCCGCGCCCTGGGCCAGCGCCTCGAACTTCGCCCAGACGATCCCGGGATCGACCACCCCGAAACCGGCAAAGGTGGAAAACCCGCAATCCGTGCCGGCGATCACGCGATCCTGGCCGACGGCGCGCACATAGTTCGCCAGCCGCTGGGCGATCAGCTCCGGGTGCTCGACGAAGTTGCTGGTGCTGTCGAGGCAGCCAGGGATCAGCACGAGGTCGTCCGGCACCTTCGCCTCGTGCCACACGGTCCATTCATGGGCATGGCGCGGGTTGGCGCCTTCGAACAGCAGGGCCCCGGGCTTGGCCTTCAGCAGCTCCGGCAGCACCGCGCCGAGCGAGATATCCCTGGTGTGCGGGCCTTCGTAGTTGCCCCAGCAGATATGCATGCGAACGCGATCGCGCGGGATGTTGCGCAGGCCGTGGTTGATCGCCTCGATGTGCACCGCGGCGCGCTTCAGAAAGCCGGCCTCGTCCAGACCCTTGTACATCATGTGCCGGCCCAGCCCGAGATCCGGCGCATCGATCTGCAGGATCAGCCCGGCGGCCACGATCGCCTCGTACTCCGCACGCATCGCCTCGGCCAGATCGAACAGATAGTCATCAAGGGTCTTGTGGTAATCCGAAGGCTGGAACAGCGCGATCACGCCGGGGCTGGCGGAGTTCATGAACCCCTCGGCGTAGCCCGCGGCGGCCATGCCCGCCTTCATCGCCGCGATGTCCTTGTGCAGCGGCTCCAGGTTCTTCACCTTGATCGGGCCCGTGCAGCGCGGGCGCCGATAGGTGGGCGTGCCGCCAGCCTTGGCGAGCTTCTCCAGGAAGCCCGGAAAATCCTCCAGATCCGCCGGCGGCGAGCGCGGCGAATCACCCTCGAACCCCGTCAGCCGGTCCTTGATGTAGGTGGCGTAGGAGATCTTGGAGGTTTCGCCATCCGACGGGACATCGATGCCGGCCTGTTTCTGCCGCGCCAGGATCGCCGCCGTGCCTTCATCCATCACCCGCTGCCAGGCGGCGGGCTCGAACGGCAGCCCCTTCTCGGCGCCGAACAACAGGTCCGCCACCAGCGCGCTGCGCGGCAGTGAACCCACATGCGTTGTGCGAATCGCCATGGCTCAGGCCGCCTTCCGCTTGCCCGCGCGCACGAATTCGGGGGCCGCGATATCCTCCCCGCCGCGGACCACATGCACGATGCAGCCGTCGGAGGACGTGGCACGGAAGGCGCGGGCCATCCCCTTCGGCGTGGTGAAGGTATCCCCGGCGCCCAGCATCACGCTGCCCTTCGGCAGGGTGACCTCGATCATGCCGGCATGCACCATCAGCACCTCTTCCTCGTGGCGCACATGCGCGGGAATCGCAGCGCCAGACTGCAGCTTCAGCGCGCGCAGGTTGAAGCCATGCGGCCACCAGCCGGAAATCGGCCCGGGCGCGAAACCGTCCTGCGTCGCCCGCGGCACGATGATCGGGCATTCCTCCACGCCAGGTGCCGCCAGCGGCGAGTTCGGATTGCCCTTGAGGTCGCGCAGCCGGTGCACGCACTGCGCCATCTGCTCCGCCGTCGGCGAGGCGAGCTTGCGGATCTGCGCGGCCGTCGGCGGTTTCTGCTTCACCGCCCCGGCCGGGATCGCCTCGCCCTTCACGGTATCCACGAGCTTGCCGCCCTCGAGCAATACGAGGCCGTAATGCTTGGCCATCTCGAACACCTTGGGCGACCAGGTGACCTTGCCGGGATCATCGCCGCCCAGCACCGCGAACAGGAAATCCGCGCTGCTGCGGCTGCCCAGATTCTCGAAGCCGCGGAACATGTGGATCGGCAGGTCGATCACATCTCCCTTGCCGATATCCACATGGCCCTCATCGGCATTCGGCCCCAGCGTGAAGCGCCACTTGCCGGAGTGGACGATGAACACCTCCGCCGTCTCGTGGCTGTGCTGGGAGTTGAGGCACTTCCCCGGCTGGCGCGCCCCGCCGATGTTGAAGCCGTGCGGCTCCGGAATATGCACGTGCTGGTCCGGGTTCTCCGAAACGCCCGGGCCGACCAGGGTGAAGTTCTCCTTCTGCTCCGAGCCCGGCGAGCGCGTGTCGATGAAGGCATTCCGGCAGGGGCGCAGATCGGCATAGCGGATCAGGCGGGATGCGTAAGCGGACATGGCTGTATTTCCCAGAGCGTGATCGTCGGAGGCGGAAACGCCGGAGACGTGAATCACGTGATCAAGCAAAGAGCTAACCGGTCTTGAGAAGGATCTGTTTCCAGACAGCGGTTTCATCGATCAGCACGAATTCCCGGCGGATGCCCCAGGGCCCGAACTCCGCGTGGCAGATGCCCATCACATGCACCTCCGCCCCCGAGGGCG
This sequence comes from Rhodospirillales bacterium, assembly GCA_947460455.1. Taxonomy (GTDB): domain Bacteria; phylum Pseudomonadota; class Alphaproteobacteria; order Acetobacterales; family Acetobacteraceae; genus CAMDGX01. The sequence continues at coordinate 3,003 of CANHKG010000273.1, read as the reverse complement.
GCCCGAAGCTGCCCCAGCCATCGTGCTTGCCGGTGAGCGACCAGCGGATCGCCGCGCGTGGCGGCAGCATCGCGTCCTCGCGCCCAATCCGGTGGTGGATCTCGAACCTGGCCGAGGGAAACGCGGCGCGAAGCCCCATCCAGAAATGATCGGCCGCCCCATGGCTGTGCGCGGTCACGCCACCCGGCAGTTCCAGCTGCACCGCCCGGTCGTATTCGCGCGGGATCGCGGCCATGTCGGCACCCATGATACCGGTCAGGATCGCCGCGTAGCGCTGCCCCATCGGATGGTCGTTGCCGGTGCCGCGATAGCCGCCCTGCACGTCGATCGCCGGCGTGAACGGGCGTGCACACCGCTCCGGCCCGCCCTCGCGCGCAATCTGGTCGGCGGCGAACCCCTTCGGCTCCCACCCCATCTGCCGCACGATCGCGGCCTGGTCGCGGATCAGCCATTCGTCGTGGATCACGTTGGCCCGCGCGGCGCAGTCGGCCACCACACGATAGGTCAGGCGCTTGCCGGTCGCCGGCCCGAACACCCCCTCCCGCGCATGGGTGGCGGTGGTGAGGATGCGGTGGGACGAGAGAAAGCCGCCATCCGCGTCCTCGCTCCAGATCACGTCCTCGCCCAGCAGCGTGCGATCCGGGAACTCCGACAGCGTGGCCATCGTCGCCGCGATCACGCCCTGGTTGCCCAGTGTCAGCCCCCCCGGCGTGCGCACCGGCATATCGGCCGCGTAATAGTGATGGAGGGTCGCGATACGGCGATCCTCCCAGATCTCCTTGGTGATGCCGATGATGTAGTGCTCGGGGCTCGTCCACTTGGGGTCGAAGCCCTGCATCGGATTGGTCATCCCTTCACGGCTCCTTGGGTCAGCCCCGCCACGAGCTGGCGCTGGAACGCCAGCACCAGCACGAACAGCGGCGCGGTAATGGAAACGGCGGCGGCGATCGCCTCGATCTGGTCCGAAAGCCGCACGTCGCGGTTCAGGAACTGCGTGATCGCCGGCACCATGGTCATGGACTGCGCATCCAGCAGCAGCGCCGTGACGAGATAGTCGTTGTAGGCCAGCAGGAAGCTGAACAGCCCCGTGGTGATCACCCCCGGCCACATCACCGGCATGATGGCGCGCCAGAACGCCTCCAGGTGCGAACAGCCATCCACCCGCGCCGCCTCATCCAACTCCGCCGGGATGTTCTGGAAGAAACTGCGCAGCATCCAGATGGTGAAGGGCTGGTTGATCGAGACCAGCACGATGATCGTCGCCAGCGGCTGGCCATACAGCAGCGGCGGCCGGCTGGAGAACAGGTGGAAGAACCACCCCGTCAGCGGCCACTCCCACAACGGCGCCAGGATCTCGCGGCTGTTGAGGAAGAACGGCACGTAACCAGTGGCCAGCACGGAATGCGGCAGCGCGCGGAACACCAGGGCGGCCACCAGCAACCAGAACGCCAGCCGGCTTTGCGAGCGCGCCAGCGCATAGCCCGCCAGCGTGCCCACGGTGAGAGAGATCACCACTACGCCCAGCGTGACCATCATGGAGTTGAGGAAGTTGCGGTAGAACTCCTGCCGCACCCACACCGCGCGATAATGGTCCAGCGTGATGCCGATCACCGGCTCCGCCAGCAGCCCCACGCCAGGCACCGGCGCCAGCAGCGCATCCAGCGCGCGTGCCACGAGGGGCAGCAAGAACAGCCCCCCTGCCCCCAGCGCCAGCACATAGCCCAGCCCCAGCGCCAGCCAGCGCGGCACAGCAGGCACCGGCTCCATCCGCACCGCCAGCCCCGGCACGAAGCGCGTGGCCGCCCGCCAGGCCAGCCACAGGAAGCCGATCCCCAGCGCGATATCGATCACCGAAAGCCCGCCGGAGGCCGCCAGCGTCGTCGGCCCCAGCAGCACCCGCAGCGGGTCTGCCGCCAGCGCATCCTGCGGCGCACGGAAGGACATCACCGCGATCCACACCAGCGGAAACGCCGCGATGAAGCACCAGACAGTGAGGAACACCGCCACACCCGCCCGCTGGGCAAGGCCGGGGCGCAATGCCTCGGGCGTGTTGTCCTGCTCCATCGCCTAGCTCCGCGCCCGGTTGTCGCGCCACACCCGGCGCAGCAGCGGGATCAGCAGCAGCACAATCCCCACCAGCGTCAGCATGGAGGAGGCAGAGGCGCGGGCGATGTACCGGTTCCCGGTGAAATCCGGCATCAGGTAGTTGAAGGTCAGCCATTGCAGCGAAATCACATGCGCCTCGCTGCCGAAGCCCACCACCTCCTCGAACACGCGATACGCGTCCATCAGGTGGATCAGCGAAACGAACACGATCAGCGGCGCCAGATGCGGCACCACCACATAGCGCAGCCGCTCCCAGCGCGAGGCCCCGTCGATCACCGCGGATTCCAGCGTGTCCTGGTCCACCGTCTGCAGCCCGGCATAGAAGATGATGAAGGCGAAGGGCGCGTTGTGCCACACGCGATACACCAGCATCAGCAGCTCGATCGTCCAGCCCTGCGCGAAGAATGAAATGGATGGATCGATCCAGGCCCGCAGCGCCGAGGTCACGATCCCGTCGCCCACGAACAGCCAGCGTATCGCCAGCGCCCCGATCACCGGCGTGATCACGAAAGGCAGCAGCGAAACAAACACCAACGGCCCGCGGATCGCGCGCATCGCGTTGTTCACCGCCAGCGCGATCACCAGGCCGAAGCCCACCACCAGCGGCAGGGTGATGAAGGTGAAGGTCAGCGTGAACCGCAGCGCGCGCCAGAAATCCAGCCGCAGCACATCCACCATGCCCCGCCCCGTGGCGGAGAAGGCGGCGGCCACCTTCTCCAGCTCCAGCACGGCGCGATAGGCATCGAAGCCGGTGAAGCGGGTTTCCGTCAGCGGCTTGCCGTCCGGCCCCATCTTCACCTGGGAGCGTTCGGTGGTGGTGCAGATCTGCGCCAGGAACCCCGGCGAGCAGGTCTCCACCTTCACCATCTCCCGCACCACCGTGGTGGTATGCAGGCT
>CANHKG010000272.1 GCA_947460455.1 Rhodospirillales bacterium | reverse complement strand
CGGAACCCATCTGGGCCAGCGGTCACGTGCCGCACAAACAGGCCGGACACACGGACGCTCTCGCACCCGGATCAGACATTTTCTCCCAAGACACCCTTGCAGCGGAGGGGCCGTCCACACACGCCCTACCGTTGATCGGGTGAGGCGGGCGCCAAGTCGGAAAAGTATTTTTGCTTCTTTTTCTTCAGAAAAAGAAGTTTCTTTCTTTGATTGTCGATTGAAATTGATCACATATCCTATAGCGGTGCGTAAGAACTGGATTGCTTCGCTTCGCTCGCAATGACGAGGTGGTGGTGTTGGGGGTCGTATTACTTGAGCCATCCGAGCAGGACTGTGAGCGTGATCAGTGACAGTGCCGTGCTGGCAACGACCGTGCTGGCGGAGGCTTCCATCATGGTGTGGAAGCGGCGGGCGAGGAGGAAGGCGTTGGCGCCGGTGGGCATGGCGGCGGCGAGCACCACCACGGCGAAGGCGGTGCCTTGCACGCCGGCGAGGTGGGCGAGGACGGCGACGAGGGCGGGCATGACGAGCAGCTTGAGGGCGCTGGCGGCGACGACGCCGCCCATGGTTTTCCAGCCTTCGGGTTTGGGCAGGGTGGCGCCGAGGCAGAACAGGGCGAGCGGCGGGCCGGCGGCGCCGAGGAGCATCAGCAGGCGGTCGATCGGGGCGGCGAGGCCGAGGCCGGTGGCGCGCCAGATCAGGGCGGAGACGATGCAGACCACGACGGGGTTGCGCACGAGGCCGGGGAGGGTGGCGCGGATGACGGCCAGCGGGCCGTTTCCGGCGCCGGCATCGGCTTCGATCAGGATGGTGGCGAGCGGCAGCAGCAGGGCGGAGTGGAAGGCGACGACGGCCAGGAGGTAGGCCACGCCTTCCGGGCCGTAGGCGCTGTCGATGATGGGGACACCGAGCATGACGGTGTTGCCGAAGACGGCGTTGAGGGCGAAGACCGAGGCATCGGCGAGGCGGATGCGCCAGGCGAAGCGGGCCAGGATGGCGGCGAGGGCGAAGAGCAGGAAGGCGCCGAGGATGAAGGAGCCGGCGACATCGAGCAGGCGCAGCGGGGGGGCGGTGACCATGCTGCGGAACAGCAGGCTGGGCATGGCGAGGTAGAAGACGAAGTCGCTCATGCCCTTCACCGCGCCGGCATCGAGCAGGCGCAGGCGGGGGGCGGCGGCGCCCATGGCGATCAGGGCGAAGACCGGGGCGACGATGCCGAACAGGGTGCCCATCTTAAGAGCTTGCGCCTCGCGCGCTGCGCGCTGCCGGCGAGGGTTCCGCGCCTCGCGCGCCGCGCGCTGCCGGCGATTCCGCGCCTCGCGCGCTGCGCGCTGCCGGCGTCATGGGGGCTCAGCCCTCTTGCATCGTGGCGAGGAAGGCTTCCAGCCCGGCGAGGCGGGGGCGGGCGAGGCGTTGCGCGGCCAGGATCGCCCGCACGGTGGCGACGGTGGTGGCGAAATCGTCGTTGACCACGATGTGGTCGAATTCGCCGGCGTGGGACATTTCGGCATCGGCCTGGGCCATGCGCTTGGCGATGGTTTCCGGCGGGTCGCCGCGGCCGGCGAGGCGGGCGGAGAGGGCGGCGCGGGAGGGCGGCAGGATGAAGATGCCGACGACGCGGCCGGGCAGGGCGGCGCGGACCAGGCGATGGCCCTGCCAGTCGATGTCGAACACCACGTCGTGCCCCGCGGCAAGCCAGGCATCGACGGGGGCGCGGGGGCTGCCGTAGCTGCGGCCGAAGACGCCGGCATGCTCGAGGAAGCCACCTTCAGCCACGGTGGCGTCGAAGCTGGGCTGGTCGCGGAAATGGTAGTGCACGCCATCCTGCTCGCCCGGGCGGATGGCGCGGGTGGTGATGCTGATGGACAGGCGCAGATCGGGCTCCTGTTCCAGCAGGGCGCGGGTGACGGAGGTTTTGCCGGCGCCGGAGGGGGCGGCGATGACGAGGCAGAGGGGGTCGCGCGGGATCATTGGATTACTCGACGTTCTGGACCTGCTCGCGCAGCTGCTCGATCGTGGCCTTGAGCGCGAGGCCGGTGGCGGTGAGGGCGACGGAGGCGCTTTTGCTGCAGAGGGTGTTGGCCTCGCGGTTGAATTCCTGCACCAGGAAATCGAAGCGGCGGCCGATGGCCTCGCCTTCGGCGAGCAGGGCGCGGGCGGCGTGGAGATGGGCATCGAGCCGGTCCAGCTCCTCCCGCACGTCTGACTTGCCGGCGAGGATGGCGACTTCCTGGGCGATGCGTTCCTCTGGCAGGGCGGGGAGTTCGGCCAGCAGGGCGCGGACGACCTCCATCATGCGGGCTTTCTGGGCGGCGGGCTGGTCTGCGGCCTCGGCGGCGGCGCGGGTGCAGAGGGTGGTGATTTCAGACAGCTGCGTGCCGAGGATGGCGGCGAGGCGGGTGCCTTCGGCGCGGCGGGCGGCGACGAGGGCGGTGAGCGCGGTGGCGAAGCCTTCGCGGACGGCGGCGAACTGATCCGGGCCGATTTCCTCACGCGCCTCGGCGGCGGGGCGCATGACGCCGGGGAGCGCCAGCAGGGCCTCCGCACGTGGCGGGGGGGCGCCGGGGATGCGGGCGGCGAGTGCGGTGGCGAGTGCCAGGGCCTGTTCGATGGCGGCGGGGTCTGGCGCCAGGCGGGCGGTTTCCTCGCGGCGGATGGTGAGGTTGGCGGTGACGTTGCCGCGTTTGAGGTGCTTGCCGGCGAGGTCGCGCAGGGTGGGTTCCAGCGCGTCGAACCCGCCGGGGAGGCGGAAGCGCAGTTCCAGGCCGCGGCCGTTGACGCTGCGCAGCTCCCACGCCCAGGTCCAGGCGGTGGGGCTGGCACCGGTGCCTTCGCTGCGCGCGAACCCGGTCATGGAGGCGAGGGTCATCAATTCGTATCCCGTGGCGGCGCGACGTTGTAGCAGTGGCGGGAGTTGCCCCCAACCATGGCCCGACCGCAATGACGCAATTCGCCTCTGTGCTGATCACCGGTGCTTCCTCCGGCATCGGGGCCGCGTTGGCGGTGGCGTGCGCGCGGCCTGGGGCGGTGCTGCATCTTTGCGGGCGGAATGCGGAGCGGCTGGCGGAGGTGGCGGTCTCGTGCCGGGCGCGCGGGGCGGAGGTGCGTGCGCGCGTGCTGGACGTGGCGGACCGGGACGCGATGGCGGCGTGGATCGAAGGGGCGGGGTATCTGGACCTGGTGGTGGCCAATGCCGGGATTTCCGGCGGCACGGGGAATGGGCGGCCGGAATCGGAGGCGCAGGCGCGGGCGATCTTCGATGTGAACCTGGGTGGGGTGCTGAACACGGTGCTGCCGGCGCTGGCGGCGATGCAGGCGCAGCCGGAGGCGGTGGATGGCTGGCGCGGGCGGATCGCGGTGGTGTCTTCGGTGGCCGCCTTCGTGCCTGCGCCGGGCGCGCCGGCCTATTGCGCCTCCAAGGCGGCGGTGGATGCCTGGACGGTGGGTACGGCGGCGATGGCGCGGCGGCAGGGGGTGCTGATGACCAGCGTGTGCCCCGGCTACGTGCGCACGGCGATGACGGCGCGCAACCGCTTCCCGATGCCCGGGCTGATGGGGGCGGAGCGGGCGGCGGGGATCATCCTGCGCGGGCTGGTGCGCGGCACAAGGCGGATCGTGTTCCCGTGGTGGATGGGGCTGGCGGCGCGGATCGTGGGGCTGCTGCCGCTGGCGCTCTCTACCCGGCTGTTGAACACGGTGCCGGGGAAGGACGGGCTTTAGCGGATCTGCGGGGTGACCGGAGGCGGTTCGAGCGGGGTTTTCTTGTGCTCGGGCTGCGTGACGGGCGGGCCGCCGGTGGGCTGGAGGTTGATCACGAACTCCGGCGGGTAGGGATAGTTGGCGCCGGAGGCAGCATCCACCGCCACGCCGATCAGGCCGCCGACGATCACGTTGCCGAAGGTGCCGCCACCGAATTCCGAGATGTGGTTGTAGGTGGTGGGGTCGTACCCGGCCAGGGTGCAGGTGGCGATGATGTCCGACCGGCCCTTGTTGATGCGGACGGTGGCCGGGGTGGGGTTGGCCATGGCGAGGGCCACGCCGTCCCGCTCCAGCCGGCAGGAGGCGCCGGGAGGGTTGGTGGTGACGGTGAGGTTCTGGGTGGTGCCGTGCACGATGGTGGCGCAGCCGGGAAGGGCCAGGAGAAGGAGGAGCCGGGGTAGCTGGACTGGCATCGGCTTGGTCCTGTGGGGTGGGTGCATACGGGAGCATGCATGATGCGTTGTTGCAACCTGATTCCGGCGCGCGGTTGCTTCCCAGGCCGATCCGTGTATAAGGCGCCGCTTCCCTGCCGGGGGAGACGGCCTTCCTCGGCTATGCCCAAGCGCCATCCTGGCGTTGACCCAGACCCGGGTTGGGGCAGAGACAATCCAGAGGGAGATCACATGCCGCTATATGAATGCGTGTTCATCGCACGCAATGACGTGACGCAGCAGCAGGTCGAGGCGATTGCCGAGACCGTTTCCAACCAGCTGGATACCGATAACGGCGTGCCGAACGGCACTTCGGTGAAGAAGCTGGAATATTGGGGACTGCGCAGCCTTGCGTATCGCATCAAGAAGAACCGCAAGGGCCACTACATGCTGCTGTCCTTCGACAGCAAGCCTGTTGCGGTGACCGAGATGGAGCGCCAGCTGGGCTTGAACGAGGACGTGCTGCGTTTCATGACGATCCGCCTTGAGGCGATCGACGAGGCGCCGAGCGCCATCCTGTCCCGTAAGTCTGACGACCGCGAGCGCGGGTTCCGTGGGCCGAAGCCGGCCGGGCGCTTCGATAGCGGCCGCAAGCGCGGCTACGACGACCGCGAGGAATTCCGGGCGCGCGAAGATGCGCCGTTCGGCGGTGGGTTCGGCGACCGCGATGGCGGTGGCGGTGGTTTCCGTGGCGCGGTGGAGGAGTAAGCAAGCATGTCCGACGATGTGAACCCCGCCGCCCGCCGCGCCGCCGTTGGCGCCCGCCGGCCCTTCTACCGCCGCCGCAAGTCTTGCCCGTTCTCCGGCCCGAACGCGCCGAAGATCGACTACAAGGACGTGCGCCTGCTGAGCCGCTTCCTTTCGGAGCGCGGCAAGATCGTGCCGAGCCGCATCACCGCGGTTTCGGCCAAGAAGCAGCGTGAGCTGGCGCAGGCGATCAAGCGCGCCCGCTTCCTCGCCCTGCTTCCGTACATCGTGGCCTGAGGAGGAGCACACCATGGCCACCGTGGAACTGATCCTGCTGCAGCGCGTGGAAAAGCTTGGCCAGATGGGCGAGCTGGTGCGCGTGAAGCCGGGCTATGCCCGTAACTTCCTGCTGCCGCAGAAGAAGGCGATCCGTGCCAACAAGGACAATTTGGCGAAGTTCGAGCTGCAGCGTGCGCAGCTGGTTGCGCTGAACATCAAGCGCCGTGAGGAAGCCGAGCGGCTTGCCGAGCGCGTGGGCGGGCTTTCCGTTGTGATCATCCGCCAGGCGGGCGAGAGCGGGAGCCTGTATGGCTCCGTCTCCTCGCGCGACATCGCGGATGGCAGCACCGCGGCCGGGCTGACCATCAACCGCAGCCAGGTGATCCTGGAGCAGCCGATCAAGTCGCTGGGCCTGACGACCGTGCGGGTGGTTCTGCACCCCGAGGTTTCGATCCCCGTGACCGTGAACGTGGCGCGCAGCGTGGAAGAAGCCGAGAAGCAGGCCCGCGGCGAGGCGATCAGCCGCGCCGGCGACGAGGACGATGTGGAGGAAGAGGACGAGTATCTCGACCCTTCCGAGGCGCCGCAGCCGAACGTCTGATCCTTCCCGCAAGGACCAGCGCCTGACAAACCGGGCTGCCGCACCCTGCGGCAGCCCGGTTTTTGTTGGGCGGTTCGCAGACCCTTCCGTTCGCGCGCGCGAACGTGTCTGGACCCGGTGGGCGTTCGCGCCATCGTGCCGGGGTGACCGGGGCAGGATCGCAGCGCATGGATACGCCGCACGGGAACGGGGTGGCGGAGGCGAGGCGGCGCTTCATCCGGG
>CANHKG010000271.1 GCA_947460455.1 Rhodospirillales bacterium | reverse complement strand
TCGATGATGACATCGCGGGCAGTCGGGGCTTTGGTCGTTGGACCGCCCTTTGCACGGGCCAGGGTGGTGCCGATGGCGGCCGTACCACCCCCCGCCTTGCCAGACGCATCAACGCGCGCGCCTTGCTTGAGGGCGACGGTTCTGGAGGGCGCATTGATCTCTACCAGCCCGCCCTTGCTGCCGGTACTGTTGCCTTGCGCAAGGATTGTTCCGCTAACGGCCACATCACCGCCATTGGCCTTGATGGCGACCTGACCAGTACGGGTGCCGACCGTGTTGGCGCGAACGGTACCGCCGGCGGTCACCAGGTTCTGAACGACGCCATCGACAGCACTGGCGGTGAGCAGGATCGAGCCGCCATCGGCAACGATCGTGCCGGAATTGGTGACGAGCGCGGTTGCTGCCTTGCCGTCGGCCCCTGCTGGAATACGCGTGACCTGCCGAGTGACATCGATGGACAGGAGCCCATCGCCATACAGATCCACCGTATGCGCTTCCGCCCCGGCCAAGACGACGCGGCCCATCTGGGCACGGATGACGCCTGAATTGGCAACCTGGGGGGCCACAAGAGCGGCAAGCCCGGTCTGGGCCACGGTGATGCTGCCATGGTTCTCGACCTTGGCGCCGGGGCGGGGGGCCTGGTCGAATATGAGCCGGCCTGCGCGTGCGTTGGCGTCGGAGATGCCGGGCGCGGAGGCGATCAGCGTGTTGACGTTGACCTCGGCGCCTTGCGTGAAGACAACGCCCGACTGGTTCTGGACCACCACCACGCCGTTGGACGCAAGCTTGCCGGCGATGACCGAGGGGCTGGTGGGGGAGATGACGCGGTTGACGGAGACGGACTGGCTGGTCGGCACCTGGTAGGTCACCGAGGCGCTTTTGCCGATGTCGAAGGATTTCCAGTCGTAGGCACCATAGGCGGTGGTCTGTTTCACCGTCATGGCCGCGGTGCCGGCGCGCGTGGTTGCGGTGATCCGCGCTTGGCCCGCAATCACCTGTCCGCCGGTGGGCAAAGCTGTCGCGGCGGGGGCTGTCTGGGCCAGGGCGCGCGGCGAAGGAACAACGAGTGCAACGAGGAAAACGGCCTGCAGCGCCGTGCTGCGCAGAAGGTCGTGGCGTGGCCGCAGCACCCGCGGGACGATATCGCATGAGGTCACAACGCCGGGTCGACCCGCCAGCAGGCAAGAGGTACGCGTAGCACCAGAAACTGTGTTGCCTGTGCGCATGGCTAGAACCGCGTGGTCAATCGCCAGTAGATCGCATCTGCATTCAGCGCAGGCGTGTTGGACTGTGCACCAAGAGGGCGCCGGACAATCCGGCGCACCCATTCGATGTCGGCCGAAACGCTGGCGGAAAGGCGCATCCGTGTTCCCGCGCCGAAGGATTGCAGGCGCCGGTTGGGGTCTGTCTTCTGGTTCTCCACGATCTCACCCCAGTCATAGAATGTATAGACCGTGGCGCCGACCTCCAGCGGGTAGCCCAACGCATCGATACTGAAGCCGGTATTGAGCTGCAGTTCCATGGCTGTTGCCCAGGCCTTGTCGCCGCTGACCTGGCCGGCAAAGTAGCCACGGTTGATGCGCGCACCGCCGAGATAGAATTTCTCCGAGGAAGGGAGGATATCGGAGCTGAACTGGCCGGTGGCTGTCGCTTGCAGTGCAACGGAGCCACCCTCCCAGGCGTCGAACAATGTCTGGGTTCGGCTGAGTTCCATGTTGACCTTGGTGAACTCAACACGCTGGTTCTGTCGCCCCACGTTCACGGGATTGCTCGGCGAGGCGCCGAGCGTGTCGAGGCCTCGTGATATCCTGACGGCGGCAGTGGAGACCGCGCTGCGTTCGGCCCCAAGCCACGTGTCCTGGCGTGCATACTCGGTACCGGCACGCAGCACGCGAAGATTGTCGCGGCTGGTTTGGCGGGCAGGGTCGCCGGTGAAAATCTCGGTATCCAGGAGTTCCGCGGTACCGAACAAGGAGAGACTTTGCTGGCGGCTCCGGATGACGGGGTAGCTCGTGGTGATGCCGGCAGTGGTCGTGATGCCATGGTAGCGATTGGCGCGCAGGGCGCCGGAAGGGTCGGCTGTTCCGGAGCCTCCAAAAAGACGGATCTTGAGGCCCGATCCGCCAACAAAAACCTCCGTACCAACCTGGCCAAAGATCTGCGTATTGTTGAATGAACGGAACAACGAGGCGGTGGTGCGTTCGCCGTACTCGCTGAAACTGTTGGCGTCGAGCGCAAGCAGGGCACCTTCCGGACCCGTAAAGGGCGCGCCCCGGTTGTCGGCAACGATGGTGGCCCCCCATGGCGTTCGCTGAACCTGGGCAATCAGCGTCAGCGCGCCAGGCGCTTCGGTCGATGGCCGCAGCACGGCGCGCAGGGAGACCCCGGGCACGTCCTGGGCGAGGAGAAGGGCGCGCTCCAGTGTCGCGGAATCGATCGGGCGCGTCTCGGTCAGGCGATGGAGGAAGCGCAGGATCTGGGTGCCGGCCGGGCCAATGTCGCCATCAAGCTTCACCTCGGCGATATGGCCTTCGGTCACAACAAAGCGGACGCGGCCGGCGCCACCATCGGCAAGCGTGACGCCTGTCAGAAGATAGCCATCGCTCCGGTAGCGCGCCAGAATGTCTTGCCGTGCCGCCTCAACCTGTGACCGGGTGAGCGCGCCGCGCATCGTGTCCGTGATGGGCGCCCATGTGGCGGCGTCATAGACCGTGGAGCCATCGACGGTGGCGCCGGTGATCTCGAACACGTCGTCCGGGTTGCCGCGGCTGATCGATGCGGCCCCCGGGGCAATGGCAGGCCCACCAACGGATGGCCGCGGCACCGGTGCGATCCGCGGGATTGGCGAACCGGCAGGAACCTGCGGCAGGGCCTGTGCCTGTGCGCCGTCTCGAGGGGCGAATGCGAGCAGGAGGGCCAGGGGAAGCACGCCAACGGCTTTCATTGTCGCCGGGCCCCGTGGCGCAGAATCCGCCTGCGTCTGCAGTTTCGTACCCTCCTGGTGGTGGCCGCATGGGTATGCAATTTCCACGGTTACCCCTGGGCATGCAATGCTCGTGGTGAAACACTTCGGTAGGCCTTCGCTGCTGTGCCGTTCGATGACAGATGTGGCGGCCGTTGAACCCGACCACGCATGAGGAAGACCGATGATGACGCTGCCGATGCCCACATTGGATCATGTCGTGGTCAATGTTCACGACCAGATGGACCAGGCGCGTGCCGTGTATGAACGGCTGGGCTTCACGCTCACTCCGCGGGGCTATCACTCGCTCGGCTCGGTGAATCACCTGGCGATCTTCGGAACCGACTATCTGGAGCTGATCGGCACGCCGCCCGGCGGTGGCGGGCGGCGGGACATCCTGGGATGGCCGATGGGCCTCAACGGGCTGGTTTGGGGCACGGAGGACTCCGCCGCCGTTTCTGCTGCGTTGGCAGAGGCAGGCGTGGAAGCGTCTCCGCCCAATGAGTTCACCCGCCCGGTGGAATTCGAAGGGGGCACGCGGGATGCCGTGTTCCGCACCGTCCGGTTGCCCAATGAGGCGACCGAGGCGGGCAGGCTGTATTTCTGCCATCACCTCACGCGGGATCTGGTGTGGCGGGATGAGTGGCGCCGGCATGCGAACGGGGCGTTGGGGGTGCGGGAAGCGGTGATCGCCGCGGAGGACCCGGCGCGGCTGGGGGCGCTGTTCGGCCGAATGTTCGGTGCGCAGTCGGTGCGCAGCATTGCCGGCGGCGTGCGGCTCTCCGTCGGCCTGTCGAGCTTCGATGTGGTGGATCCGCGGGAACTCGCCGCCCGATTTGGCGCCGCGGCGGCACCGGCGCTGGGGCGGCGGGAATGGATGGCCGCGCTGGTCTTGCGCACCCAGGGCCTGGATATGGCGGAGGCGGCGCTGCGGGCCGGCGGTGTTGCGTTGGCGGCCCATGCGCCGGATCGTGTTCTGGTGGGGCCGGAACAGACGATGGGCGTCACGCTGGCCTTCGTGGCATAGGGGGCACGGCGATGGACAAGGTTCTGGTGGTAACGGGCGGCAGCACCGGCATCGGGGCGGCCGTGGCGCGAATGGCCGCTGTGCAGGGATATGCCGTGGGGCTCAGCTATCGCAGCAGCGAGGGGCCCGCGCGTCAGGTCGTGGAGGAGATCCGCAGTGCCGGCGGTCGGGCCTTCGCGATGCAGGCAGACAGTGCCTCCCCCGAGCAGACGGCGGCCTTCTTTGCCGCGGTAGATCGTGAACTCGGCCGCGTGACGGCCCTGGTGAACAATGCGGGCATCACCGGCCCGATTAGCCGGATCGAGGCGCTGGATCCATCTGCCCTGGACCAGGTGCTGGCAATCAACGTGAAGGGCTGCTTCCTGGCCCTGCGCGAGGCGATCCTGCGCATGGCGACGGACCTGGGCGGCGCCGGCGGGGCCGTGGTAAACGTGTCGTCGCGCGCCAGCGAGATCGGCGGCGCGAATGAGTGGGTGCATTACGCGGCTTCGAAAGGGGCGGTTGACACGCTCACCATCGGGGCGTCGCGCGAACTGGCGCCGCGGGGAATTCGGGTGAACGCGGTCAATCCCGGCCTGATCGACACGGACATCCACGCCAAGGCCGGCGTGCCGGACCGGGCCGAACGGTTCAAGCCAATGATCCCCATGGCGCGCGCCGGATCCGCGGAGGAAGTAGCGGACGTGATTCTGTGGCTGCTGTCGGACCAGAGTTCCTACGTCACCGGCGCGCTGGTGCCGATCGGCGGCGGGCGATAGGCCCGCCGCCTTCGGGCGCTATCCGGCAGCCGTAACGAGGTGATTGGCCCACTGGGTGCGCAGCGCAAGCTTCTGCACCTTGCCGGTGGCGGTGTGGGGAAGGTCCTTCACCACCACCACATCGTCGGGGATCCACCACTTGGCGACCTTGCCCTCGTAGAACGAGAGCAGTGCCTTCTTGTCGATCTCCTTGCCCTCGCGCGGCACGATGATCAGCAGCGGGCGCTCGTCCCACTTCTCGTGCCGTGCGGCAATGATCGCGGCCTCGGCAACATCGGGATGCGACATGGCGAGATTCTCCAGCTGGATCGAGCTGATCCATTCCCCGCCGGACTTGATCACGTCCTTTGAGCGGTCGGTGATCTCCATGTAGCCATCGGCGCTGATCGTGGCGACGTCACCGGTGGCGAACCAGCCGTCCGGCGTCAGTGCGTCGCCGGCGGTGCCGCCGAAATAGCTGCTGCAAACCCAGTAGCCCTTCGATTGCAGATGGCCGGAGGTCTTGCTGTCCCACGGCAGTTCCTTGCCTTCATCATCCACGATGCGCATGTCCACACCATAGATGCTGCGGCCCTGGGTCAGCTGCAGCGCCATCTTCTCGTCGCCGGCCAGGTCGATGTTGGAAGGCTTGGGCGCATTATAGGTGCCCAGGGGCGACAGCTCCGACATGCCCCAGGCATGGTCGATCCGGATGCCGTACTCCTTGTCGAAGGCTTCGAACAGCAGTTGCGGGCAGGCGGACCCGCCGATGACAAAGCTCTTCACCGTATGCAGCCGCTCGCCGCTGCTGCGCAGGTGGTTCAGCAGCCCGAGCCACACGGTCGGCACGCCAGCCGAGAGGGTGACGCGCTCGTCATTCATCAGCTTGGTCAGGCTGGCCCCATCAAGATGCCGGCCCGGCATGATCAGCGAAGCCCCGGTCATCGGCGCGCTATAGGGCGTGCCCCAGGCATTCACATGGAACATCGGCACCACGGGCAGTACGCGATCCGTGGAGCGCAGGCCAATCACGTCCGCCATGTTGCTGGCGAAGGCGTGGAGAACAGTGGAGCGGTGGCTGTAGAGCACGCCCTTCGGCTTGCCGGTGGTGCCAGAGGTATAGCAAAGGGCTGCGGCCGTGTTCTCGTCGAAGCTTGGCCAGGCGTAGTTCTCGTCGGCCGCCTCCATCAGCTCTTCGTAGCAGAGCAGCTCCATCCCCTCCGGCAGGGCGATGTCCGGCATGTGCGCACGCTCGGTCATGAACACCACGGCGCGAAGGCTGGCGCGCACATCCTTGGCCACGGCTGCGATGAGCGGGGCAAATGTGGTGTCCAGGAACAACACCACGTCGCTGGCGTG
>CANHKG010000270.1 GCA_947460455.1 Rhodospirillales bacterium | reverse complement strand
TGCCTTCCTGGAAGATCTCGGTGGCCCCGGCGTTGTAGGCCCCGTGGGTCGCGCCCCCGATATCGCTCTGGTGCGACCGGTTGATCGACCAGAACACGAACCGGTCGCCATCGAACACCGGCACGAACGCCGTCAGGTCCGGGATGTGATTCCCCCCGCGATAGGGGTCGTTCAGCAGGAACACGTCCCCGGGCTTGATCGTATCGCCGAAGTAGTCCGTCACCGCCCGCGCCGCGAAGGGCAACGCGCCCACATGGATCGGCACGTGCTCCGCCTGCGCGATCAGCCGCCCCTGCGGGTCGCACAGCGCGGTGGAGAAATCGCGCGAGGAGTTCAAAATCTGCGAATAGGCGGTGCGCAGCATCGCCTCGCCCATCTCCTCCACGATCGCGCGCAGCCGGTGCTGGATGACGGAAACGGTAATCGGGTCGATGGCGGCCATCCGGGGCTCCTGTCGCGGGCACCGGGAGCCTCCCCCCCGCCCGCACCGGATGTCAACGCTGTTCCCGAAAGATGATGCCGGCGCGCAAGGATGTGCCAAATCGGTTTGACAGGCCCATACCCCGATGGGAGGCTATTATAATGAGCGCGCCCTCTCGGCGGCACAAAACGAAGACAGGAGACTGAGCGTGACCCATGTCATGAATCGTCGAACCCTGCTGGCCGGCACGGCAGCCCTCGGCCTCGGCGCCACCCTCGCGCCCGATGCGATGGCACAGGCCGCGGCCCCGGCGCTGAAGGGCGGCAAGCCGCTGCGCGTGGCGCTGCTGGCGGATTTCGTGAACTACGATCCGCACCAGTTCTCGTCGCAGAACGCGATCGTCATGCGCAACCTGTACGACACGCTCATCGAATACGACGATGCCGGCAAGCCGGTGCCGGCGCTGGCACAAAGCTTCCAGATCGCGCCGGACAACATGTCCGTCACCATCGTGCTGCGCCAGGGTGTCACCTTCCACAGCGGCGCCGCCCTCACCAGCGCCGACCTCGATGCCACGCTGAAGAAGGCCAACGACCCCAAGACCGGCAAGAACGTCTTCCCCACCATGGCCCCGGTGAAGGACTGGATGGTGGTGGACGACAAGACCGTGCGCCTCAACTTCAAGCAGAAGGTGCCGGACAAGCAGGTGACCGACCTGCTGCAGTTCATGTTCGTCATCGCCAAGGACACGGTGGACAGCGCCGAGACCAAGGTGAACGGCACCGGCCCGTTCACCGTCGCCGAACGCGTCCTCGGCCAGCGCCTGCGCCTCGCCGCCAACCCGAAATACTGGCGCGCCAAGCAGCCCATCCTCTCCGAAGTCGTCTTCACCGTGTTCAGCGACAACGAGAGCGCGGCCGCCGCCCTTGAGTCCAAGGCGGTGGACATGATCTTCGGCGGCGGCGCCCGCCAGGCGGTTCGCCTGCGCACCGCCGGCTTCCAGCTCCATCAGGGCCAGGGCCAGCTTGTGCAGGTGCTGCGCATCAACACCACCCGCGCACCCTTCGACAACGAGAAGTTCCGCCAGGCCTTCAACTACCTGATCGACCGCGCCGCCATCCTGCGCGTGGGCTATGCCGGCCTCGGCGAGGTCACCGCCCTGCCCTGGGCCCCGGCCAACCCCGCCGCCGACCGCAGCTACGACAAGACCTACGCGTTCGACATCGCCAAGGGCCAGGCGCTGCTCAAGCAATCCGGCCTGACCGCCGCGCAGATGAGCGACTGGAAGCTGCTGGTGAACGGTGGCGACCAGGACAGCGTGGCCATCAGCCAGGTGGTGCAGAACGCGCTGAAGCGCGCCGGCATCGACATCCAGCTGGAGCTGAAGCAGGGCTCGGAATACGTGGATGCGCTGCTGGGCGGCAAGTTCAACGCCACCTTCGGCGGCGTGGGCAACGTGCAGAAATTCCCCACCCGCGTCACCACCAACTCCATCTACCGCGTGGTGAACAACCCGGTGCTGGGCAACCCGAACCCGCACAAGGCCTATGTGGAAGCGATCGAGCGCGTGAACAGCGCCTTCGGCACCGCAGACATCAAGGCCGCCTATGGCGCACTGAACAAGGCGCTGGTGGACAGCTCCTTCGGCATCGCCACCAACACCTACGACGTGTTCATCACCGTGGCCGCCAAGAATGTCGGCGGCTTCACCAAGGACATCGACAGCCTGCTCGTGCTGCGCACGGTCGGGTTCACGAGCTGACCCGTCATGGCTGAAGGCGGCGCCCGGTCGGCGCCGCCGGTCCTTTCCGTCCGCAACCTGTCGGTGACCTTCACCGGCAGCGGACGGGATGTGCCGGCGGTGCGCGACATCAGCTTCGATGTCCACGCCGGAGAGGTGCTGGGCATCGTCGGCGAATCCGGCTCGGGCAAGTCCGTCACCTCGCTCGCCATCACCGGCCTGCTGCCGCCCACCGCCCGCGTTTCCGGCACCCTCCGCGTGGGGGAGGTGGATGTGACCACCGCCGATGCCGAAACCCTGCGCCACATGCGCGGGCGGGAGGTCGGCATGATCTTCCAAGACCCCACCACCACGCTGAACCCGGTGCTGCCGATCGGCCGCCAGGTGATCGAGGGGCAGGTCTCGCACGGCTTCGTCACCCAGGCCGAAGCCCCCGCCCGCGCCGCCGCCCTGCTGCGTGAGGTGGATATCCCCGACCCCGCCACCCGGATCGGCCAATACCCGCACCAGTTCTCCGGCGGCATGCGCCAGCGGGCGGTGATAGCCATGGCCATGGCCGGCGAAAAGCGCCTGATCATCGCCGACGAGCCCACCACCGCGCTCGATGTCACCGTGCAGGCCCAGGTGCTGGCGGTGCTGGCCAAGCGCCAGGCGGAGACGGGCGCCGCAGTGATTCTCATCACCCACGACCTCGGCGTGGTCGCCGAAACCGCGGATCGGGTGGCGGTGATGTATGGCGGCCGCATCGTGGAAACCGGCACGGTGCGGGAGATCTTCGCCGCCCCGCGCCACCCCTACACGGTCGGCCTGCTGCAATCGCTGCCGCGGCTGGATGTGGTGGCCGATCGCCTGGTGCCCATCCCCGGCCAGCCGCCCACGCCGGCGCGCCTGCCGCCGGGCTGCGCCTTCCGCCCGCGGTGCCCGATCGGCCGCGACCGCCCGCTCTGCGCCGCCGAAGACCCCGCCCTGCGCGCAGACGCCGGGCGCGCCACCGCCTGCCACTTCCCAGACGAAATCCCCACCCTGCTCGGCGCGCCCATGCCGCCCCGGGCCGCGGCCACGCCGAAGCCGGCCACCACCACCGCCCCGCCACCGCTGCTGGAGGTGGAGAACCTCCAGGTGCATTTCCCCATCCGCACCGGCCTGCTGCGCCGCCAGACCGGCAGCGTGCGCGCGGTGGATGGCGTCAGCCTCTCGGTCCGCCCCGGCGAGACCCTGGGCCTGGTCGGTGAATCCGGCTGCGGCAAAACCACCACGGGGCGGGCCATCATGGGCCTCATCCGCGCCACCGGCGGCTCCATCCGCTTCGGCGGCGACGAGGTCACCACCATGGACCCCGCCGCCCTGCGCCGCACGCGCCGGAACATGCAGTACATCTTCCAGGACCCCTATGCCTCGCTGAACCCGATCAAGACCGTGGGCGACATCGTGGCGGAGCCGCTGCGCATCCACGGCTTGTTCGACGATGCCGGCGGCATGAAGCGGGTGGCGGAGCTGTTCGAGCTGGTCGGCCTCTCCCCCACCATGCTCGGCCGCTACCCCGCCGAATTCTCCGGCGGCCAGAAGCAGCGCATCGGCATCGCCCGCGCGCTGGCGCTGGCACCGAAGCTGCTGATCCTCGACGAGCCCGTGGCGGCCCTCGATGTCTCCATCCAGGCCCAGGTGGTGAACCTGCTGCAGGACCTGCAGAAGGAGTTGGGGCTGGCCTACCTGTTCATCGCCCACGACCTCAGCGTGGTGCGCCACATCTGCAACCGCGTCGCCGTGATGTATCTCGGCCGCATCGTGGAACAGGCCGACCGGGACACGCTGTACGAGCAGCCCGCCCACCCCTACACCCAGTCCCTGCTTTCCGCCGTGCCGGTGCCCGATCCCGCGCGGCGCGGCCATACCGGGCGCATCGTGCTGCAAGGGGACATCCCCAGCCCCGCCAAGCCGCCCTCCGGCTGCCCGTTCCATCCGCGCTGCTTCCGCGCCGAAGCCCGCTGCAGCACGGAGATCCCGGCCTTCCGCGACCTGCCGACCCAGCCCACCCGCGCGGCCTGCCACTTCGCCGCCCCGCGCCTGCCGGAACAAGCCGCATGAGCGCGCCAGCCCGCACCGCCTGGCACCGCGCCCGCATCACCGCCGGGCGCGTGCTCTCCCGCCCCGCCGCGGCGATCTCGGTGACCTATCTCGCCATCACCATCTTTGTTTCGCTGACGGCGCAGTGGATCCTGCCAATCGACCCGCTCTACCAGGAGCTGTCCGCCACGCTGGAGCCGCCCGGCGCGCAGTTCTGGTTCGGCGCCGACGAGCTGGGCCGCGACATCTTCGCCCGCGTGATCTACGGCGCCCGCACCTCCCTGCTCACCGCCGCCGGCGCCGTGGTGATTGCCGCTTCCATCGGCGTGCCGATGGGCCTGGTGGCCGGGTATTTCGGCGGCTGGCGCGATGCGGTGCTGATGCGCATCGTGGATGTGCTGCTGGCCCTGCCCGGCATCCTGTTCGCCATGGCGCTGATCGCGGTGCTTGGCCGCAGCCAGGCGGCAGCCCTGGTGGCGGTGGGGATCACCGGCATTCCCAGCTTCGCGCGCATCACCCGCGCCCAGGTGCTCAGCCTGCGGCAGCGCGATTTCGTGCTGGCGGTGGAGGCGCTGGGCGGCAGCGCCAGCTACAACATGTTCCGCACCGTGCTGCCCAATGCCTGGTCGCCGATCCTGGTGCAGGTGGTCATTCTCTCCTCCGTCGCCATCTTGCTGGAAGCGGCACTCGCCTTCCTCGGCGTCGGCATCCCGCCGCCCACGCCCTCCTGGGGGGAGATGCTGCGCACCGGGAAATCCTATCTGTACGAAGCCCCCACCTACGCCGTGCTGCCCGGGCTCGCGCTGACGCTGACGATCCTCTCGCTCGATACGCTCGGCCGCGTACTGGCAAACGTGCTGGAGGATCGGCGCGAGATCGCCGAGGACGAGCCCGCAGCCGCTCCTGTGCAGGTCAAGCCATGACCGGCTACATCCTCCGCCGCCTGATCCAGCTCATCCCGGTGCTGTTCCTGGCCTCCATCGGCATCTGGGCCATGGTCTATGCCGTGCCGGGCTCGCCGATCGGCGCCATCGTCGGCGAGAACGCCACGCAGGAGCAGATTGCCGATGCGATGCAGCGCCTGGGCCTGGATCGCCCGCTGCATGAGCAGTACTGGTCCTGGCTCACCGGCGCGCTGGTGGGTGATTTCGGCCAGTCGATCCAGTCGCGCGAGCCGGTGCTGGACCTGATCATGGGCCGCGTGCCGGCCACGCTGCAGCTCGGGCTCGGTGCCATCCTGGTGGGGTTGCTGCTGGGCGTGCCGGTGGCGATCATCTCTGCCCTGGTGCCGAATTCCTGGATCGACCGCGCGCTTTCCGCTTGGTCCGCCCTGGCGTTGGGCGTGCCGACCTTCTGGCTCGGCATCCTGTTGATCCTGCTGTTCGGCGTGCATCTGCGCTGGCTGCCGGCGGTTTCCACCTACGTGCCGTTCTTCGAGGATCCGCTGGGCGCGCTGCGGAACATCCTGCTGCCGGCGCTGACGCTGGGCACCTACGTTTCCGGCATCTTCGCCCGCTTCCTGCGCGCCTCGCTTCTGGGCGAGCTGAAGGCGGATTATGTGCGCACCGCCCGCAGCAAGGGCCTGCCGGAACGGGACGTGGTGGGCCGGCACGTGATGCGCAACGCGCTGCTGCCCTTCGTCACCATCGTGGGCCTGATGCTGGCGGCCTTCGTTGGCGGCACGGTGGTGACCGAGGCGGTGTTCACCTATCCCGGCATCGGCCGCCTGCTGATCCAGGCGATCGGCGTGCGGGACTACCCGCTGATCCAGGGCTGCATCCTGTTCGTGCTGGTGATCTACGTGTTGATGAACGTGCTGGTGGACGTGCTGTATGCCTATATCGATCCGCGGATCGAATA
>CANHKG010000269.1 GCA_947460455.1 Rhodospirillales bacterium | reverse complement strand
TCCGGAGAGGCACCCCCTCTGCCGTTGGGCAACAAACGAAAGGGGTCTGGGGCCTAAGGCCCCAGCGGGGTGCAGGGGCAGAGCCCCTGCCCTTCCTTCCCTTCTAGCTCGGCAGCGCGAGGACGTTCTTGGCCAGCACGTTGCGCTGGATTTCGTTCGAGCCGCCGTAGATCGTTGAAGGGCGGGACTGGATGAACTGGCCTTGCGGGTTCAGTTCGCGGTTGCCGCCGATCGGTTCCAGCAGGCCGGTGTTTTCGCCGGCGATCTCGATCATGGCTTCGGTGATGCGCTGGTAGAGCTCGGTCTGGTGGACCTTCAGCATGGAGACATCGGGGCCCAGCTGTTCGCCGCGGCGGACCTTTTCGGCGAAGGTTTCATACAGCGCCTTGTGGTCTTCCAGGTCCATGCGCAGGCGGGTGTAACGGTCGGCGAACTGGGGGTCGTCTTCCAGGCCCATGTGCTCGGCCAACAGCTTCAGGCGTTGCAGGGCGTAGCCGGACTGGCGGGGGGAGCCGATGCCGATCCGCTCGAAGCTGAGCAGGTTCTTGGCCATGGTCCAGCCCTTGTCGACGGCGCCGACGATCTGGTCCTTGGGCACGCGCACGTTGTCGAAGAACACCTCGCAGAACTCATCGCCCATATCGAGGTTGCGGATGGGCCGCACGGTGATGCCGGGGGTGTTCATCTCCACCAGCAGGAAGGAGATGCCTTCCTGCTTCTTGACGATCTTGTTGGTGCGGACGAGCAGGAAGATCCAGTTCGCGTCCATGGCCAGCGAGGTCCAGATCTTCTGGCCGTTCACTACCCAGTGGTCGCCATCGAGCACGGCTTCGGTGCGCAAATTGGCCAGGTCGGAGCCGGCATTGGGCTCGCTGTAGCCCTGGCACCAGATGTGCTCGCCGGCGAGGATCTTCGGCAGGAAATGGGCGCGCTGTGCGTCGGTGCCGAAGCGGATCAGCAGCGGGCCGATCATGGTCATGCCCATGTCGTTCAGGCGGGTGCAGCCGTGGCGCTGGAATTCCTCCAGCATGATGAGCTGCTTGCCGGCGGTGAGGCCCATGCCGCCCACGTCGCGCGGCCAGCCCGGCGCGAGCCAGCCTTTCTGCGAGAGCTTGTAGTACCACACCTTGTTCTCGGAGAAATGCAGCCGCTTGGTGGGGTTGCGGATCTCGGGGGGGTAGTTCGCTTCCACCCAGCCGCGCACCATCATGCGGAAGCTGTCGTCGTCCAGGTGGTTGTAGTCTTCGGGCGTGCCGGGGGTGATGGCGTTCATGGTGGGCTCCGCGTTCCTCCCGTGCAGGTTACGCCGGCTGGGGCGGCTGTTCCAGTGGGCGTGGCTTGGCTAGGCTGGGGGCGGAACGAGGGGGACGGGCCATCCGTAACGCTTACGCCGGCCTGGTGGTGATCGGCCTCGGCACGCTGGTGGTGCCGCTGGATGCGATGGTGAACGTGGCGTTCCCCGACATCGTGCGCGATTTCGCCATGCCGATCCCGATGATCCAATGGGTGGTGATCAGCTACGTGCTGACCCATGCCAGCCTGATGCTGGTGTTCGGGCGGCTGGGGGACATGCTGGGGCATCGGCGCATCTTTCTGGCGGGGGCGGCGCTGAGCGCGGTGGCGTTCGTGGGGTGTACGTTCGCGTCGGCGTTCGGATGGCTGCTGGCGGCGCGGGTGGCGCAGGGGATGGGGGCGGCGCTGCTGCTGAGCTGCGGGCCGGCGCTGGCGACGTTCCTGTTTCCGGAGAACGAGCGGGCGCGGGCGTTGGGGCTGTACACGATGATCTTCGGGCTGGGCGGGGCGATCGGGCCGCCGGTGGCCGGGGTGCTGGTGGAGATGTTCGGCTGGCGGGCGGTGTATGCGGCGCGGGTGCCGCTGTGCATTGCGGCGTTCCTGTTCGCGTGGCGGTTGCCGGTGGATGTGGTGGGCGGTACGCAGGAACGGTTCGATGGGCTGGGGGCGGTGCTGCTGGCAGGAGCGATCACGGCGGCGTTGCTGGCGGTGAACCAGAGTGCGCTGTGGCTGGGCGTGGTGGCCGTGGGGGCGGTGGCGGCGTTCATCTGGCAGGAACGGCGGGTGGAGCGGCCGATCATCGATGTGTCGCTGTTCCGCGATGGCGGCTTCGCGGCGATCAATCTGGGGAATGTGCTGGTCAATCTCGCCGCCTTCGCAGTGATGCTGCTGGCGCCGTTCCATCTGGTGCGGGTGGAGGGGTTGTCGGTGGGGGTGCTGGGGCTGGTGCTGGCGGGGTCATCGACGGGGATGATGGTGGCGGCGCCGATCGCGGGTCGGTTGGCGGGGCGAGTGCCGGCGAAGGTGCTGCTGGTGGGGGGGGCGTTGCTGGTGGCGGCGTCCTTGGCGCTGGTGGGGCAGACGCTGGGGCTGTGGGTGACGGTGCCGGCGCTGGTGATGCAGGGGGTGGGGCTGGGGCTGTACCAGGTGGCGTATTCGGAGATCGTGGCAGGCACCCTGCCCCGCCGGTCGCGCGGGGTGGCGGGGTCGCTGGCGATGATGACACGGACGCTGGGGACGGTGGCGGGAGCTTCGGTTCTGATGCTGGCCTTCACCGCGGCACGCGGGGCGGCGGAGGCGGCGGGGGTTCCGGCGGAGGCGGCGCTGACGGCGGGGTTCCGCTCGGCGTTCATGATGGCTTCGGGGCTGGTGGTGGCGACGGCGATGATGCTGGCGTGGCGGGTACGGGGTGGGCATGGACACGGTTGACGTTCTGATCATCGGCTCCGGCGCCTCGGGGGCCGCGGTGGCGTGGAGTTTGGCGGAGACGCGGATGCGGATCGTCTGCCTGGAGCAGGGGGAGTGGCAGAAGCCATCCGACTTCCCCTCCACCGGGCGGGATTGGGAGGCGCGGCGGTTCACCGATTTTGCCTCCTCGCCGAACCAGCGGCGGCGTGCTTCGGACTATCCGGTGAACGACGATGACAGCCCGATCAAGGTGGTGAACTTCAACGGGGTGGGCGGCGGGACCGTAATGTTCACGGCGCATTTTCCGCGGCTGCATCCGAGCGACTTCCGGGTGAAGACACTGGATGGCGTGGCCGATGATTGGCCGATCGACTACTTCACGCTGGAGAAATTCTACGCGCTGAACGACCGGATGACCGGGGTTTCCGGCATGGCGGGTGATCCCGCCTACCCGCCGCATGAGCCGCCGATGCCGCCCTTGCCGATGGGGCGGACGGGGCGGCGGATCGGGGAGGCGATGAACCGGCTGGGCTGGCACTGGTGGCCGAGCGAGGCAGCGATCGCGACGCGGGAGTGGGAGGGGCGGGCGGCGTGCATCAATATCGGGCACTGCACGCCGGGCTGCGCGCAGGGGGCGAAGGGGTCGACCGACATCACCTATTGGCCGCTGGCGATCCGGGCCGGCGTGGAGTTGCGGACGAACTGCCGGGTGCGGGAGATCACGCATGACGCGACCGGCATGGCGACGGGGGCGATCTACTATGACCGGGACGGGAACGAGGTGTTCCAGCCGGCGCATGTGGTGGTGGTGGCGTGCAACGGGGTGGGCACGCCGCGGCTGCTGTTGAACTCCGCCGGGGGGAAGCATCCCGATGGGCTGGCGAATTCGTCGGGGATGGTGGGGCGGAACCTGATGTTCCATCCCTGGGCGGTGGTGAACGGCTATGTGGAGGAGAAGCTGGATGGGCATCGCGGGTCGCCGCTGTGCCTGTGGAGCCAGGAATTCTACGAAAGCGATGCCTCCCGCGGGTTCGTGCGGGGTTATGAGTTTCAGTTCGGGCGCGGGGTGCAGGTGATCACCGAGGGCATCCAGAACATGGGGCTGGGGCGGGTGCCGTGGGGCGAGGGGCACCATGAGGCGTTCCGGCACTGGTCTGGCCGGCGGTTCTCGGTGGAGGTGTGCTGCGAGGATTTGCCGGAAGAGCACAACCGGGTGACGTTGGACCCGGTGCTGGTGGATGGGCACGGGGTGCCGGCGCCGAAGATCAGCTACCGGATCAGCGAGAATTCCCAGGCGATGCTGTCGCATGGGGTGGCGCATGGGAAGCGGATCATGGAGGCGGCGGGGGCAAGCGATCTTTCCATCACCTGCCCGGTGCCGGTGGCGGGGTGGCATCTGTTGGGCACGTGCCGGATGGGGACGGACCCGGCTCGGTCCGTGGTGAATCAGTGGGGGCGGTGCCACGACGTGAAGAACCTGTTCATCGTGGATGGCAGCGTGTTCGTGACCTCTGGCGGCGTGAACCCGACGACGACGATCCAGGCCATTGCGTTGTACATCGCGGACCAGATGAAGCAGCGGCTGGCGAATTTGTTCGATTGAGGCGGGTGATGGTGCATCCCTTTCTTTCCGAGGCGGCGGTGGATGATCTGCGCTGCCTGGCGGCGATGATCATTCCGGCGAGTTCGCGGTTCGGGCTGCCGGCGGCGGATGATCCGGTGATCTTTACGGATTTGCTGGGCAGCCTTGAGCACGACCGGATCGAGGTGGAGGCGGGGCTGGCGCATGTGCGGGCCAAGGCGGGGCGGGGCTTGATGGCGTTGGACGCGGCGGGGCGGGCCGCGTTGGGGCAGGCGTTGCAGGCGGAGGGCGAGGCGAATGTGGCGGTGCTGAGCCGGCTGGTGATGCTGGCCTATTACCGGGATGACCGGGTGGTGCGGTCGTTGGGGCTGGAGCCGCGGGCGCCCTTCCCGAAGGGGCATGAGGTGGTGGCGGGGGATTGGTCCCTGCTGGATCCCGTGCGGGCGCGGCGGCCGATGTGGCGGGATCCTCGGTAGCATTCGAAATGAATTGATATCGTAATATTTTGGTCGTGGGTTTGTGTTGGGGCCTGGTGCCGTTTTGAAGAATCGGGAAGGCGGAAGGCGCGCCACGGAGCGATCGGCGGCCAGACAGGGACGTGCCGGAGTATGGCGGGCATGGCGATGACGCGGCCGGGCGTGGGCGCGAGCAGGCCCAGGACGACTGCGGGATTGGGGGCGGAATCGCGGCGTGCGGTGCCATCGGGGGTGGGCACGCGCGTGGAGCGCCAGCGGGAATTGTAGCGGCGGAAGCGGAGGGGGATGGCGCCTTCCTGCGACGCGGCGGGGCGGTACAGGGAGACGCGGTGCGCCGGGGACGGGAGTTGGCCGGCCTGCCATTCACGGCAGATGCGCTCAAGGGTCACCAGCACGCGGATCAGGGCGGCGATGATCAGAACCTGGATGGGCGCGGACGCACCTCGCCCTTGCGCAGCGCGGAGCTCTGCGGTCATGCAGGCGAAATGCCGGTCCAGGGGCTGTGCTTGATGATGTGTCACGCAGACATACTAACTGTTATCACCAGCCGGCGTCATAGGAATCATTGCATGGCTGACCGGCGTCGTAAGTGTTGACGCGGGAGTATCTGGAAAAGCGAAAGCCGGCCTGGTGAAGGGCCGGCTTTCGGGCAGTCTTGCAGCACGGGCCGGGCGGATGGAGCCATCCGCCCGGCAGCCTGGTTAGCGGGCCGGCTTGATCTCGATCGCCTGGATCTCTTCGTCCTGGCGGGTGGTGTAGGTGACGCGGTCGGCACGGCCGGCGCTGACGGTGCCGAAGGCCAGCGTGGGGATGACCCAGTTGCGCTGCACGACCATCTCGCTGATCTGCTCCTGCAGGGCGCGGCGGCCGACATCGTCCAGCATGTTGCGGGCGCGCTGGATCAGCGGATCGATCTCGGGATCGCTGATGCCGGTGACGTTGATGGAGCCGAGGTTCTTGTCCTTGTCCGCCGTGTGGATGACGGCGCCGAAGAAGTAGCTCGCCTCGCCGGTGAGGCTGCCCCAGCCGGCCATGGTGAGGCCGAATTCACGCTTGGCGCGGCGCGAGAAGAACACAGCCGACGGATAGGCGGCGACGGTGATCTTGAGGCCGATGCGGGAGAACTGCTGGGCCACCGCTTCGCAGATCTTGGCGTCGTTCGGGAAACGGTCGTTGGGGCAGGAAAGCTCGGCCTGGAAGCCCTGCGGGAAGCCGGCTTCGGCCATGAGGGCGCGGGCGCGCTCCACGTTGAAGGCGGCGGGCTGGATGCGCGGGCTGGCGCCGAACATGCCATCGGGCACCGGCTGGGTCATCTTGACGGCCAGGCCTTCCATGACGCGATCGACCAGGGCATCGCGGTTGATGGCCAGGCTGAGGGCCTCACGGACCTTGGCATT
>CANHKG010000268.1 GCA_947460455.1 Rhodospirillales bacterium | reverse complement strand
TGCGCAACGCCATCGGCCGCAAGCGCCTCATCGGCGGCATCGCCTGGCCGGCCAGCTCCGTGCCCGAAGCCGGCGTGATCAAGATGAGCGCCGGGGCCGCGCGCGGCTGCGTGATCGGCTCGCCGGACGGGCAGCCGCATCCGGGGTTGGATCTGCTGGAGAAGGCCTTTGCCGCGGGCAACCTGAAGCTGACCGTGGCGCCGGATATCCGCGACGTGATCTGGGAGAAGCTGAGCTTCAACCTCTCCGCCGGGCCGATGTGCGTGCTGACCACCTCGCCGGTGAAGGACACGCATGTGGAGGAGGCGCTGGTGCGAACCTCCCGCCAGGTGATGACGGAAGTGAGCGCGCTGATGGCCGCGATGGGCCGCAACGTGCCGATCGACCAGGAGAAGGTGGTGGCGGGCAACCGCGTGCTGGGGCATCGCCCGAGCATCCTGCAGGACCTTCTGGCCGGGCGGCCGATGGAGGTGGATGCGCTGTATTCCACGCCGCTGGAACTGGCGGAAATGGTGGGCGTGACGCTGCCGACGCTGGAAACGCTGATCGCGCTGATTAAGGTGCGGGCACGGCAGGCGGGGCTCTATAACGGGTAAGCGGTTCTTTTTTGAAAAAAAGAACCAAAAAACTTTCATATCTTTGCGCCGAGGCTAGTCTCAGCGCAAAGATATGAAGTCTTTTTGCTTCTTTTTCTTCAGAAAAAGAAGAGCCTTACTTCGGGAACTCGACGAATTCCGGCAGCCTGTTGGCGCGGGCGATGCCGGCGAAGGGGCCGTCCACTTCGTAGTGGACGGCCCCGCAGTAGCATTGGCCGGTGAGAGTCACAGCACCGGCGGCGGGTAGTAGGGCTTGTCGCCCAGGGCGTTTACCCGCTCCCAGAACGCCTGGCCGCCGGCGAGGCCGGAGGGTTCCAGCGCCTGGGCGTCGCGGAAGATGCACCAGCTTTCCGGATGCAGGCGGCTGGCGTCGGCGAAGTGCTGCGCCGCTTCCGATTCCTGCCCTTGGCGGCGCAGGTGCAGCGCGAGGCGGAACAGCGCGTCGGCCATCGCCATCTCTGGCGTGATCACCGGCAACCGGGCGCGGGCTTCGTCGCCGGGCAGGGCGTGTTTGCCGGTGCGGATCCAGGTGCGCACGGCGTTCAGGTAGGCCGTGCGGGCGGCGTTGCGCTCGGCGAGCAGCTCCGGTGCCAGGGTGCGGGTGGTGAGGTCCATCTTGCGGAAATGGTCGGTGGAACCGGCCGTCTCCGGTGGGCGGACGATCACGCCGCGCTCATCGATCCAGACGCATTGCGGCACGTTGACCATGCCGTAGAGCGCGGAGACGACGTGGTTCTCGTCGATCAGGCAGGGGTAGCTGGGCTTTGCCTTCTCGATCCAGGGGCGTGCCTGTTCGGCTCCGCGGCCTTCCTCGGCCACGGCGATGACGACGAAGGGGGCATCGAACACGCAAGTCTGCAGGTCCTCCCACACGGAGAGGTCAAGCCTGCAGCCTCACCAGGATGCCCAGGTGGTCAGGAACACCTTCTGGCCGCGGTAGTCGGACAGGCGGTGGATGCGGCCGTTGAGGTCCGGCAGGGCGAAATCCGGTGCCTGCAGGCCGGCGAGGGCCTGGTTGCGCTGGTCTGGCCCGGTGCCGAGCACCCAGGTCTCGCCGGCGCGGTCCGATGCCACGGGGTTGCCGAGGTGGCGCCAGAAGGCGGCGGCGTCGATCCGGTCGCCGTGCTTCATGGCTTGGGTGAGGGGAACGCAGAGTTCGTCCTGGCACATGCCCTCGGGCTTGAGGGTCCAGCCTGTCACGCGCTCGGTGTCCTGGGGGCTGAGCAACAGGCCCCCCTGCGTTGGCACGCTGTGCGTGCCGGTGTCGGTGAGGACGGTGGCCATGGGCGCCTTTCCCTGTTTTGCAGGGGCAGTCTGGCAGGCGCCGGCCTAGCCTTCCAGCGCCATCGGCAGCATGGAGGCGACCAGCAGGATCGCCATGGTGATGTTGAAGGCGCGCAGGCGCGGGCCGTGGCCCAGCAGGCGGGCGGCGCCGTGGCCCAGCAGCGCCCAGGGGATGCAGCTGGGCGGGGTGACGAGGAAGAACACCGCGCCGATGGTGGCCAGTTGCGGCACGGCCGGCGCGTCTGGCCGCACCCAGGTGGCGGCGATGGAGAGCGCCAGCAGCCAGGCCTTGGGGTTCACCCATTGGAACAGCACCGCCTGCCAGAAGCCGAAGCGCAGCGCGGGCGGGGCGTCCGGGCTGCCCACTGGGGCGCTGGCGATCTTCCAGGCCAGCCAGACCAGCCAGGCCATGGAGGCCCAGCGCATGGCGGCGGCCAGCAGCGGATGGGCGGAGAGAAAGCCGGCCAGGCCGAGCCCGACCAGCATGATCATGAAGGAGAAGCCGGCGCCGATGCCGAGCATGTGCGGCCAGATCGCCCAAGGCCCGTTCGTCGCGGCATTGGCCGCCACGAGCGCGTTGTTCGGCCCCGGCGTGACGCAGGCGGCGAAGGCGAAGGCCACGAGGGGGAGCAGCGGCGTTTCCATGTAGATATGGCAGCATTATTGACCTGTCTCGGTCCAGTGCCGCCGGCGCATGCCAGCCCGTCAGCGCAACGCCAGCATCGCCAGCAGGCCCGGGGAGAGGATGCCGGTGGCCCAGACGAGGGCAGAGGCGACATTGGCGATCTGGAAGGGAAGCATCGGCATGGCGCAGCTTCCTGCCACCAGCGGCACGGCGGCGCGGAGCGGGCCGAAGAAGCGGCCCAGGAATACCCCGGCCATGCCCCAGCGGGCGAAGAACGCCTGGCCGCGCGGCAGCAGATTGGGCATGCGCGTCAGCGGCCAGAGCTGCGGCAGGCGGTCCTTGAAAATATGGCCGATCCAGTAGGAGGCGCAGTCGCCCAGGATCGCGCCGAGCGCGGCAGCCGCCCAGCACGGCCAGAACGCGATGCCGCTGGCGCCCAGCAGGCCGGAGAGGCCGAACAGGATCGCGGTGGCGGGCAGCAGCACGGAGATCACCGCCAGGGATTCACCGAAGGCCAGCAGGAACACCACCGGGGCGGCCCAGGCCTGGTTGGCCCGGATGAACTCCAGCGTTGCGTGCACGATGGCTTCGATGGCGGCGCTCCTCCTTGGTGGTGGTTCAGGTCAGATAATAGCGCGCGATCACGGCCGAAATCGCGGTGCCCAGCGAATAGGCCGGGAAAATCGCCACCGCGGCCACCAGCGCCCGCCGTATGGGCACCACCCAGGCCCCGCGCGCCAGCCCCGGCAGGGCAACTCCCGCCAGCATGGCTATCGGCAGGAAGTAGCGGCCCTGCACTCCGTCGATGATCGGATGCCCCACCGGGCTCCAGGTGAGGTAGAGAATGCCAAAGATGCCGCCCAGCATCCCTAGGATGGTTGCGGCGATCCAGCCTGCCGTGCCCCAGCCGGCTTCCTCCTCGCTCGCCTGGGCAGCGCGGGGCCGCAGCAAAGTCGCGGCCAGGGCGACCAGGAGCAACCAGCCGGCCAGGCGGTAGTAGGTGGGGGTCAGCAGCGTATCGAGCCAGCCCAGCACACCGATGAAGCTGTACCAGTAGCCCAGCCAGTTCGCTTGCATCGTGTTCGTGACAAGGTTCAATACGCGCCACGGCTCGGACAGCAGCAGCGCCGTTTGCGCCGCGGGGGCCGCGCCGAGATAGGCACCGACGTTGGGGACCCCCGTCACAGTGGCCACCGCCGACCACGCCAGCGCCGCGGCCAGCACCACCGCCATCCCCGCCAGGCGCGACCGCCATGCCATCGACCGCACCGCCAGCGGCAGAAGCGCCAGCGCGACATAGGCTGGCCGCGTCATCACCACGAGGCACAGCCCTGCGACCACAACGGCAAATGCGCCCGCCCGGGCCTGGCCGCGCAACATGCGCCAGAGCAGCGCCGCCACCAGGGCACTGACGGTGAGCAGCAGCCCTTCAGGCCCAATCGTCCCCATACCCGCCAGCGACATCGGCAGCGTCAGCAATGCGAACAGCCACACCGCCGACCCACCCGCCATCGCGATCGCCGCCGCGCCCACTGCCACCGCGCACGCCCCGGCGGCGATCCGCGCCATGGTCAGAGTGTCCACTACGCTGGCGCCCATCGCCCGCGCCACCTGAACCGTGGCCACCTGCGGCAGGTAGAGCATGGGGGCATACATCGAGGTGATAAAGTTCATCCGCACGCGTTCGGCCGACCACAGGTGGCGCGGCTCCCACATCGTTGCCTTGGCGCGCTGGGCCGGTTGGGACCGAAGGCTGAGGAAAGGCTCCATCACGGCCACCAGCGCCGGGTCCACCGGACCGCCGGTCACGGGATACATTTTGCCGTCCGTCCCCGG
This sequence comes from Rhodospirillales bacterium, assembly GCA_947460455.1. Classification (GTDB taxonomy): domain Bacteria; phylum Pseudomonadota; class Alphaproteobacteria; order Acetobacterales; family Acetobacteraceae; genus CAMDGX01. The sequence goes on along the minus strand of CANHKG010000268.1, from coordinate 1,842 downwards.
CATCTCGAAGAGTTCACCGAGCAGGTGGCCATTGGCCAAGTGGGATACGCGAAGGGCGTGGCGGTTCTCGTCCGGCGTCTGCAGTGGCGGCAGCGCCAGGGACAACACCACGCTGCCGGCCAAACCATAGGCAAGGTAGAGGACGGCCAGAAGCCGCGCCGTGCCCAGCGCGCGCAGCGCCGCGAAGATGCCGTCGATATCCCTCACGCGCCCTGTCCCCTCCCGCCGGGCTGGCCGAGTCGCGATGCCTCGCCGCCGCAGCGGATGATTGCGACAGCGTGCCCCCGAAGGTAAAGAGAAGCCTCATTGCCAGGACGGTTCAGCACGCCGCGCCATGATCCAGCAGGACCTGCCGCTGCGAACCTATATCGATGACCGGTATCGCACCCGGGACTATGTGCGCGACCTCTATGCCGGCGCCTCCGGCCTTGTGATGCGCGCCAGCCACCGGCTGATGGAGCGCGGCATCGCACCCGCGCAGAACATCGATGTGCTGGAGATCGGCGGTGGCGGCATGCCGCATCTGGGCTGGATGGACACCACGCAGCTGCGCCGCTTCACCGTCTCCGACCGCATGGCCCTGCACGGCACCACCATGGCGAAGCTGGAGGCGGAATGGGGTGGCCGCGCCGAGATTTTGCGCCATGATTTCGATGCCGACCCGGATCTGGCCACACTGCCGGGCGGCTACAGCCGCATCGTCGCCTCCCACGTGCTGGAACACGTGGCGGAGCCGGAACGCGCCCTGCTGCGCTGGACCGCGCTGCTGGCACCGGGCGGCGTGATGTCGCTCGCGCTGCCCTGCGATCCCGGCTGGATGTGGCGGATGGGCCAGGTGCTGGGCTATCGCCGTGCCGCGCTGGGCATCGATTTCGCGGAATACGACCTGGTGATGTCGCGCGAGCATGTCACGCCTGTGCAGCGGGTGCTGAAGCTGGCGCGCTACTATTTCGGGCATGTGGGGCTGCGCTGGTTTCCGGCGCGGGTGCCTGTGGTGGATTTCAACCTGGTCTGCGCCATCACGCTGGCGCGGGAAGATTGGCGCGGCCCCGAAGGGCTGCTGGCGCGATGACCGTGGCGCGGCACTCGCCCGCCCCGGTGGTGGCGGTGGTGATCCCGTGCTTCCGCGTGCGGCGGCACATATTGGGCGTGCTGGCCGGCATCGGGCCGGAGGTGGCGCAGATCTGGGTGATCGACGATGCCTGCCCCGAAGCGACAGGCGCGCTGGTGCTGGCGGAATGCGCGGACCCACGCGTGGCGGTGGTGCAGCACAAGGCCAATCAGGGCGTGGGCGGCGCGGTGCTCACCGGCTACCAGCAGGCGCTGGCGGCGGGGGCGGAGGTGATCCTGAAGCTGGATGGCGACGGGCAGATGGACCCGGCGCTGATCCCGCACTTCGTCGCCCCCATCGCCGAGGGCCGCGCCGACTACGTGAAGGGCAATCGCTTCCACAATATCGAAGACGTCCGCGCCATGCCGGCTTCCCGCCTGGTGGGGAACGCGGCGCTCTCGTTCCTCACCAAGCTTTCGGCCGGCTACTGGCACGTGTTCGACCCCACCAACGGCTACACCGCCATCGCAGCCCGCGTGGCCCGCGCGTTGCCGGCGGGCAAGATCGCGCCGCGCTACTTCTTCGAATCCGACATGCTGTTCCGCCTGGGCACGCTGCACGCCTGCGTGCTCGACCTGCCGATGCAGGCGGTGTACGGCGACGAGCGCAGCAACATGAACCTGCTGCGCATTGTGCCGCAGTTCCTGGGCGGGCATCTGCGCAACCTCGGCAAGCGGGTATTCTACAACTACTTCCTGCGCGGCTTCTCGGTGGCGTCGCTGCAATTGCTG
>CANHKG010000267.1 GCA_947460455.1 Rhodospirillales bacterium | reverse complement strand
CGAGGAAGGCATCGAAGCCCTCGCCCCCTACCGCGTCGTCATCGCCGCCCAGCACCCGGAATACCATTCAGACCGCATGATGCAGTCGCTAGAGGATTACCTCTCCGGCGGCGGCCGCCTCATGTATCTCGGCGGCAACGGCTTCTACTGGCGCGCCGAACCCAGCGAACACGCCCCCGGCGCTTTGGAAGTCCGCCGCGCCGAATCCGGCATCCGCACCTGGGCCACCGAGCCAGGCGAGAACTACAACCAGTTCGGCGGCAGCTATGCCGGCCTCTGGCGCCGCATCGGCCGCGCCGCCCACAAGCTGGTTGGCAACGGCTTCTCCTGCCAGGGCCTCCACCTCGGCTTCCCCTACAAATTCACCGACGGCATCCAAAACCCCCGCGTCGCCTTCATGACCCCGGGCCTGGATGCCACGCCCGGCGCCGTACTCGGCGACAGCGGCCACCAGGGCGGCGGCGCGGCAGGCCATGAGCTGGACAGCGTGAACTTCAAATACGGCTCGCCCGAACACACAATCATCGTCGCCAAAGGTATCGTCATCCACCCAGACTATGGCTGGGTGAACGAAGACATGCTCACCCAGAAACACCCCCTGCCGCAGGAAGACTGGGCCTGCGCCGACGCCTGCTTCTTCGAAACCCCCGCCGGCGGTGCGGTGTTCAGCGTCGGCTCCATGACCTGGGCCGGCAGCATGCCCATCCCCGGCACCCTGCGAACCCTCACCACCAATGTGCTGAAGCGCTTCATGGTCCCGCAGAAATTCGAGTGGCCCGAGTAAGAAAGTGGTTCTTTTTTGAAAAAAAGAACCAAAAAACTTTTGTTCGTTTGCGCCGGGATTACGCTCGGCGTGAACGAGTGACGTCCATGCTCACGCCATGACGACTCTTGTCTTGGGTTCGATCGGCTGCGCCTCGCTCTCATAGCTCCGCGCAATGATCTCCAGCACATGCGCCTGCACATCCAGGCTCCGCGTGGAGGTATCCCCCGCCTCGATCCGCTCCAGGAACGCCCGCATGATCTGCGCCGCCCCCCCCGCCGTCCGAAAGCTCTGCACCGGCAGCGAATCAAACACCCCCACCTCGCCCCCGAACCCGGCCCCATCCGGCCGCCACAGATGCACCATCCCATCCGGCGCCCCGAAATACAGCGAGCCCTCCCGCCCGATCACCAGCACCCGCGCCCGCGTCGCAGTATGCGGCTGGCTCCCGTTCCAGTGCGCATGCATGGAGGCAGCAACACCATTCTCGAGAACCAGGCTCACCAGCGCGCTATCCTCCACATCCGGCCGCACCACCGCCCCATCATCCAGCAACCGCTCGGCAAACCGCGTCGAGAGCGAAACGGTAAACTGCGAAGCCCCCCCGAACAGCGTCGCGATCGAGGTCAGGTGATAAATGCCGAGATCCGCCAACACCCCACCGCCCGCCTGCGCCTTGTCATAGAACCAACCGGCATGCGTCGGCCCCTTGTGCCCCCGATGGCACTCCACCGCCGCAACCTCGCCAATGGCTCCCTGCGCGATCAGCCCAGCCGCCAGAACGTGATCCGGCGTCTCGATGAACGGCAGCGCCATGAACGTCACCGGCCGCGCCCGCACCGCCGCCGCCAGCCGAGCCGCCTCCTCCAGAGTGGGCACCAGCGGCTTCTCCACCAGCACATGCTTGCCCGCCGCCACCGCCATCTCGGCAAATTGCAAGTGCGTATCAGGCGCCGTCAGCACCAGCACCGCATCCACCCCGGGGTCCCCCACCACCGAAGCCACATCCGTCGACCATCGCGGAACCCCAAACCGCGCCGCACACGCCGCCATCCGGGCCGCATCCCGCCCCGCAATCGCCACCAACTCCGCCCGCCCGGCCAACTCCGCCAACTGCGGAAAATGCCGCCGCTGCGCGATATCGCCGTAGCCGACGGCCGCAATCCGAACCGTCACAGCACCACCGCCGCGCCCATGTCAGCCGCACGCCGCCCGGCATCCAGAATGGCCACCGCCTCCCGGTTCAACGCCACATCCAGCGTCGGGTGCAACGCCGCCCCAGTCTCGATGTGGTGCAGCATCTCCTCCCCGATCGTCGCGCGCCCCTCCGGCAACGGAACCCCTTCCTCCACCCGAGACGGCACCGCCGACCCACGCTCCGTGAACACCAGCACCCGGGCGCCATCCACCACCAGCGTCCCGTGCGTCCCCATCACGATCGGCCCGTTCGGCACCCCGTTGTGGAAACTCGTCCAGCTCGCCTCGATCGTCCCCACCGCTCGCGGAAAGCGCAGCAGCAGCGTCGCATTGTCCTCGGCATCCCCGGGGCTCATCAGGTTCACCACCATCGCCCGAACCTCGGTCGGCATCCCCACGATCCACGCCGCCAGGCACGCCCCATAGCAGCAGTAATCCAGCAGCGCCCCACCGCCCGCCGCCTTTTGATGCCACCACTCCGAAGCCTTCTCCGCCTCGCTCACCAACCCGATCGTCGTGGAACCCGGATGCGAACTCCCATGCGCCATCGGCCCCAGCGATGCCATGTTCCGCCACCGGAACTGCACCACCTCGCCAATCTCCCCGCTCTCCACGATCGCCTTCACCGCCCGCACCGCCGGCCGCCAGGTGATCGGCCAGTTCGTCACCAGCGCGACCCCCGCCGCCTTCGCCGCCGAGATCATCCGGTCCGCATCCGCAACACTTCCGGCCAGCGGCTTCTCCGTCAGCAGATGCACCCCCCGCCCCGCGAACGCCTCCGCCACCTCGGCATGCTGGCTGATCTCCGGGCAGAAGATCACGACATCCAACTTCTCGTCGAGCAACCCGCGCCAGTCCTCGAACCGCCGCGGCGAACCCGGCGCCCCCAGCGCCCGCTCCAGATTGGCCCGTCGGCTCCCTTCCACCGTGGTGAGCGAAGGCGTCGCCGGCACGGTATCCGCCACACCGACGAAATCGCACCGCCCCGTCGCCGCCACCCGCTCCACCAGCTCATTGACGTGCATATGGGCAAACCCCACCACGCCCACCCGGTACCGCCTGGCCATATCGGCTACTCCGCCAAAGCCTTCATCTGCGCATACAGATCAGACTTCCCCTCAAACCCGATCCCTGGCAATTCCGGCAGCGTCACGAACCCATCTTCCACCCGCACCCCATCCGGAAACCCGCCATAGGGCTGGAACAGGTCGGGGTAGCTCTCATTCCCGCCCAGGCCCAGCCCGGCCGCGATCATCAGGCTCATCTGGTGCCCGCCATGCGGCACCACCCGCCGCCAGCTCCACCCGGCATCGCGGATCACCGAAAGCGTCCGCTGGAACTCGCACAACCCGTAGCTCAGCGCGCAATCGAACTGCAGGAAATCCCGATCCGCCCGCATCCCGCCATGGCGCAGCAGGTTCCGCGCATCCTGGTGGCTGAACAGGTTCTCCCCCGTCGCCATCGGCCCGGGATAGAACTCCGCCAGCGCCGCCTGCAGCTGGTAATCCAGCGGATCGCCGGCCTCCTCGTACCAGAACAGCCCATAGCCCCGCATCATCTTGGCGTAGGCAATCGCCGTCTCCAGGTCGAACCGCCCGTTCGCATCCACCGCCAGCCGGGCCTTGCCATCCAGCTCCCGCAGCACCGCCTCGATCCGCCCGCGATCGGCATCCACCGAATCCCCGCCGATCTTCATCTTCACCACGGTGTAGCCCCGGTCGAGATAGCTGCGCATCTCGGCGCAAAGCTGCGACGTGTCCTTGCCAGGGTAATAGTACCCCCCGGCCGCATAAACGAACACGCGCGGATCAGCCTCAATCCCATGCCGCTCCGCCAGCAGCCGGAACAGCGGCTTGCCCGCAATCTTCGCCACCGCGTCCCACACCGCCATGTCGATGGTGCCAACGGCAACAGACCGCTCGCCATGCCCGCCCGGCTTCTCGTTCTTCATCATCGCGGCCCACACGGCATCCGGGTCCAGGTTGTCCCCGGCCGCGTTCACCAGGCTCGCCGGATCCGCCTCCAGCACCCGGTCCCGGAACCGCTCGCGAATCAGCCCGCCCTGGCCATACCGCCCGTTCGAGTTGAACCCATACCCGATCACGGTCTTCCCATCGCGCACCTGGTCGGTCACCACCGCCACCAGGCTGCTCGTCATCTTGGAAAAATCGATATACGCATTGCGGATCGGCGAAGCGATCGGCCGGGTAATCTCGCGAACGTCAACAATGCGCATGGGCTTCCCTCCAGTGTCGCGCCCATTCTCCGCCGCACATGCCGCACTTGGCAACGGAGCAAGCAAGGAAGCGCGTTCTTTTTTGAAAAAAAGAACCAAAAAACTTCTATAATTCCGCCCCACCCCCATCACCCAGACGAGGCCAAAATTCCAAAAGTCTTTTTGCTTCTTTTTCTTCAGAAAAAGAAGACCCTTGCTTCCCGTTAAAATTTCCCTTGACAATGCTGCGCCGCACAATCATATCCACCCGGCGCGACAAGAGTTTGATCCGTGCGCTGCCGGCCTGACATTGCGTCCTTACAAGGCGCTGGCCCATTTGCCGCAAGACCAACCGCCCTCTTCATTCAGGCGCTGGCAGGCAAGCAGGCCGTGGCAACCCGGTAGCACCGTTCCATTCGCCCATTCTGCGCCGGCTCGCGGCCCGAAAGCCGCGCGCGCCTGCATCCGCACGTGCGCCCTTCCACGGCCGCCGCCGCCCAGCCTTTGTGCGGGGGCGCGGCCGACTGAAAGCTGCTGACACACATGTCCAACACGATTGAAGCCCCCTCCACCATGACCGCCACCACCGTGGCCCCCACCCTGCCCGCCCCGGCCGTCGCCCCCCCCACCACCTCCGCCACCTTCGAATCCCTGGGCCTGGCCCCCGCCCTGCTGCGCGCCGTCGCCGCCGAGGGCTACACCTCCCCCACCCCCATCCAGCTGCAGGCGATCCCGCACGTGCTGGCGGGCCGGGACGTGCAGGGCATCGCCCAGACCGGCACCGGCAAAACCGCCGCCTTCGCCCTGCCCATCCTGCAGCGCCTGGCCGCCGAACGCCGCCAGCCCCCGCGCGGCGGCTGCCGCGTGCTGGTGCTTTCCCCCACCCGCGAGCTGGCCAGCCAGATCGGCGAGAGCTTCCAGGCCTACGGCTCCACCATCGGCTGCCGCGTTGCCGTCATCTTCGGCGGCGTGCCCAAGGGCAAGCAGGTCCGCGCCATGGAACGCGGCGTGGATGTGCTCGTCGCCACCCCGGGCCGCCTGATCGACCACATGCAGGACCGCACCGTGCGCCTGGACCATGTCGAGATCCTGGTGCTCGATGAGGCCGACCACATGCTCGACCTCGGCTTCATCATCCCGATCAAGCGCATCGTCGCCACCATCCCCAGCCGCCGCCAGACCCTGTTCTTCTCCGCCACCATGCCCGGCGAAATCGGCAAGCTCGCCGGCGGCATGCTGAACAACCCGGCCCACGTCGCCGTCACCCCCGTGGCCACCACGGCGGAACGCATCGAACAGGCCGTTGTGTTCGTCGATCAGGGCCAGAAGCGCCACGCCCTCGTCGCCCTGCTGCGCGGCCAGGCCGATGGCCGCACCCTGGTGTTCAGCCGCACCAAGCACGGCGCGGACAAGATCGTGAAGAACCTGATCGAAAGCGGCCTGCCCGCCGTCGCCATCCATGGCAACAAGAGCCAGGGCCAACGCGAGCGTGCGCTGGAGGATTTCAAGAACGGCCAAACCCGCGTCCTCGTCGCCACCGACATCGCCGCCCGCGGCATCGATGTGGATGGCATCCACCACGTCATCAACCACGACCTGCCGAACGTGCCGGAAAGCTACGTGCATCGCATCGGCCGCACCGCCCGCGCGGGGCGGGACGGCATGGCGATCAGCCTCTGCGCCAACGACGAACGCGCCTTCCTGCGCGACATCGAAAAGCTGATCCGCGCCAAGGTCCCGGTCCTCACCATCCCCGGCCTGCCCGCCGCATCGTCCCACGCCGAAGCCCCGCGCGAAGACAACCGCCGCAACGACAGCAACCGCGGCCGCCCCCAGGGCCAGAAGCCGCAGGGCCAACACAACCGCGGCGGCCAAAGCCAGGGCCGCCACCACTCCGGCAAGCCCCGCCAAGCCGCCTAACCCTACCCACCACCCCAGACCACCAACGGCGCGGGCCCTCCCGCGCCGTTGTCATGTCCGCCCCAAGGAAGCCCTTCTTTTTCTGAAGAAAAAGAAGCAAAAAGACTTTTAAACAACTCACTCCAACACCGGGCGTAGGGCGGAACGCAAAGCGGTCCCGCCATCTTCCT
>CANHKG010000266.1 GCA_947460455.1 Rhodospirillales bacterium | reverse complement strand
TGGCCGGCCAGGCTGGTGTCCCACACCGGGGAGAGGCAGGGCTGGCAATAGGCCTCGTCGTTCTTGATCACCAGCAGCTTGCGCAGGGCCTGCCAGCAGATGGCGGGATCGGGATGGTCCGCCGCATAGCCCAGCGTGTCGAACATCATCATGGCGTTGGCCATGGCAGGGTAGATGCCGCCGAGACCGTCCTCGCCATTCAGCCGGGGCACGACGAATTCCACGGCCTTCCGGATCGCCCGCTGGCGGGTGGCGCGGGGGAACAGCGGCGTGGCGACCTGCAGCACGCGATCGAGATGCTTGAACACATGGCCCCAGCCGGAGCGGAACGGGCCGCGGATCCAGTCCTTCACCTGCGCCGGCGGGGTGCGGAACAGTTCCGGCACGTGCACGCCGCGCGGATTGCGCGCCCGCGGGCGCAGCGCCATCAGCACCAGCAGCGGCACGATCACGGTGCGGGACCAGTAGCTGACCTTGTCCAGGTGGAACGGGAACCAGCGCGGCAGCAGCATGATCTCCACCGGCATCGCCGGCACCGCATGCCACGGCACCTCGCCGTACAGCGCCAATTGGGCGCGGGTGAAGACGTTGCTGCGCTCCGCCCCGCCGGCGGCCAGGATCGCTTCGCGGGCGCGGGCCATGTGGGAAGCGGCGGGATCGTCGCCGATCATCTTGAGGGCGAAATAGGCCTTCACGCTGGCGGAAATGTCGAACGCGCCATCGTGGAACAGCGGCCAGCCGCCGTGGCTGCCCTGGATGCGGCGGAGATAGACCGCGATGGCCTGTTCCAGATCAGGGTCGGGCCGGGCCAGGAAATGGGTGAGCAGGACGAACTCGGCCGGGATGGTGGCATCCGCCTCCAGCTCGAAGACAAAATGGCCATCCGGCTTCTGCTCGCGCAGCAGCCGGGCCTGGGCGCGGGCGACGGAGTCGTCCAGGGCGGTGGGGGCCAGGGTGTTCATGGTGGAGCGTGCTTTAGCGCAACGTCTCGGCGCGGAGAAGCACCTGGGCGGCTGCCATGCCGGAGCGGATGGCCCCTTCGATGGTGGCGGGCAGCCCCGTGGCGGTCCAGTCGCCAGCCAGGGCGAGGTTGGCGAGCGCGGTGTGGGCTGGGGGGCGGCGGCGTTCCTGTGCGGCGGTGGCGGCGAAGGTGGCGCGCTTTTCCTTCACCACGCGCCAGGGCGGCATCGGGCCCGGGAGGGCGAGGGCGCGGGTGATTTCGGACCAGGCCTGGGTGGCGAGGGCTTCGGCGGATTGGTCCACCACGCGGTTGGCGGCCGATGTGGTGGTGGAGACGATGCCGGGCTTGGTGAAGATCCATTCCACCAGGCCGCCGACCAAGCCGACGAAGCCGGGGGGCGCTTCGGCGCGGAAGTGGATGTTGACGATGGACTCGAAGGCGTCCGGCGCGGTGAGCCCGGGCAGCAGGGTGGCGGCAACCCAGGGCGGGGTGGCGAGCACCACGACATCATCGGCGGCGACGGGGGCGGGGCCGTCGGTGGTGAGGAGTTCCTGCACGCGGCCGGCATCCTGGCGCAGGGCGGCAACGCGCCGGTTGGTGTGCAGCGTGGCGCCGCGGGCGGTGAGCCAGGCCAGGGCGGGATCGATGAAGGATTCGGAGAGGCCCTCCTTCGGCACCAGCGGCCGGCAGGCGGCGCCGCCCTGGGCGAGGGTTTCATCGACCACGGCGCCCAGGAGGCGGGCCAGCGCCACATCCGGCATGGTGTTCAGTGCTGCGATGGCGAGCGGTTCGAGCAGGCGGCGGTAGAGGGTGCCACTGCCGGCGAGTGTTTCGGAGACGGTTTGGTCGCCGCGGGCGAATTTCAGCCGGAGCAGGCCGGCGAATTCGGACAGGCGGGCGCCAGGCACGCTGCGGGCGCGAGAAAAAATCCACCAGGGGATGCGGCCGGCATTGGGGGCGACGGTCCAGGCTTCGCCGGTGGTGAGGTCGAAGAAGGGGAACTCGGGCGTGGGCGGCCCGGTGAGCGTATCGGCGGCGCCGATGGTTTCGAGGTAGGCCAGGGCGGCGCGGTTGCCGGAGAGCAGGAGGTGGTTGCCGTTGTCGATGCGGCAGCCCAGCTCGCGGTCGAAGTAGGAGCGGCAGCGGCCGCCGGCGGCGGGGCCGGATTCGTAGAGCGTCACAAGGTGGCCAGCCTGGGTGAGGGCGATGGCGGCCGAGAGGCCAGCCAGGCCAGCGCCGATGATGTGGATCATGAGGAAGAGTCTTCTTTTTCTGAAGAAAAAGAAGCAAAAAGACTTTTCTGACTTGGCGCGGGGGCTCCACGGCGCCAGGTCGGAAAAGTTTTTTGGTTCTTTTTTTCAAAAAAGAACATTCTTGCTTACCCCAGCAAATGCCGAAGCGCGATACGGATCTTCGCCCACTTCGACAGCTTCACCGGCTGATCGAGCTTCTGCCAGCCACGCGCTTCAAGCTTCGAGAGGATGGCCCCATAGGTGGCGCCCATGAGGCGGGCGGGTTTCATCGCCGTGCGGTCGCAGCGTTCCATGGCGGCGGTGGCGCTGGCGTAGTGGGCGTGGGCGCGGGCGGCCAGGGTGGCGCAGATTTGGGGCAGGGCGGGGTGGGTGAGGGCGGCCTGGGCGTTGTGCGGGATGCCGAGTGGGTCGAGCAGGTCGCGGGGGAGGTAGAGGCGGCTGCGCTGCGCGTCTTCGTGGATGTCGCGCAGGATGTTGGTGAGTTGCAGGGCGCGGCCGAGGTGGTGGGCGACTTCGTCGGCGGCGGGGGAGGCATCACCGAAGGCGCGGACGGAGAGGCGGCCCACGGCGGCGGCGACGCGGTCGCAGTAGAGATCCAGCGTGGCTTCATCGGGGGCGACGATGGGGGCGTCGGCGTCCATTTCCATGCCGTCGATGACGGCGGCGAAGTCTTCCTGGCGCAGGGCGTAGGCCTGGATGGCGCGCAGCAGCTCGCGGGTGACGGGGTCTGTCGCTTCGCCGCGGTAGAGGGCGGCGAGGTGGGCGCGCCATTCCTCCAGGCGGGGCTTGCGGGTTTCGAAAGGGGAGTCTTCGTCGGCGATGTCGTCCACGATGCGGCAGAAGGCGTAGATGGCGTACATGGCCTGGCGGCGCGGCGGCGGCAGGATGGCCATGCCGCGATGGAAGCTGGTGCCGGCGGCGCGGACGATGGCTTCAACGTGTTCGATGTCGGACGGCATGGCTACCAGTGACGGAGTGCGCCGAGCAGGGCGCCGATGGCGTTGGATTTGGTGAGCTTCACGCGCCGGGCGATCGGGTCGCGGCGGCGCAGGCGGGCGGCGAGGCGTTCGGCGAGGCCGACGATGACGGCGGTTTCCAGCCGCAGGCGGCGGTTGCGCACGCGCTGCGGCAGGGCGCGGGCGGTGCGGTTGAGGGTGTCGCACTCGTCCAGCAATTCGTCGATCACCGCGCGCAGGCCGGGGGGGGCGGCGGGGCGGGAGAGGTCGTCGATGCCGGCGCCGTGGTGGTCGAGCAGGGTTTGCGGGAGGTAGCAGCGATCGAGAGCCAGGAGATCCTTCTGCAGGTCCTGCAGGTGGTTGAGCACCTGGAGCGAGGCGCAGAGGGCATCGGAGGGCGGGAAGGTGTCTTCGGATTCGCCGTGCAGGCAGAGCACGTGGCGGCCGACGGGCATGGCGGAGAAGCGGCAGTAATCGAGCAGCTCGGCCCAGTTGGCGTAGCGCAGCTTGGTGGCATCCTGCCTGAAGGCGACGAGGAGGTCGGTGGAATGGCGCGGGTCGATGCCGGTTTCGGCGAGGCTGGCGCGCAGGCCGAGCGCGCTGGGGCTGCCGGTTTCGCGTTGGCCGAGCAGGACGGCTTCCATGATGTCCAGCCGGCGGATCTTGTCGGCGGCGGGTAGCTCGGCGCTGTCGGCGATGTCGTCGGCGTTGCGGGCGAAGGCGTAGTAGGCGTGGACGTGCGGGCGCAGCTGGGTGCTGATCAGGGCGGAGCCGACGGGGAAGTTCTCGTCACCGCGCGACTTGCCGGACCAGGATTCGACGTTGTCGTCCTGGGCGGGGGCCGGGGCGGTGGGGGGCTTGTTGTCGTTCATGCCTGGCCGGCCTGGTAGGCGCGGCCCTTCCAGGCGACGCCGCGGCCGGAATGGTGGCGCCAGGCGGCCCCCAATGTCGCGGCCATGTAGAACAGGGCGATGAGCGGCAGGAACGGGGCCCAGGCGCGGCTGCGGCCGTAGCGCTGCAGGGTGGGCAGGAAGCTGGCGGCCATGGCGGCCCAGGCGAGGAGGCCGGCCACGCGCTCGTTGCCGTGGCCGAGCAGGGCGAAGGCCGGCGGGGCGAGGAAGATGAGGCCGAGGCCCAGCGTGGTGCCGGCGAGAAGGAGCGGCGAGTGGCGCAGCTGCACATAGGCGGAACGGGCGATCATGGCCCAGATGCTGGCGGGGCCGGGGTACGGGCGGATGGAGCGGGCGAGATCGCTGTGGCCGAGCCAGATGCGGCCGCCCTGCTTCACCTTCGCGGCCAGGGCGCAATCGTCGATCAGGCGGTCGGCGATGGCGGGGATGCCGCCGATGCGGGCCAGCGCCTCGCGGGTGACGAGCATGGTGCCGCCGGCCGCCGCCGCGGTGGCGTTCAGCGGGTCGTTGGCGCGGGCGAAGGGGTAGAGCAGCTGGAAGAAATAGACGAAGGCGGGAATGAGGGCGCGCTCGGCGGCGGTTTCGGTGTTGAGGCGCACCATCTCGCTGACCAGGTCGCAGCCGGTGCGCTGCTGCTGGGCGACGAGGGTGGCGAGGTGGGTGGGGGCGTGCTCGATATCAGCGTCCGTCAGCAGCACCAGGGGTTCGGTGGTGGCGGTGACGCCCTGGTGCACGGCCCAGAGCTTGCCGGCCCAGCCGGCGGGGCGGGGGGCGCCGCGGAGAATGGTGAGACGGTCGGCGCCGGGCAGGGCGCGGGCGATGGCGGCGGTGTTGTCCTGCGAGGTGTCGTCCACCAGCACCACGCGGAAGTCCCCGGGGTAGTCCTGGGCGAGGAGGCTGCCGATGGAGCGGGCGATGACCTCGGCCTCGTCGCGGGCGGGGACCACGATGGCCACCGGGGGGGCGTGATCCGGGCGCATGGGGGCCAGCGCGGGGCCGGACTGCCAGAAGCGGCCGTGCAGCGCCAGCAGATAGAGCCAGGCCAGAAGGGCGAGGGCCGCGATCATGCCGGAACCATACCATTCGCCCGGAACCATGCCACGGCATCCGCAATGGCGGCCTGGGCGGGGCGGGGGGCGTAGCCGAGCTCGGCGATGGCCTTGGCGGAGGAGAAATACATCTTCTTGCGCGCCATGCGCAGGTGGTCGCGGGTGACCATGGGCTCGATGCCGAAGCGGGCAAGGCCTTCGCAGGCGAGCGCCACGGGCCAGAGCAGCCCGGCGGGCAGGCGGATGGAGGGCGGGCGGCGGCCGGTTTCCGCGGCGACCAAAGCGAGGATGTCGCGCAGGGAAAGGTTCTCGCTGCCGAGGATGTAGCGTTCGCCGATGCGGCCGCGTTCGAGGGCGAGGAGATGGCCTTCGGCGACGTCATCGACATGGACCACGCAGAGGCCGGTATCGACATAGGCCGGCATGCGGCCGGCGGCGGCATCCGCGATCATGCGGCCGGTGGGGGTGGGCTTGATGTCGCGCGGCCCGATCGGGGCGGCGGGGTTGACGATGACGGCGGGGATGCCCTCGTCGCGCACCAGGGCGAGCACGGCCTGCTCGGCGCGGTATTTGGATTTCTTGTAGATGCCGGCGATGGCGGCTTCGGTGACTTGTGTGTCCTCCGTGGCCGGCGTGCCGTCGGGCGTGAGGCCGAGGGCGGCGACGCTGCTGCAATGGACGATGCGTTCCACCCCGGCGGCGTGGGCGGCGCGCAGCAGGGCAACGGTGCCATCCACGTTGGCGCGCAGCATCGCCTCCGGGTCCGGGACCCAGATGCGGTAGTCGGCGGCGACGTGCAGCACGAAGCGGCAGCCCTGCACGGCGCGGGCCAGCGAGGCGGGGTCGGAGAGGTCGCCCTCGGCCACTTCGATGTCGAGGCCCTGGAGGTTGCGGCGGTCTGAATTCGGGCGGGCGAGGGCGCGCACGCGGTGGCCGCGGGCGAGCAGGGCGCGCACGACGGCGGAGCCGACGAAGCCGGTGGCGCCGGTGAGAAGGGTGAGGGGCGTGGTCACCGCGGCCTTATAGCCGCCTGGGGCGGGGCCAGCCTAGTTGCGCGGTGGCAGGGCGGCGATGAAGCCGGCGGCATCGTCCAGCGCCGGGGAGGCGCTGCGGGTGGCGCGGGCGAAGCCGAGCACGATGCCGACATGG
>CANHKG010000265.1 GCA_947460455.1 Rhodospirillales bacterium | reverse complement strand
GTTGCGCAAGGCAGGCGAGCGCACCGTCGACGGGCTCTGGTCCGCCATCGGACGGATCATCGACACCTTCACGCCAGCAGAATGCGCCAACTACTTCACCGCGGCAGGCTATGATCCAGACTGATCGGCTAACGCTCTAGGAGCCCTCCTTCCTGCCGTCTGGGTTAGGCGCGGGCGGTGATGGTGGCGGCGCGCGAGGAGGCTTCCAGGCGCTGTTCCACCACGGCGGTGTGCATCGCCTTCTGCAGCTTCTCGAAGGCCCGGACTTCGATCTGGCGGACGCGTTCGCGCGAGATCGCGTATTGCTGGGAGAGATCCTCCAGCGTGGTCGGGTTGTCCTTCAGGCGCCGCTCGATGAGGATGTGGCGCTCGCGCTCGTTCAGGGTTTTCAGCGCGTTGGCCAGCAGGGCCTTGCGGCCGGTGAGCTCCTGGCGCTCCGCGATGGTTTCTTCCTGGCTTTCGCTCTCATCGACCAGCCAATCCTGCCATTCGCCTTCGCTGTCCATGCGGACCGGCGCGTTCAGGCTGTGGTCGGGCGCGGAGAGGCGGCGGTTCATGTTCACCACATCCTGCTCCGGCACGGCGAGCACGCGGGCGATCTTGGCGACCTGTTCCGGCTGGAGGTCGCCGTCGTCGATCGCCTGCATCTGGCCCTTGAGGCGGCGCAGGTTGAAGAACAGCTTCTTCTGGGCGGCGGTGGTGCCCATCTTCACCAGCGACCAGGAGTGCAGGATGTATTCCTGGATGGCGGCGCGGATCCACCACATGGCGTAGGTGGCCAGGCGGAAGCCGCGATCGGGATCGAAGCGCTTGACGGCCTGCATCATGCCGACATTGCCCTCGCTGATCAGCTCACCGAGCGGCAGGCCGTAGCCGCGGTAGCCCATGGCGATCTTGGCGACGAGGCGCAGATGCGAGGTGACCAGCTTGTGGGCTGCGTCCATGTCCTCCGTGTCGCGCCAGCGCTTGGAGAGCGCCAGCTCCTCCTCGGCGGTGAGCATGGGGAATTTGCGGATCTCTTGGAGATACCGGGTGAGGTTTCCCTCGGGGGCGACATTGATGACGGCAGCGACCATCTCAGGCTCCTTCCACCGATACGCCCTGGCGGCATCGTTTTGCGATGCAATGAGGCACGTTCCGGTTCGTGTTGGCCGCGCAAGGCGACCCGGGTTCAGAAAGCTCCACCGACGTGGATTGGTTGCCCTGGCTTGGCGCAACCTTTCCCTGCCAGCGCCGGTTCCCGTGAAGGGCCACCGGCCTTGGCCGGGAGCGCTTCGTCATGCGAATCAGCGTCGTTCCGGCCGTGGGTGAATTCATAGCCTGCACACCCTGGCAGGGTCAATATACCGGACCAATGAAGTCAGGATTAACTCTGCGACAGGTCCAGCGCGGTGAGGAGGGCCTGCATGTCGGCCGGCGGCGGGGTGGTGAAGCTGAGTGCCTCCCCGGTGCGGGGGTGGCGGAAGCCGAGGCGGGCGGCGTGCAGCGCCTGGCGGGGGAAATCGAGCAGCAGGGGGCGGAGGTCTGGCGCGAGGGACTTGGCGGCGGCGGGGAGGCGGCGGAGATAGACCGGGTCGCCCACGATGGGCAGGCCGAGATGGGAGAGATGGACGCGGATCTGGTGGGTGCGGCCGGTGGCCAGGCGACATTCGAGCAGGCAGGCGGCGCCCTGGTGGTGGCCGAGGGTGCGGTAGCGGGTGAGGGCTTCCTTGGCGTTGTTGCCGCTGGGGCGGACGGCCATGCGCTTGCGGTCCCGCGGGTCTCGGCCGATGGCGCCCGCGATCTCCCCGGCCAGCGGATTGGGCAGGCCCCAGCAGAGGGCGAGGTAGAAGCGATCGAGGTCGCGGGCGGCGAAGGCCTGGGTGAGGGCGGCGTTGGCGAGTTCCGTTTTGGCGACGACCATGACGCCGGATGTGTCCTTGTCCAGCCGGTGGACGATGCCGGGGCGGCGTTCGCCGCCGATGCCGGTGAGGCTTTCGCCGCAATGGGCGAGGAGCGCGTTGACCAGCGTGCCGTCTTCGTTGCCGGGGGCGGGGTGGACGACGAGGCCGGCGGGCTTGTCCAGCACCAGGAGGTCGGTGTCTTCGAAGAGGATGGGGAAGGGGATGTCTTGCGCCTGGGGGATAGAGGGGGCGGCGGCGGGGAAATCGAGCGTGTAGGTGGCGCCTTCGCGCACGGCCTCGGCGGGCTGGGTGACCTGGTGGCCGTCCCGCCGGACGCGGCGTTCCTCGATGAGGGTTTTGACGCGCGAGCGGGAAAGGCCGGCGATCGCCTCGGCCAGGAAGCGGTCCAGGCGTTGGCCGGCCTGCTCCGCCGTGGCGACGCGGGTGAAGGTGGTTGCGTCGGTGGGCAAATCAGCGGACATGACCCTGGATAGCGCGCCGGGGCCTCTGGCAGAAGGGCGCGGTTGGCGGAGGGGACGACATGCAGGCGCTGCGGGTGCTGGTGGTGGTGATGGGCGTGATGATCGTGGGGGGCACGATCGCGCTGGGGGTGGCGCTGTCGCAGCGCATGGGGGGGAGTGCGGCGGCGAAGGAATGGAGCGTGGCGCTGGATGAGCCGGCGGGGACGCAGATTGTGGCGGCCTCGCTTTCCGGCGATGCGGTGGCGCTGACGCTGCGCGGCGGCGGGGTGGAGCGGGTGGTGGTGGTGGATGCGCGGGCGGGGCGCGTGGCGGGGCGGATCAGCGTTTCGAAATAGGTGGGCGTTGGGGAGCGGAATTCGTGCGCAGACGGCTTGATGCCGGCGGCCAATCGGCCTAAAAGGCGCGCCTGCCGCGCAAGTTGGCCGCGGCTTACGGTCTGTCCTGTTCGTCTAGAGGCCTAGGACACCGCCCTCTCACGGCGGTAACAGGGGTTCGAATCCCCTACGGGACGCCAACGTTTTCAATAGGTTGCTGATCTGCGGCCTTTTAGTTTGGCCATCATGGGGCAATAACACGGCACAACCGTCGCAGAAGGGCAATCGGATGCTACCTGCCTCGGTGGTTTTGGCCCTCCTACAATGGCGAATCGTCCGACGCTTTTCCTCCGACGTTCGGATAGACATTAGTCGCTATATCCCCGGCGTGCTTCCGCCGTGGGCGGAGTGGTCTGGGTCAACGTGGGTGGCGAACCGCCAGCGTCGCCTTGAAGATGGCAAGCGTCCTTCGCCTGAAGTATTGCTCCATTTGTCGCTGCCACCGGGATGGGAACCAACGACGCTCAGAGAGCACGAGGTTGTGTGGAAATACGGGAGGTGGGTTACTGAAACGACATGGCGGCCCCCGGCCGGACGATAATGGTGCGTTGCCGGGTTCGTTCAGATGCACTCCATTCCCTCGATCTCGACCAGGCCCCGACCGTCGTCTTCATGCCCAGAAAACGCGCATCAGGCGCTGGTTACGGCAACAGGTCGATCTTCTGCCGCCCCTCGCGCCCGTCGTCTTCATAGCCATCGGCCAGATGCACAGCCGCCAGAAGCTTCCTGCTCCGACTGCACTTCATGCGTTCAACGGCTTGGGCAACATGAAGAACAGACTACCGGGCCAGCATGCGACCAACCTCAATCTGCACGGCCAACAATCGCTAGGACGCCACTTACCGGCTGTGCATATTTGGTTCGGAGGTATGCAAGCTGATGGATCACAAACTGAACCGACGCGTAGAAGGAATAGACCGCCTACGCCAAGCGTTATTGGCTCTAGGAGGCGTCGCCCTTCTGTGTGGCTGCGAACTCTCGACTATAGAGATGTTCCGAGCCCAAAAGCCTAGTCTGATCGCAGAAGTCGATGACGACTACACACGGAACTCTGCCTGCTTGGTCGAGACGTTGGACGATCGCTTTCACCGTCCTAGCCAGACGCTTAGCCTCCCCGACCGTCTGGCGCGGGTTGTGTTGCACAGCAAGACGAACTCCGAGGACTTGGGCGAAGTTATCGTCGAAGGGATTGCTGCGCGCCGGTCGAAGGTGACGTATCGGTTCAGCCCCGTCATCTTCCGACCGGAGGTCGCTGTGGCTCGGGTTAAGGCGGCTATCGAGCGATGTAGCCCAGTGGCGCGCTTTAGCCTCGGCTAGCCTTCGGCCAAATAGCCGATGCCACCAAGCCGGCGCCTCGATCTCGGCTTCTTCTGCATCGCTCATCCTCAGCTCGATGTCCTGCCAAATGCGATTGATATGCGGGTTAAACGATCGAGCGACCACGCAAGATGACCAGGACGGTCTGCCTATAGCAACTCCATTTGCTGCCGATGCCCTCGCCCGTCACCTTCATGTCCATGGGCCAGGGCCACAGCCCCTGGCGACTCCCCGTACCGGCTGCACTTCATGCGCACCACGGCTTGGGGAACGTGTAGTTCCGGATACTGGGCGCGAAGGCGATCCGCCTCTATCTACACCGTCAGCCGGCACCCGGCGCAATGCACGCGGAAATGCCAGATGGCGAAGGCATCCAGCCGTGCATCCATCGTGGTTTGCCAACCCCGGGCCATCCATATGTTCTCTATAAGTTCCAGAACTTCGAGCATGTGGCAGAGAATGCCGATCCCGAGCAAGGGAGACCGAATTGTTTATTACTGCCTGAAGCCGCGATTGCCTCTGGCTCAGAAGCAGCGGCAGCCAGGAAATCCAGATCGCAATCCGGTACGCTGTATTTCTATTTGCAATAATAATGGCATGAGCGCATACGTTCATCGTTAGATATAGGAGCGTTCCATGAAGATAATTGTCGCATCGTTATTTGCGTTTTCTGTTGCACATTTCATCCTTCCCGTAGAAGCCGCAGCGCAAAGCTGCGATCATTCATACCAGACGGCTCGGGATGGCTCGTCGTGCGGTGCCCGGGCGGCAGATCAGCGTCGTGGCGGTCGCTAACCGGCCTCTATAGGTTGGGGGGGAGAGAAAGCCCCCCTTCCCTTTAGTTCCGGCAGATTGGCCAGCCAGTCCCTCCTCGGCCCGCCTCAGCAGGTTGCGCACCTCGCGGCGGTCATCCGCGATCAGCCGGCGCAATTCCACGGTCGCACGCCACCACAGTTTTATGGATATTCTCTCCAATGGATTGGTCAGGACCGGCAAACGCTGGAGCCCTGCGGGTAGTTGAAGAGGCCATCAGCTTCGATGAGACCGCCAAGGGTACCAAGAGTGCCTGCGGTGACGGTTTGGATCAGGTGATGCAAACCCACAGCCGCCACGATGCGGGGCATGAAGCCTACGAGGCCCTCATCGCAATGCAGCGCCACGAAGCTGGCCCGTGCTGCATGACCCCCATGACAATGGCGGTTATTCCGGCGGTACGCTGGTGTGGCCGGCCGTGACGCGGTTGGTGGCCGACATTGGGGCGGGGCCGGGCTATGCCGCCGCCTGAAGCAGGTCATGATCCTGCCAGATGATCTGGTCGTATCGAATCATCTCGCCGATCCGCTGCAGCGCGCGTTCGCATGGGCCGATCCTGGCCAGGGCGGCCAAGCGGCTCAATGTGTTGCCTTCGCCCATGTTGTCGCGAGACGCCACCAGGAACGTATCGGCCATGCCGACGCCCAACGAACGGAGATCCTGCTCCAGCCGCGCCAGGTCTGCCATGCGATAGACAGCACTGAGCGTATGCACGTTATCCATTGCGCACTTGACCACCTGCGCCACCGACAACATTCCAGGCCCGGTTCAGATCCGACCGGAGATGCGCTTCCTTGCATCATAGGTGCGGACGGCAAGGTAGAATGTGTACAAGTTCTCGAAGTGGTCGTCGATGAGTTGCCGTATTTCACCTGGCCCACCGCAGAAGTAGTCATCCGGGGTGAGTTCCAGTGCCGCGCGTAAGCCGCGGTGATGTGTCGTATGCAGTTCTTCCTCGGTGAGGTTCTGTGCCTGCCGACGAAGGAAGAAGTAGAACGACATGATGCGGTCCAGCGGATCGTGAAGATGAAGGGGTCACCGCCGATGCAGGCCAGCTGTGACCAGGCGAGATGGCCGGAGAGCAACTGGAACGTTCGCATGAGGGGCACGGAAAGGCCGATAAGTTGTTCATTGTCCCAGGCGGGGTAGATGTCCGCCTGGGTGAAGGAGGCCTCCATGAAGGCGTGGACACTCTGCCCGGCGGTTTTGGGGATGTGCGGGCAAACGGTGGGGCGGCGATGGATCAGGTGTCTTTGACCAGGCAGCGCAGATCGATGAGCGCGGGTGCGTATTCGGAGAGGGTTGGGATCAGGTCGCGGAGGTAGGGCACCAGTTCCTCTGCCTGGTGGAATGGTGCGGCACCGAGTTGCCAGGGGGCGAAGCGCCACCATGCCAGCGCCTGCAGCGCCTCCG
>CANHKG010000264.1 GCA_947460455.1 Rhodospirillales bacterium | reverse complement strand
AGCCGCCGCCGAACTGGTTGTAGTTCTCGCCTGGCTCGGTGGCCCAGGTGCGGATGCCGGATTCGGCGCGGCGGACTTCCAGCGCGCCGGGGGCGTGCTCGGAGGGTTCGGCGCGCCAGTAGAAGCCGTTGCCGCCGAGATACATCAGGCGGCCGCCACCGGAGAGGTAATCCTCTAGCGACTGCATCATGCGGTCTGAATGGTATTCCGGGTGCTGGGCGGCGATGACGACGCGGTAGGGGGCGAGGGCTTCGATGCCTTCCTCGTGCAGGTCGTGGTCGGTGATGACGTCGTGCGAAATGCCTTCGTGGTGGAGCCAGTGGATGAAGTAGCTGTCCACTACGATGCGCTGGCCGCCGGAGCCGTGCGGGTGGACGGGGTCCATATGGAGCATCTGGCGCGGGCGGGTATCCAGCTGCGGGCGGAACATGGAGACCAGGCTGACGCCGGAGCCATCGGAGTGGTGGTTGTAGGTGGAGAGGCCGAACTGGGGGTTCATATCCGGCGTTTCGAGCAGGGCGCCGCGGGCCTGGGCGCGTTCGCGGATTTCGGCGCCGCGGTTGTCGCGCGCGAAGTTGCCGTAGACCTGGTACGTGTAGGTGGGGGCGAGGAAGGCGACGTCGCTGCTGGGCTTGGCGGGGCGGACGAAGAAGGGGATGTAGTCCTCGCCTGCATCGTTCTTGATGTGGGCGGCGTAGAAGCCGCTGGGCCATGATTCCGGGATGGTGAGCGCGAAGGTTTCGGACCAGCCGAGGTCGCCCTGGTCGTCGTCGTGGAAATGGATGGCGGCGTATTGGCTGGGGTCGGCCTTCCAGTCGTGGACGGTGCCGGTCCAGGTGCTGCCGGTCATGGCGCGGGTGGGCAGGGCTGCGAGGGTGGCGTGGGCCTGCTGGGGGCCGGTGTCGAAGGCGGTTTGGGTAGGGATGCCTTTCGAGAAATCCCAGGCTGCCACTGTGGATGTGCCGGCGAGGATGGCGGGGGCCTCGATCTTGCCGTTGTAGTGGGTGCTGGCCAGCGGGTTGGCGCCGGCAGGGGGCAGGGCGGCGATGAAGGCGCGGGCGGGGCCGCCGGGGCAGGGCGGAGCGCCCTGTGCGGTGGCGGTGCCGGCATCCTTGAGCGGCTTGTGGGGGCGCTGGTCCAGCGTGAGGGTGCCGTCCGCGGCCAGGGTGGCGGTGACGGTGTACCAGTGGCGGGCCATCAGCGGGGCGGCGACGGTGGCGGTGACCGAGCCGGTGCCGCTGGTGGCGCGGGCGATGGTGCCGCCCTTGGGGCCGATGGCGAGGGCGAGGGACCAGCCCGGCATGTCGAGCGAGAGGATGCCCTGTTCGCCCTTGGTGGGCGTGGTGGGCCAGATGGTGGCGCGCAGGGTCAGGGGGCCGGCGGGCAGGGCGAGGCCATCGGCACGGGCGAAGCTGCCGGCCCAGGCGCCCTGTTCCTGGCCCTGGAGCGTGGCCGGCAGGGGCGAGGGCATCTCGATTTCCTCGTAGCCTGGGCCTTCGGGATTCGGATCGGCGCAGATGTGGCGAACGAAGCGCAGGGCGAAGGGGGCGTTGCCGGCGCTGGCGATGTGGAAGCGGATGTTCGCCCCCTGCTTCTGGCCCCAACGGTTCGGGTAGCCGGTGAGCTTGTGCATGGGGGGCGTTCCTTGAGAGGGTTAAGGAAGAGTCTTCTTTTTGTGAACAAAAAGAAGCAAAAAAACTTTATGACTTTGCACCCGTGCTAGGTCGTCTGGCACGGGCGCAGGTCGGAAAAGTTTTTTGGTTCTTTTTTCCAAAAAAGAACTGCTTGCTTATGCTGGGATCAGCGCGAGCACCCGCAGCGGAGACCCGGAGCCGCCCTGGATTTTCAAAGGCGGGGCGATGACGAGGGCGCCGGTGGGGGGGAGTTGGTCGAGGTTGCAGAGGCATTGCAGGCCGTAGCGGCCGGCGCCGTGCATGAGGGTATGGGCGGGGTACATCGGGGTCATCAGGTGGGCCTGGCCGGCGTCGGTGCCGATGGTTTCCACGCCGAAGCCGAGGACGCCGCGGTCGACGAGGAGCTGGACGGCTTCGGTGGTGGGGCCCGGCGTGTGGGCGCCGTCCTCCTGCACGTTGGCGTAGGCGGCGCCGGAGCGCTTGGACCAGTCGGTGCGGAAGAGAACCCAGGTGCCGGCTTGGATGATGCCGTGCTGGGCTTCCCAGGCCTGGATGGTGGCGGGGGTGAGGAGGTAGTCGCCGTTGTCGGCTGCATCCTTCGAGCAGTCGATGACGCAGGCGGGGGCGATGAGGTTCTGGACCGGGAGCGTATCGGTGGTGTTGTTCGGGAGGTCCTTGCCGGTGACCCAGTGGATGGGCGCGTCGAAATGGGTGCCGGTGTGTTCGCCGACGGTGATGTTGTTCCAGTACCAGCCTGGGCCTTTGTCGTCGTAGCGGCTGATGGTTTCCATGGAGAACGGGGCGCATTGGCCGAATTGGGGCGGCAGCACGATGGTGGGAAAATCGGGCGAGAGGGTCTGGGTGAGGTCGACGACGCGGACGCGGCCGGCGAGGAGGTCGGCGGCGAGGGAGGCGAGGGTGGTCATGGGTGGTCCTTTCGGGTCGGGGCCAGGGGCTTTTCCATGAAGACGCTGAGGGGATCGTCCCAGTAATCGGCGAAGGGGCCGCGGCGGGCGAAGCCGTGGCGTTCATAGAGGCGGAGTGCCGCGTGGCTGTGGATGCCGGTTTCGAGGCGGAGCGCGGTGACGGCCTCGGCGCGGGCGGCGGCTTCCAGGGTGGCCATGAGGGCCTGGGCGCAGCCGGTGCCGCGGGCGGCTTCGGAGACGAACATGCGCTTGATCTCGGCGGTGCCGTCATCGGCCAGAACGATGGAGCCGCAGCCGATGGCGGTGCCGGCACGGCGGGCGACGAAAAAGCGGACGCTGGGTTTTTCCAGGCTCGATACGTCGAGCAGGTGGTTGCTTTCGGGCGGGTAGAGCGCCTGGGCGGCTTCGTCGGACGCCTGGAGCAGGGCGATCACTTCGGGTTGGCGCGGGGGTTCGGGCCGGATTTCAAGCATGGGCGGGTTCGTGGTCCAGGGTGCGGAGGGTGGCGATGGCGCCGGCGAGGAGGGTGCCGTGTTCGTCGGCCAGCGCGGCTTCGCGCAGGCGGCGGATCCAGGCGGCAGCGTCTGGCCGGTGGGCGACGAGGGGGAGGGCGGCGAGGACCTGGTCGAACTTGGCGGTGCCACGGCTGTGGGTGTCGCTGTAGCCCTTTACCAGGCGGCGGCAGGCGAGCAGCTCGGTGGCCAGGGCGGGAGTGGCGGCGTGCGCGCGGACGGTGGCGAGCCAGGTTTCGATGTGGGCCATCTCGCGGGCGTGGCGCAGCAGGGTGCGGCGGCGCGGGCGCAAGCGGGCGACGAGCCAGAGCTGGAGGAAACCCCAAAGCGTGTTGGTGCGAACGCGGCGGGGGCGTTCGAAAGCAGTCTTGAGCAGGCGGCGGGCCAGGGGGGAGCGTTCGAGGCGGGCGCCGAGTTTGGCGGGCAGGGTGGCGAGGAGTTCGTCCACGCGTGGGTGCATGAACTCGGTGGTTTCGATCACCTGGGCTTGGGTTGCGGCGATTTCGGTGTGCAGGCGGGTGGTGCGGGTGGGGCGGGTTTTCAGGTCGGCGACGCGGATCGGGTCGTCATAGGCCATGGCCACCGCGATCCAGCGGGCGGCTTCGGTGGCCAGGGTGGGGTCGGTGGCGAAGGGGGCGACGCGGTCGAGGTATTCGTGGGCGTAGGCGGCGTCCTGGTAATCCGCGGTGCGGCGCAGGCCGTGGGTGAGCATCTCGCGCGCGGGCGCGGGAAAGTCGGCGAGGCGGGACAGGGCGGCGGCGTAGGCGCGTTGTTCGGCGTCGGGGCCGGCGATGTGGTGCGGTGGGGGCGCGGGGGTGGCGGGCGCTGGGGGTGGTGCAGCAACGGCGTCGTGCCCGGCGGCGAAGGCGCGCAGGCTGGGTTCCACGGCCAGGCCGGCGCGGCGGATGGTTTGCTCGAAGGCCTCGCGGGGGAAGGGGAGGGCGGCGCTGGCGGCCAGGGCGCCGAACAGGGCGGCGGAGATGACGCTGCCGGCGCGCTCGGCGGCTTCTTGCATGTCGGCGGCCAGCAGGCGGTGGGCGGCCAGCGCGGCGGCTTCGAGGATGGGGAGGCTGGGGGCGGTGCCGTCGCCGGGCTTGATCTTTTCCGCCATCGAAAGGGAGCGGTGGGTAGAGGCGATGAGGGTGGTGCGGTTGGGGGTGACCAGGCCGCGCTGGATGGCGCGGCCGGCTTCCATCAGTTCCGCGGCGATGACGATATCGACGTCCCCGGGGACGGGCATCAGGGCGAGGATGGCGCCCGGGGTGTTGATAATTTCCACGTAGTAGATCGTGGCGCCGGTGCGCTGGGCAACGCCGGGGACGGAGGTGGATTGCGCGGTCCAGCCTTCGTGTTCGGCGAGGTCGACGATCCAGTCGGCCAGCACGCCGCCGCCCTGGCCGCCCATGGCGGTGATGGCGATGCAGAGCGGGCGGTTCATGAAACGGCGAGCACGCGGGCGCTGCGGCGGGCCTGCAGCCAGGTGATGGCACGGCTGCGCAGGGCGGCCAGCGTGCGGTCCCACCAGGTGGGGTTGTGGATGATGTCCGCCCGGTAGAAGGAGGGGCAGAGCACGGCGGCTTCGGCCACCTCCCCGCAATTGCCGCAGCCGACGCAGGATTGGTCGATGGCGGCGACGGGGTCGGGCTTCAGCGGGTCGTTGCTCGGCTTGGTGCTGAGCGAGGGGCAGCCGGAGAGCCGGATGCAGGCGTGGTCGCCGGTGCAGACATCCTCATCCACGCCGAAGCGGGGTTTCACCATGCGCTCGCCCTTGCGCACCGCGGCGGCGAAGAGCGGGCGCTCGCGGCGCTGGCGGTTCAGCATGCATTCCGAGGACGCAATGACAAACTTGGGGCCGGGGTCCTTGGTGGTGAGGGCTTCGCGCAGGGTGTCGCGCAGTTTGGCCACGTCGTAGGTGCGGTCGATGCGCCTCACCCAGGTGGCGCCGACGCCGCGCACGGCATCCTCGATCGGGTGGTTGGTGCTGCGGCCCTGCGGTTCGGCGCGGGACGAAAGCAGGTCCTGCCCGCCGGTGGCGGCGGAGTAGTGGTTGTCGACGATAACGGTGACGCTGTCGTGCCGGTTGTAGACGGCGTTGCCGATGCCGTTGACCAGGCCGTTGTGCCAGAAGCCGCCATCGCCCATCACCGAGAGGGCGCGCTTGCCGGCCGGGACCTGGAAGGCGGCGGCGGAGGCGGAACCGAGGCCGTAGCCCATGGTGGAGGAGCCGATGTTGAACGGCTCGTTGAGCGCAAACAGGTGGCAGCCGATGTCGCCGGTGATGTGGTGCGGGCCAAGTTCCTGCTGCACCAGCTTCATCGCGGCGAAGATCGGGCGTTCCGGGCAGCCGGTGCAGAAGCTGGGCGGGCGCGGCGGCACGGCCTGGGCGAGGGCGGCGATGGCGGGCTGGGCGAGCAGCGGGCGCGGGTCGGGCGGCTGCGCGAGGGGGAGGTCGGGCGCGTGCTTGGTCAGGAAGGCGCGCATTCCGTCTGAGAGGACTTGGGCGGTGTATTCGCCGGCCATGGGCAGGGCATCCTTGCCGGCGATGCGGGTTGGGATGTCCGCCCGACGCAGGATGGTGTTGAGCGCCTGTTCGAGGAATTCCGGCTGGCCTTCCTCCACCATCAGCACGGCGCGCTTGGTCGCGCAGAAGGCGGCGAGGTCTTCATCCACCAGCGGGTAGGTCACGTTCAGCACGTGGAGGGGGATGCGGGTGGTGCCGTCGATGGTGGCGAGGCCGAGGCCGTGCAGGGCGCGGAGGACGCCGTTGTACATGCCGCCCTGGGTGATGATGCCGAGATCCCGGATGTCGCCGTCGAAGGTTTCGTTGAGGCCGTGGTCGCGGATGTAGCGCACGGCGTTGGGCCAGCGGGTTTTGATCTTCTCCTGCTCGTGCAGGTAGCTGGCCGGGGGCAGGACGATGCGCATGGGGTCGCGCACCGGGGTCTCCAGCGCCTGGGACAGCGGGAAGGCGGGCTTGCGGTTGTCCTTGGCCGGGAAGCTGCCGTGCACGTGGCAGGCGCGGATGCGCAGCTGGAGCATCACCGGGGTGTTGGAGGCTTCCGACAGCGCGAAGCCGTGCTCCACGGCGCCCACGATGCTGGGCAGGTTCGGCCGCGGGTCCATCAGCCAGATCTGCGACTTCATGGCGAAGGCGTGGGTGCGCTCCTGCATGATGGAGCTGCCTTCGCCGTAATCCTCGCCGATGACGATCAGCGCGCCGCCCTTCACGCCGCCGGAGGCGAGGTTGGACAGCGCGT
>CANHKG010000263.1 GCA_947460455.1 Rhodospirillales bacterium | reverse complement strand
TGCACGCCGGGCAGCGCGCCCTGTTCCACGGCGAGTTGCATGGCATCGCGGATATCGGCGCCGAGATAGCCGCCGGGGCCGGAGAGGGTGGTGACGAGGCCGATCTTCAGCGGGGCGGCTTGCGCGCGCAGGATCGAGGGCGCTGCAAGGGTGGCAGCAGCGGCGAGGGCGGCGCGGCGGGTGATGGTGGACATGGGCTTCCCTGTTCTGGCGCGGTTCTGCGTTGGGGCCGCTTATAATGGCGTTCGCGGCCGGTGTCAGGGCAACTTCACGTCGTGGCGCGGGGCGTGCCAGTTGGCGGCGGCGGCTTCGGCGCGGGGCACGTCTTCGGCCAGCATCAGGCCTTCGCGGCAGAGGGCGGAGGCGGCGGCGGTGATGGCGGCGACGTAGCCGTCCCGGTCCGGGTAGCGCTCGGCGATGGCGGGGCGGGGGTCGTTGGTGACGGTGCGTTCCTCCGCGCTGTCGGCGAAGGGGATGGTGCTGCCGCTGAACTGGTGCATGGCGCCGTGGCCGTGGCCGCGGGTGCGCAGGTTCCAGCCGGTGTAGGTGGCCAAGGGTGCGGCGACCATAGGGGCGCGCACGCCGGCCAGCTCGTTGCCGTCGCGGTCCACGGCAGGGACCAGAACGGTATAGTGGCGCGAGGTGTCGATGGCGGGCGGTTCGCGCAGGATGCCCTGGGCGGAATGGGGGCCGTAATCGACATGCGGCAGGTCGCTGGGCTCGCGCGGGATGGCGGCACCGGGGATGGCGGAGAATTGGCGGCGCCAGGTGTCGTAGGGGACCAGCGTGCCGTCGGCGACGGTGGGGATGCGGCTTTGGGGTGGCGGGGTGCCGTCTGTCGCCCAGCGGTCCATCGCATCCAGCATGGCGCGGGCGAGGGCGGTGGTGGCGACGACGTTGAGGCGGTTGCGGATGGCGGGGTCGGGCGTATCGGGCAGGTCGATGTTGTGCTGGGTGCTGGACCAGTGGAACAGGCGCACGTTTGCGGGAATCGGCAGGTCGCGGCCGGTGGGGTCGGTGTGCACCAGCGAGCCGCGGCGTTGCCAGTATTCGGTGGCGGTTTGGGTGTGGATCACCAGCGGGTCCGTCTCCGGGCGCTTCAGGATGGCGTCGGTGCGGCCGGTGATGGGGTCCGTGCATTCGGCATAGGCGAAGGGGAAGCTGTCGGCGGGGTTGAAGTGGTCTTCGTATTGCTGGCCGGCGGCCACCGAGAGGTTGGCGAAGCGGGCGGTGTTGAGGCGGCCGGCGCCGGCGACATGGGGGATCAGGCCATCGAAGACGCGGCGGCCTTCGTGATCCCCGTTGAAGCCGTGGAAGATGAAGTCGCGGATGGCGCGGCCGGTTTGGGAGGGGCCCCAGCCATAGGCGCGCTCGATGCCCGGGGTGGGGGTTTCCGGGGCGTGGCGCAAATGGGTGACGAGGTCGCGGATGGCGGCGTGGCCGAGGCCGAGGATGAGGGGGGCTTCGGCTTCGTAGATCAGCTCGTAGATCCAGCCGGGCTGGAAGCCGCCGGGCAGGTGGATGGTTTCGCGGCACGGGACGATGGCGCGCTCGCCGGGGTGGCCCTGGATGCGGGCGAAGTGCCAGGCGGAGGGGTGCAGGGTTTCCGGCGCGCTGCCGGGGTAGCGGCGGCGGGTGAGGCTGGCCTTGCTGGTGTCGAGCGAGACGGTGGGGTGGCTGCGGGTGTTGGGCCAGCCGGAGAGAGGCAGCGTGTCGCAGTCTGGGCGGCCGACGATCTCGGTGCGGATGCGGCCGCGGAGGGGGTGGCCGTTCTGGTGCGCGACGGGGAGGTCTAGCAGCATGCGGCCGTCGCCGGGGAGGAGGTCGCCCTGCCAGGCGGCGAAGACGATGGTGTAGCCGCGGCGGAACAGGAAGCCGTTGCCGGCGTGGGCTGGGGTGATGGGGTCGTTGGTTTGCGGGGCGTCGTTGAAGGCGCGTAGGGCGCGCTTGTTGCCGCGGTTGCCCCAATCGACGAACAGGCGGCGGTTGCCGCGGGCGGGGTCGGCGGGGCGGAGGATGACGACATCGGCGGCGTAGTGGACCAGGCCGTTCGGGCCGGTGGGGGCGTGGGCGATGTCGGTGATCGGCTGCTGGGCGGGGTCGACGGCGCCGTGGAAGCGGGCCTTGAGGCGTTCGTAGGGGCCGGTTTCGCCGAAGGGGGTGCCGGCGGCGAAGGACAGGCGTTCGGTGATCTCAAGCTTCATGGCGGTCCCCTCCGGCCTTGCGGGGCCGGAGGGGCAGGATTGGCTACTTCAGGCGACGGGTCCAGTCGACCAGCTTGGCGAGCATGGTTTCCACGAACTTGCGGGTGGCTTCATCCGTGATGTTGGCATCGGCATCCAGGCGCTGGGCGGCCATGCCGATGGCGACGACGGGCTGGACGAGGACCAGGCCGTTCACGTTGGCCAGGATCTGGCGCAGATGCTGCTGGCCGCGAATGGTGCCGGTGGCGCCGGGGCTGGTGCCGAAGACGGCGATGGGCTTGCCATCGAGCGGCTGGCTCGGCGGGCGGCTGGCCCAGTCGATGGCGTTCTTGAGCACGCCGGAGACCGAGGCGTTGTATTCTGGCGAGGCGATCAGCAGGGCGTCGGCGGCGCGGATCTGTTCGCGGAAGGTGGCGACGGAGGCGGGCGTGCCGGCGGCTTCCACGTCGCCGTCGTAGAACGGCAGGTCGCGGATGCTGGCGATCTCGATCGACATGCCGGCGGGGGCGATCTTCTGGGCGGCGCGGAGGAGGAGGGTGTTCCAGCTATCCTTGCGGAGGCTTCCGGAAATGCCCAGCACGCGGATGGTATCGGTCATGTTGGCCCCTTGTGGTTCGTTCCGGCGTTGATGTGGCGGCCCACCCCTGCCGAGTCAATTCGACAGGGGCGGCAGGAGTATTCGGCGAGGCCGGACAATCAGGCTTCGAGCAGGTCGGCCAGGGCCAGGGCGACAACGCGGGTGGCGGCGTGGAGATCCGACGGGCGGACGCGTTCGTCGGCGCGGTGGGCGTTGGCTTCCTCGATGCTGCGCGGGCCGGCGCCGTAGAGGACGATGGGTACGCCGGCGGCGGCGTAGTGGCGGGCATCGGTGTAGAGGGGCACGCCGCCGGCGGTGACTTCGGTGTTCAGTTCCGCGCTGGCGTGCCGGCAGAGAAGTTGGGTGAGGGCGGCTGCCGCTGGGGTGGGGGTGAGGGGGGTGGCGAGCAGGATGCGGCGGATGGAGAGGCCGGCGCGGGGGTGGGCGCGGGCGGCACCCTCGATGACGGCGCGGAGTTCGGCTTCGACCTCGGCGGGGGTTTCATCGGGCACAATGCGGCGATCGAGGCGCAGGGTGACGCGATCCGGCACCACGTTGGTGTTGATGCCGCCTTCGATGAGGCCGACGGTGAGCTGTGGGGCGCCGATGCCGGGGGTTTTGGAGACGCGGTGGGCGAGCTCGCCGCGCCAGGCGTAGAGGGCGGAGAGGATGGTGGTGGCGGCTTCCAGCGCATCGATGCCGGTGTACGGCTTGGCGGCGTGGGCGGAGCGGCCGGTGACTTCGACTTCGAGGTGCAGGCAGCCGTTATGGGCTTCCACGACCTGGTAGGAGAAGCCGGCACCGAGTGCCAGGTCGGGCTTGGAGATGCCCTGTTCCAGCAGGTATTGCGGGCCGATCTCGCCGCCGGTTTCCTCATCGTAGGTGACGTGGAGTTCGATGGTGCCGTGCTTCAGGCCGGATTTTTCGAGCGCGAGCATGGCGTAGGCGTAGGTGGCGATATCCGACTTCGAGACCGCGGCACCGCGGCCGTACATCCATCCGTCGCGGATTTCGGCGCCGTAGGGGTCGGTGGTCCAGCCGGTGCCGGGGGGGACGACGTCGCCATGGGAATTGAGCGCGATGGTGGGGCCGGGGCCGTAGGCTTTGCGGGCGACCAGGTTGGTGGCGCTGATCATGCCGTGCTTGCGGCAGAGCTCGGTGGGGACCTTGTGGCGTTCCACGGTGAAGCCGAGGGCTTCCAGGAGCTTCGCGGTGACTTCGGCGTGGCGGGCGCAATCCCCGGGAGGGTTGTCGGAGGGTTCGCGGACCAGGGCGGCGAGCATTTCGGTCTCGGCCTGTTCGTTGGCGGACAGGAAGGCGCGCAGGGTGGTGCGGTCGGCGGGCATTGGGCGGGTTCCTCCGGCGGGATGGCGCGTGGTGGCGCGTGCGGCGGGGGAAGTCAAATGGGTGGGTGGGGGCGCGGAGGACGCAAGAAAGAAAGTGGGCACGGAGACACAGAGGCACAGAGGAGCAAGGCAAGGGAGGAGCGGGGATTCTCTGGGCGTGCGGAGGCGCACCCCGGTTGGGGTGTGTTTTGGCGACTGATGGGGTGTGGGGTTGGGAGGGGTGGGGCGCGGGCGGGGCGGGCGGGGCGCGGTTTGGGGGATTGGCTGGGAATCGCTCTTGCGCCGCGGTTGCGGGTCCACCACGGCGTGAATCGGCCGAGACGGTACGCGCGCGGGGGCACGGGGCCGCGGTGGCGGGCGCGGCGGGGGCCGGGCGTGTTGTGGGGCGTGGCGTAGGGGGAATGGCGGAGGCGCTGCGCGGGGCGGGGCGCGACCTGGCGCAGGGCGAGACGTTCCAGGCGGCCGAACAGCGTGGCGAGAAGGGCCAGCAACAGGGCCTGCGCGACATCCAGGCGTGCGCGCGCGGCTGCGCCTTCCGCTTTCGCGGAATGGTGCAGGTGGGCGAACTGCTCGGCCAGGGTGAGTGGATGTGCTGTCATCACCGTCATTCTGCCTGACGGCAAGCGGCGCGCCAACGCGAATGTTAGTTATTTTTTATTAATTCTGTCCGACCCGCCCGGCAGGGCGGCGGCGGTGAGGGCCTGGGCCAGGGTGGTGGTGCAGCGGTGCTGGCGCAGGGTGCGCCATTCCTCCAGCGCGCGGCCCAGGCGGTGCCAGCGGCGGCGGAAGGCGGTGCCGGAGAGGATGTAGGCCAGCGTGCCCTGGTGCTCCGCGACCTGGCGGCGCAGGCGGGCGGCCAGGGCGGGATCGGGCGGGAGGGGGCATGGGGCCGGCAGGCGGCGGAAGACCACGGAGGTTTCGGCGAGGTTTTCGCCGGCCAGCGGGGTGAAGCCGTGGCGGGCGGCGAGGCCGGCCAGGGTTTGCGGCGTGAAGTTCCAGATATGGGCGGTGTGGAACAGGGTGGCGGCGCGCTTCTGCACGCCGAGGAGGTTCGGCACCTCCAGGAAGAGCAGGCCTTCGGGGGCGAGCAGCGCGTGGAAGCGGGAGAGTGCCGCGGCGGGGTCCGGCAGGTGTTCCAGCACGTGGTTGAGGGTGATCAGGTGATAGCCGCCTGGCACCTCTGGCGCGGCCTCGTAGCCGCCTTCGTGGATGGGGGCGGCGTAGGTGCGGCGGGCGAAGGCGGCGTAGCCCTGGTTGGGTTCCATGCCGGTGGCCTGGAAGCCGCCGCGGGCCATGACATGGGTGAACTCGCCGGAGGAGGCGCCGATATCGAGCACGCGCGCACCCGGCGGCAGGAGCGGCGCGAGGCGGCGGGCGCGGGCGACGGCGCCACGCAGGGCGCGCAGGACGTGCTTGGGCTTCGGGTCGGCCGCGCCCTTGTGGGCGAGGCGGTATTCGCGCGCGTAGTAGGCGGCGACGGCGGCGGGATCCGGCAGCGGGTGGTGGCTGACCATGCCGCAGCCGCAGCAGACGACGGTGGTGAGGGCGGGGTCGTCGCGGCCGCCGCGGGCCAGCACGGCGCGCCGATGCCCATCGCACACGGGGCAAGCGCCTGCGACGATCGGTTCTTCTGGTTGCATTCTCTTCCCCGACTCCATGGGGGCGAGAGTGCGAAAGGTGAGTTTGCCGGACGCATGACGGCGTGTGACACAACTGTCACATGGGGGCGGCGGGGTAGAGGCCGGTGCGGGGTTCGCCGAGCATGAGCCTGGCCCCGTGGTGGTGGCGATGGCGTGGCTTGCTCCGAAGGCGTTGATGCTGTCAGCCGCAATCATGCCCGCGATGTACAAAGTAATTTTGCATCTCATAAGCCTTCCATTGCGGATGAACATGCTATCTCTCGTTGCACGCCAGAAGCAGGAGGTGGCTGCTACCTTGCGGGGATGATAAAAGACCCGTTCAAGGTCCAATTTGGCCGCCGCCTGCGGGCCACGGCTGCGGAATTCGGCTATGGCACCGCCCAGTCGATTGCTGATCTTTGCGGTGCGGAGCGCGCTGCCGTCGATACATGGCTGAATGGCCGGGCGATGCCGAAATGGCACCAGGTGGCGCGGCTGTGCGAAGCGTTGCCGGTTACATTGGACTGGCTGATCCTCGGCAAACCCGACACGCTGCAACACGGCGTTTATGTGCGGCTGGCCGCCTTCATGGCCGACGGGGCGGCTGCGCCATCTTCTCCGGAGGTGGCACGGGCCGCGGCACCCACGGGCCCGGCGGCGGCCAAAGCCCCTGAATCACCGAAGGTGGCGGCCAAAGGCCGGCGGCAGCGCTAGCCGCCCCGATTGCGCGTTGCGTGAATCATGCGCGCGGGGGCGATGGTTTTTGA
>CANHKG010000262.1 GCA_947460455.1 Rhodospirillales bacterium | reverse complement strand
GGTGTGAACACCGTGCCATCCGGCAGGCACAACCTGGCCACCGTCATGCGGTTCTGGGTCAGCGTGCCCGTCTTGTCGGTGCAGAGCACGGTGGCGGACCCGAGCGTTTCGATCGCCGCCGCGCGGCGCGTCAACACCCGGGCCTTCGAGATCCGCCAGGCGCCCATCGCCATGAAGACGGTGAGCACGACGGGCAGTTCCTCCGGCAGCATCGACATGCCGATGGCGATGCCGGCGAGCAATGCATCCAGCCAGCCGCCGCGCAATGTTCCATAGAGCACCACGGCCAGGATGCTGACGATGCCGCCGAAGGTCGCGCAGAGCTTCACCAGCTTGCGCATCTGCGCCTGCAACCGCGGCGGCTCGGTCTCCAGCGCGTTCAGTGTCTGGCCGATCTTGCCGATCTCGCTATGGCGGCCCGTTGCGGTCACCTCGGCGATACCGCTGCCGCGCACCACCAGCGAGCCGGAGAAGACATGCGGCAGATCATCGCCGCCCGGGCGCGCCGGGGGCGACGTCGCGCTCGCCACCTTGCGCACCGGAACCGACTCTCCGGTCAGCAGCGATTCATCGGTCTGGACGTCGTTGGCCTCGATCAACCTGGCGTCGGCCGGCACGCGATCACCTTCGGCCAGCACCACCACATCGCCGCGCACCACCTCGCGACCGGCAATGCGCTTGCGTTCGCCCCCGCGGATCACCAGCGCCCGCGGGCTGGTCAGGTCACGCAGCGCCTCCAGCACGCGCTCGGTGCGGCTTTCCTGGACCACCGTGATCACGATGGAGAACAGCGCGAATGCAAGGAGGATCAACGCCTCCTCCGGGCTGCCGAGCAGAAGGTAGAGGACACCACCGCCCAGCAGCAGTGCCAGCATCGGCTCGCGCAGCACCTCCAGCACAATCCGGAATGGCGTGCGCCGCCCGGCGCGCGCCAATTCGTTGGGGCCATCGGCCTTCAGGCGTGCCGCGGCTTCCTGCTCGCCGAGGCCGCTGCCGACCGATCCGGCGATTGGTGCATCCAGCATGGTGGCTATCCCTTGAGGCACCTGGTGCCGAATGCCCCGGACCGAAGCAGGGGGGGCGCCCTGGTACAACGCGCGGCCGGCCGGATCGGCCCAAGGGTGATCCGGGATAGTTCGTATCCAGGGATCGGCCAGCGGGCGAAATATGTTTCGCCAGTGATGGTCCTTTTCCCGCTCTCGCGCGTTGAACCCGGGCAAGGACGCGGGCCACCGGCCGGGCAGGCAAAAGCCTGCGCCTGGAGCCATACACGATGAGGTCACCATGACGATCAAGGATATTGGCCCACAGCCGCACTCCTTCGACATCGAGAGCGCGACGAAGGAAAACCGGAACTATCGCACCGCCGCCTGGAGCGGGCGCCATCTGCAGGTCACGCTGATGTCGATCCCCGTTGGCGGCGATATCGGCCTTGAAGCGCATCCGGAGACGGATCAGTTCCTGCACCTTGAGGCCGGCCGCGGCCACGTGCAGATGGGGCCAGCGAAGGACGACATGCCCTTCGAAAGCAACGTATCGGATGGCTGGTGCGTTCTTGTTCCGGCCGGCACCTGGCACAACATCACCAACATCGGGGCGATACCGATGCAGGTGTGCGCCATCTATGCGCCCGCCCATCACAAACCCGGCAAGGTGCAGGCGACGGCGGCGGTAGCGGCGACGGATCAAGACGACGAACCGGCCGACTGGTCCGTACAAGGACGCCCCGCGCTCGACAAGCACGGGTGACGGCGCTCCAGCTCCCTTCCTCCATAGGCCCAGACCCCGCGGCACCCGCCTGGCCGGGCCTGCATGAGTTCCGTGTGCCGCGGCGCGCGTTCGAGAATGCGCTACGGACGCAATGCTCGTTCCATCGGGTGTCAATGGACGGGGTGGCGCTGCCGCCATTCCCGGCCGGATTCCCATCGCACCCCTGACGGTAAGCCCCGGCCCGCTGGCGCCGGCGCATGCGAAGCTGGCGACGGATTGCATCGCCTGCCATGCGCCGCTGCGTGGCGGATATCGGCGTGCGAACCACCGCCGGTGGTACCCGGGGCGGGCGCCGCGGCGCGAAGGACGCGACGGTCGAAGGAAGGACTGAGCTGGAATCCTGCCAGCCACTGTCAAAGGTCATCCCTATGCCACGCCTGCACCTGCACCCGGAACGGCACCTCGTCTCGCGCATCGGTTGGTTGCGCGCCGCCGTGCTCGGCGCAAATGATGGAATCGTCTCGACCGCCAGCCTCATTGTGGGTGTCGCGGCCGCGGCGACGACGCAAAGCGACATCCTGATCGCCGGCGTCGCGGGGCTCGTGGCCGGGGCCATGTCCATGGCCGCGGGAGAGTATGTATCAGTCAGCTCGCAATCCGATACCGAACGCGCCGACCTGGATCGCGAGCGCCAGGAACTGCGCGACACGCCCGACTTCGAGCTAGACGAGCTTGCCAGCATCTACGTTCAGCGCGGGGTAGAGCCACCATTGGCCCGGCAGGTTGCGGCCCAGCTGATGGCCAAGGACGCTCTCGGGGCCCATGCACGGGATGAGCTCGGCATCTCGGAAATCACAACGGCCAGGCCGATCCAGGCCGCCCTGGCATCTGCCGCGACCTTCGCGGTCGGCGCCGCCATGCCGCTGCTGATGGTCATCGTTTCACCCTCGGCCCTGCTTGTCCCGGTCGTGTCGGGCGCCTCACTGGCATTCCTGGCACTGCTGGGGGCCATCGGCGCCAAGGCTGGTGGGGCCGGGGTGCTGAAGCCAACCATCCGCGTCACATTCTGGGGTGCGTTCGCGATGGGTCTCACAGCGGCCATCGGCGCCATCTTCGGGAAGGTGGTCTAGGCCCAGGCCTCAACATCGAAGCCAGAACATGACGGTGGCTGCGATGCAGAGGGCTGAGAAGAAGGAGTGGGCGGTGTCGGTGGCACTGAGGACGAAGCGCTTGAAGGTCAGGCGCCTGGCGCAGGGCGGCTGCAACGCGGGAGATGGCGACGATGACGTCATCTTGGTTGATTTGATGTTCTTGCCATCGTCGCAGCCAGCCGGATCGACCGGGCGCTCCCTTTTTCGGCATCCTTGTCGCTCTGGCTGCCGATGTCAGGCACGCGACTGAGCGTGACGATCGCAGCCGTTGGGCTGGCCGCGTGCCCGGCCTGTACACGACACCGCTGGCCACCGCGTGCACGCCGATCGCCTGCGTGTTGCCGCCGCGTTTCACCGGCGGGATCACCGGTCCGATCAGCGTCTGTTCCTCGTCGGTCAGGTCGCTGGGATAGCGCAGGCCAGGGCGCTCGTGGCGGGCGCGGTCTGTGTTCGTCCCCATGGCGGAAGCAACGAGGCAACCCCCACGACGGCCAAAACCCTAGAGCCTTTCCCTGAGCCTTTCGACCGCAGCGATCAGGGCGCGCCGGACGCCGGGCTCCAGCGCGGAGTGCCCGGCATCGGGGATGATGGTGAGGCGGGCGCTGGGCCAGGCGTGGGTGAGGTCGAAGGCGCTCACGGGGGGGCACACCATGTCGTAGCGGCCTTGAACGATATCGGCCGGGATATGGGCGATGCGGTTCATGTGCGCCAGCAACCCGCCTTCCGGCAGGAACAGCTTGTGGACGAAGTAGTGGGCTTCGATGCGGGCAAGGCCGAGGGCGGTTCGGTCCTGGGCGAAGTTGGCGACGGTATCGGGGCTGGGCAGCAGGGTGGAGCAGGAGCCTTCGTACATCGACCAGGCGCGGGCGGCGGGCATGTGGATGGCCGGGTCAGGGTCGGTGAGGCGCTTCATGTAGTTGCCAAGGAGGTCGCCGCGCTCGGCTTCGGGCAGGTGGCCGGCGAAGGCGGCGTGGGCTTCGGGGAAGACGGCGGCGAGGCCGTGCATGAACCAATCGACCTCTGGCTGGCGGCCGAGGAAGATGCCGCGCAGCACGCAGCCGGCGACGCGATCGGGGTGGGCCTGGGCGTAGGCCAAAGCGAGGGTGGAGCCCCAGGAGCCGCCGAAGAGCAGGAATTTCTCGATGCCGAGGTGCTTTCGCAGCACCTCGATGTCTTCGACCAGGTGCGGGGTGGTGTTGGCGGCCAGGCTGCCCATGGGGCGGGAGCGGCCGGCGCCGCGCTGGTCGAAGATGACCACGCGCCAGAAGCCAGGGTCGAAAAAGCGGCGGTGGATGGTGCCGGCGCCAGCACCGGGGCCGCCGTGGAGGAACAGGACGGGCACGCCGCGGGGGTTGCCGACCTGCTCCCAATACATGGTGTGGCCTTCGGAGAGCGGCAAAAAGCCGGTCTGGAAGGGTCCGATATCGGGGAAGAGGTCACCGCGGGGCATAACCAACACTATATCGAGGGCGCATGGCGGAACAGGGGAACGGGGGATAATCTCGGCACATGGACAGGATCTGGTTCGGGCTTGGGGCTTTGGCGGGGTTGGGCGGGGTGGCGATGGCCGCCGTGGCCGCGCATTTGAAGATGGACCCGGCGGCGGCGCTGGCGGTGCGCGATGCCGCGCTGGCGCAGGGGACGCATGCCATCGTGCTGCTGGTGTGCGGGGTGCGCGGCGGGCGGTGGTGCAATTTCGCCGGCACGTTCTTCGTGCTGGGGCTGCTGGGCTTCTGCGGCGGGATCTATGGCAAGCACCTGGGCGGCTGGCCGGTGGGCAGCGTGGCGCCGTTCGGCGGCGTGATGCTGATGATCGGCTGGCTGATGCTGCTGCTGGCGGCGTTCAAGAAGCGCGGGCGTTGATAGGGTCTGCCTACCTGGCCGCCGAGGGGCTGGAGCCGGTGCTGGAGGAGGAGCTGGCGCGGGCCGGCGTGACGGTTTCGGCCTGGCATGGGCGGCTGGCGCTGAGCGAGGCCGCCCCGGTGGCGAGCGCCTGGGCGCTGGAGGTGTGGACCGATCCGCGCGAGATCGAGGTCGCCTCCGTGAAGGCGGCCGCGGATGCGTTGCGGGGGATGCAGCGCAACTGGGCGGCGTACGGGGTTTCACATCATCGGCGGATGGCGCTGATTTCCGAGCGGCTGCCGCCGGTGAAGGCGCGTGCGCTGGTGTTTCCGGAGCCGGCGCCGGCGGGTCATCTGGGCGCGTGGACGCTGCTGGCGCCCGACCGGATGCTGGCGAGCCCGACCAAGACCAGCCCGTTCGTGAGCGGGGAATGCCGGTTCGAGGAGGACCGGATAGGGCCGCCGAGCCGGGCTTATCTGAAACTGTGGGAAGCCTGCACGCGGATCGGGGCCTGGCCCGGGGCGGGAGAGACCTGCCTGGATCTTGGGGCCTCGCCGGGGGGTTGGACCTGGGCGATTGCCAAGCTGGGCGCTTCGGTGGTGGCGGTGGACCGGTCGCCGTTGGAGCCCAGGGTGGCGGCAATGCCGGGGGTTTCGTTCCGGCAGGGCAGCGCGTTCACCGTGGTGCCGGAGGCGGTGGACTGGGTGTTCAGCGACGTGATCGCCTATCCCGGGCCGCTGCTGGAGATGGTGGGGAAGTGGGTGGACTCAGGCCTGGCGGGGCGGATCGTGTGCACGATCAAGTTCCAGGGAGACACGGACCATGCGGCGGCGGAGGCGTTCGCGGCCATTCCCGGGGGGCGGGTGTTTCATCTGTTTCACAACAAGCATGAGTTGACGTTTGCTTGGAGCAAGAAAGCGGTTTTTTTTTGAAAAAAAGAACCAAAAAACTTTTATTCGTCCGCCGACATAGAGGAATGGGCGCCAAGTCATAAAAGTCTTTTTGCTTCTTTTTCTTCAGAAAAAGAAGCGTCTTGCTTAGGGGGAGTGACGATGCAGAGACGTGCGCTGTTGGCCGTCGGCGGGATGCTGGTGCCAGGTATGGCGGCGGCGCAGGTTCGGCCGGCGGTTGTGGCGTCTCCCTTGCCGGTGGCGGTGCCGGATGCGGTGGGGCTGTCGCCGCAGCGGCTGGCGCAGGTGACCGAGGTTCTGGCGGCGACCGTGGCCGAGGGGCGGATCAACGGGGCGGTTCTGGGGTTGGCGCGGCAGGGCAAGCTCGGCTGGCTGCGGGCGGTGGGGTTTCGGGACAGCGCGCAGGCGGAAGCGTTGCGGCCGGATGCGATTTTTCCGCTGGGCGGGATGACGCGGGCGCTGGCGGCGGTGGCGGCGATGGTACTGGTGGAGCGCGGGCGGTTGAAGCTGTCCGACCCCGTGGCGGCGCATCTGCCGGCGTTCCGCGAGATGAAGGTGGCGGTGGAAACGCGCAAGGAAGACGGCACGGTGGAGGTGGCGCTGGAGCGGGCGCGGCGGCCGATCACGGTGCATGATCTGCTGCGGCAGACCGCGGGGTTCACCGAGGCAGAGGCGGTGCCAGAAACCGGGGTGGGGCGGTTGTATGCCGAGGCCGGGGTGCAGGCGCCGGACAAGACGCTGGCCGAGGCGATGGAGGCGCTGGCGCGGTTGCCGCTGCTGCGCCAGCCCGGGGCGGTGTGGGAGGAGCAGGTCGCGGCGGATGTTCTGGCGCGGGTGGTGGAGGTGGTTTCAGGGACAGGGTTCGACCGGTTCCTGGCGCGCGAGGTGACGGGGCCGTGGCGGATGGCGGATACGGCGCATGCGGTGCCGGCGGCGGCGCTGGGGCGGGTGGCC
>CANHKG010000261.1 GCA_947460455.1 Rhodospirillales bacterium | reverse complement strand
GTGCCTGTCAGGATCATTGATCCTGACAGGCACCCCCTCTGCCGTTGGGCAGCAAATGAATGGGGGTCTGGGGCCTCAGGCCCCAGCGGGGTCGAGGGGCAGAGCCCCTCGCCTTGTCTTCCCTTACCGCCCGCGCAAAGTCACCCCGTTTGGATACCGCGCCTTGTATTCCCCAACCGCGGTTTCCATCGTCACGAAGTTCGCGCCTTCGCGCTTCAGCACGTCGATCATGTGCTCCAGCATGAACATCCGGTGCCCGCGCCCGATCACATGCGGATGGAACGTGTAGGTCAGGATGCCCCAGTCGTAGTACTTCTTCATATACTTGAACTCGTTCACGAAATTCTCGATCACGAGCCGCGCGTTCATGCCACCGGGCAGGATGCCCTGCGGCGAGCGCGAGTATTCGAAGTGCGGGTGGTCATCCAGCGCCCAGGAGATCGGCATCTCCACCAGCGGGGTGTCGGGCCCGAATTCCAGCGGCTCCAGCAACTCGATCCGGTCGCCCTTGCGCGCCTGGTAGGGGATGTAGTCGTGCCCCATCATGGAGCTGTCGTACACGAAGCCATGCTTCATCAGCAGGTCCACGGACACATCGCTCAGGTCCCACGCCGGCGAACGATAGCCGCGCGGCGCCTTGCCGGTCAGGCGCATGATGCTCTCATTGCCCCGGATCAGCTCCTGCTCCTCGCCTTCCGGCCCGAGCGTGGAGGGCACGCGATGCGTCCAGCCATGGTTGCCGATCTCATGGCCCGCGGCATGCACCGCCGCCACGCAGGACGGGTAGCTGTCGATCGTGTGCCCCGGAATGAACCAGGTCGTCGGAATGCGCTGCTCGTTCAGCAGCCGCAGGATGCGCTGCGCCGCCGGAATGCCGAAATCGCCCCGGCTGATGAGCGTGGGCGAGGTCTGCCCGCGAGAGATCGCGGACGAGGTGTTGTCGTGGTCAAAGGTCAGGCAGACAAACAGGTCGGCCATGGGGAACTCCTAGGTCGTGGCAGGGATTTAATCTACTCAAGAAAGGAAGCATGTTCTTTTTTGAAAAAAAGAACCAAAAAACCTTGTCCTGAGCGAAGCGAAGGATCCATGCTTCGATCGGAAAAGTCTTTTTGCTTCTTTTTCTTCTGAAAAAGAAGACTCTTGCTCCCTTCCATCACGCTCACCCCTCGGGCTGCGCGCGGTATCGTGTCGTCAGCCAGCCGCCATCCACCACCAGCACCTGGCCGGAGATGAAGGCGGCGTCGTCCGAAAGCAGGAAGGCGGCCGCCGCGGCGATATCCTCCGGCTGCCCGTTGCGGCCCAGCGGGGTCATGTCCGTCATCTGCCCGCGGAACCATTCGCTGTCGGCGATGCGCTTTTGCGTCATGCCGGTTTCGATCAACCCGGGCGCGATCGCGTTCACGCGAATGCCGCTGGGCCCATAATCAGCGGCCATCTGCCGCGTCAGCCCCGCCACGCCCGCCTTGGCGGCGGCATAGGCGGCGGTGCCGGGAAAACCGATCATCCCGAAGATGGAGGCCACGTTCACGATCGCCGCGCCCGCCGGCATCACCGCCACCGCGGCGCGGGAGAAGCGGAACACGCTGCGCAGGTTCACCGCCAAATGCGCGTCGAAGGCGTCGTCATCGGTCAGGTCGGCGCGTTTCGATCCGCCCACGCCGGCATTGTTCATCAAAAGGTCCAGCGTGCCGAACCGCGCCACCGCCCCGCCGATCACCGCGGTCGGGGCATCCGAAGCGGCCACGTCGGCCACCAGCGTCTCGATCGGGGTTCCCTGGGCCGCCGCCAACAACGCCGTCTCGGCCAGCCCCTCGGCGGCCCGGTCGGCGGCCAGCACCCGGCATCCCTCGCGCGCCAGCCGCAACGCGGTGGCCCGGCCGATGCCGCTCGCCGCCCCCGTCACCACCGCCGCCTTGCCCGAAAGACCCTGCATTCCGCCTCCAGCCTCTGCCCCCTCAGGATCGGGTCTCCGCCGCGCCGTGTCAAAGCGCGAACGCCAGAAAAAAATCCTTGTCATCCTCCGATTGAGTAGTTATATATAACGTCATGATCCCTCACCCCGCAGCACAGGCCCAGCGCGCCGCCAAGGACACCGCTTGTCCCCACGCCACAGCTGCGTCCGCGGTGGAACTGCTCCTGCTCGCCCTGCTGCAAAGCCTGCTCACGGCCCTCCTTGTCGCCGCCCCCGCGCCGCATAGTGGCGCCACACGTTTTCACATTGCTGCCATCCGGCAGCTGGTCGCCCTCATCGCGCGCCTGCGCGGCGATGCCGGGCCGCTGCGGGCGCACGGCTGGATTCCGCGCTGCCAGCGCCACGACGAAGGCGAGCGCCAGATCATCCTGGCCTTGATCCACGGCCGCCGTCCGCGGCCCCGGTCCTGCCCGGCCGCCATGCCCCCCGCCCGCCCGCGTTGCGCCCGCGCGCCCCCGCGTCCGGCTGTTCCAGGAAAAGGCTCCGAACCGCCCCGCATTCGCGCGTTCTAATTGTTCCGATATCAAAATAAACAAGCGCGCGCCGGGTGCCACCCGCCCCGCGCCAGGCCCTGTTGCCCAGGGTTGTCGACACAGGAAACTGCGCGCAAACTGTCCCCGCGCGTCGGGCCACTCCGAGAAGGTTGCCCACGACAACGCAACATGAACATGGGTGTGGAAACAGGATGAGCATCAAGGGACAAGGGTACATCGTGGGAGCTTTCGAGCACCCCACGCGAAAGGCCCCCGATTTGTCGGTCGCGCAGATTCACGCCGAAAGCGCCGCCGGCGCCCTGGCTGACGCAGGCCTCACCAAGGACGATATCGACGGCTACTTCTGCGCCGGTGACGCCGCAGGCATGGGCCCGATCTCCGTCGTCGACTACATGAACCTGCGCCTCAGCTGGCTCGACAGCACGGACGTGGGCGGCACCTCCTATATCGGCGCCGTCGGTCACGCCACCGCCGCCATCATGGCCGGCAAGTGCAACATCGCCCTCATCACCCTCGGTGGCCGCCCGCGCTCCGAAGGCGTGCAGACCGGCACCGGCCAGCGCGCCGGCAACCCCCAGGTGGCCGACAGCCCGTGGGAGAGCCACTTCTCCCCTGCCACCACCAACGTCTACGGCATGGTGGCTGCCCGCCACATGCATGAATACGGCACCACCAGCGAACAGCTCGCCTGGATCAAGGTGGCCGCCTCGCACCACGCCCAGTGGAACGAGCACGCCATGCTGCGCAACGTGGTGACGGTGGAGGAGGTCGTGAACTCCCCGATGGTCTCCACCCCGCTGCACCGCCTCGATTGCTGCGTCATCTCCGATGGCGGCGGCGCGCTGATCGTCACCCGCCCCGAAATCGCCAAGACGCTGAAGCGTCCGCTGGTGAAGGTGCGCGGCCATGGCGAAAGCTGGAAGGGCCAGATGGGCGGTGACGTCGATCTCAGCTACTCCGGCGCTCGCTGGTCCGGTGCCGCTGCGTTCGCTGAAGCCGGCGTGAAGCATGCCGACATCAAGTACGCCTCGATCTACGACAGCTTCACCATCACCGTGCTGATGCAGCTGGAAGACCTCGGCTTCTGCGAAAAGGGCCAGGGCGGCAAGTTCGTCGCCGACGGCAACCTGATCTCCGGCGTCGGCAAGCTGCCGTTCAACACCGATGGCGGCGGGCTCTGCAACAACCACCCGGCCAACCGCGGCGGCATCACCAAGGTGATCGAAGCCGTGCGCCAGCTGCGTGGCGAAGCGCACCCGAAGGTCCAGGTGCCGAGCTGCGACATCGCACTCGCACACGGCACCGGTGGCCTGCTCGGCAGCCGCCACGGCTCCTCCACCCTGATCCTCGAGAGGGAGTAAACCGCCATGGGTATCATGGAAGACCGCAAGATGCCGCCGAACTGCACCAACCCGGAAAGCGACCCGTTCTACGCGGCCGCCGAGGAAGGTAAGTTCATGATCCGCCGCTGCACCTCCTGCAAGAAGGCGCATTGGTACCCCCGCGCCGTCTGCCCGTTCTGCTTCGGCAGCACGGAGTGGGAGCAGGCTTCGGGTGAGGGCACGATCTACAGCTTCTCCACCATGCTGCGCTCCAACTTCACCATGGCCTATGTCACGCTGAAGGAGGGCCCGACCATGATGACCAACATCGTCAAGGCCGACCCCGAGCAGCTCAA
Source organism: Rhodospirillales bacterium (assembly GCA_947460455.1). Classification (GTDB taxonomy): domain Bacteria; phylum Pseudomonadota; class Alphaproteobacteria; order Acetobacterales; family Acetobacteraceae; genus CAMDGX01. Next base: position 2,434 of record CANHKG010000261.1, on the reverse strand, counting down.
GATCGGCGGCAAGGTGAAGGTCGTGTTCGTGCAGACCGACGCCAACAAGGTGCCGTGCTTCGAACCTGCCTGACGGCAGCCTGATCTCTCGAGGATCACGTCCGGGGCGCCCGCAAGGGCGCCCCGGTTTCGTTTGGGCCTACAACTCGGCCGCCGCCTCTTCGCACAAAGCCTCGGCCACCGCGCGCGACAGCGCCTGCATGGCATCGGGCGTATCGCTGCTCGCCTCAGGGGCCGCGGCGCGCGCCGGCGTCTCGGCGGCCACCGCGGCCTGCGTCGGGGCGGCCGGCGCCGCGCCCGCGGAGGATTCGCAGCGCGACAGGAAGGCGCGCATCACATTGTCGATCGCCACCCGGCTCGGTTCGCGCCGGTCGGCCTCGTAGAAATCCCAGGGCGCCTGCGGGCCGGTCACGATCTCATAGGCCGGGAAATACGACACCTCCCGGTGCCGCTCCGCCGCCTCCCCGGCCGCCACGCGCAGCACGGATTTGCTGTAGGTGGTCGCCACCAGCACATGCTCGCGCGTCGCCGTCGCCACCAGCGGCACCGGCGAGACGGTCAGCACGAAGCGCAGCCGCGGGTTCACTTCCCGCGCCAGGGCAATCAACCGATCCAGATCCGCGGAAACCTCGGCCACCGAGAAATTGTGGAATGCGTGCATGGCGGGATCAAAGATGCCGGCCACCGTGCCGGGGCAGGCCGGGAACACCGCCCCATCGGGGCGGGAAAGCCACGCCTCGGTCAGCCCGAGCGTGAACACGAACACATCGGCCTCGCGCAACGCCTCCAGCACGCATTCCAGGTGCCGCGTGGTGATCGCGTCGAACTCCGCCTCCGAGGAGGCCGGGTAGCGCAGCCCGGGCCGGAACGGGTCCAGCACGATATCGGCCGCGGCGATCCAGCGCGATTCCACTGGGCGGAACCGACCCATCGCCCGCTCTATCAGCTGCACCGCCTGGCGCACCGTGTAGATGTTGCCGTAGGAGGCGGAGAACCGCCCGTAGCTGAAATTGTCGTCCCCGATCGCGCCGAAGGTCGGCGGCACCACCTCGGTGCGGACATAGGCGAAGCCGGCGGCTTCCAGATACGGCACGATGTTGGCGGCGAAGCAGCTGCCGGCGGAGACCACCTTCTCGCCGCGATGGATCAGCAGCGGCCGCGCCATCACGTCCACGGGGTCGAAGCCGTTCGCCACCCCGCGGCGCCAGAAAGCCTTGGGCGGCATGCTGCGGTAGGGATGCGGTGCCATCGAAACCTCCTTCAGGCGCTCAGCGTGTGTCGCAGCATCTCCTGGCCGAAACTGTCGGCCGCGTGCGTGAAGTCCTGCCGCAGCCGGTGCTCCGGGGCCAGGAAGCCGTTGGCATCGCGCAGGGAATCCGGCACCCGGATGAAGGTGCCGCCCGCCTCGCGCGTCGCCGCCTCGGTCACGTCCTGCAGCACCGCCCACAGCTTCAGCAGCAGGCGGGGCGTGACGAACTGTGCGCTCTCGATGTTGAATTTCTGTTGCTCGAAGGTCTTGGCCCAGAACGCGCTGGACCGCACCTCCTTCTCGAACCGGCCCAGGTCATCGCTCGGCGGCGGCGTGCCCACCACCAGGCAACGGCGCGCCCCGCCCTCCTGCAGGCGCTTCAGCAGGCTGCGCAGCCCGCTCATCGATGGTGCGAACCGTGCCTCCACCATGCGCCGCGGAATGATGGCGGCCCGTGCGGCAAGTGGGCCGGGCACCGTCGGCTCGATGAAGTCGAAGCCGGGCTTGGGCATGAACAGGAAGCCGATCACATGCTGGCTGCCCTCGTAGCTCAGCACCGCATCACGATCGCGTGCGGCCTCCACGAACAGGTTCCAATAGGTCGCGCTCCGGGGCAGCGGCGTCTCCTCCACCGCGAAATGCCCGATGCGCCCGAAGCACTCGCGCTGCACCAGCGCCGGCGGCCCGGAATGGCCGCGCGGCGTGCCGAGCGCCCATTTGTTGGAATGGCCAGCAAGGACGAACTCACGGCCTTCGGATGATAAAGCAGACATGATGCGGGCTCTTGGATGTGCGTTCTGGAAACACAATCACCCTAAGGACGAGAGGAGGCAGAGTCGAGTGTACCCTAGCGTGAGGGGGGCGCCCCGGCCGCGAGGCCGATCAGCCGTTCCGTCAGCCGGTACGCCAGCAGGAACCCATCCACCGGCAGGCACTCATGCCGTGAATGGAAGTTGAACCCGCCGGTGAAGTAATTCGGCGTCGGCACCCCGCGCGCAGACAGCGCCGAGCCGTCCGTGCCGCCGCGCAGCGGGAAGATGCGCGGCGTGATCTGCAATTCCTTGAACCCGCGCTCCATCAGCTCCAGGCAGCGCCGGTCATTGCCCAGGCTCTCGGCGATGTTGGCGTACACATCCTCGATCTCGACCTTCAGCTTGGCCTTCGGGAACTTCGCCTGCGTCGCCG
>CANHKG010000260.1 GCA_947460455.1 Rhodospirillales bacterium | reverse complement strand
GCGATGCTGGCCGCGGCCATATCCACCGCGGCGGGATCCCAGTGCTGGCCGGATTCCACCAGCAGGGCGGTGGCGCTGCCATCGGGCCCGGCGAAGCGTTCCATGTCGATCAGCCGGGCTCCGTTGTTGTGGCCACGATCGGCGACCGCAAGCGGCGGCGCCCCGATCGCTTGTGCCAGCATCCGGCCGCGGGTGGCGGCACCGCACAGGATCAGCGGATCGGACGGCCAAAGCATCGAATGAAGGTCCAGCACCACATCGGCCGCTTCCACGGCGGGGCGGATTTCGCGGGCGCGGGCGAGTTCGGCGGAGGCGCGTGGGCCGTCGAGCAGGGCTGGGTCCCAGACGCGGTTGAGGTCTTCGTCGAGGAAGCGCGACGCGGTGGGGTTGGCGGGATCGAAGGCGGTAAAGGCGGCGAGGTTGGCGAAGCCGTAGGTGAGGCGGCCGCAGAGCGGGCGCAGCTTGGCGCGCAGCATGCGGTCCAGCACGGTGGCACCGGCGTATTCGTTGCCGTGCATCAGGCCCAGCAGCAGCACGTGCGGGCCAGGGGCCTCGGCGGCGAAGCTGGTGAAGCCGGGGATGCCGGTGTTGCCGGCGCGCCAGGGGGAAAGATCAGGCGCGGGCAGCCGCACCTCGAATTGCGGCAGCTTCGCCGGGCCGTACGCGGTGGCCCCGGGCGGGTTGGAGCCGGTCATGCCAGCACCACCATGATGGGGTTAGCCCGAGAGCCGGTCGGCGAGGCGGCGGATGAAGGCGTCGCACGCATCAAGCTGTGACTGTTCGATCCATTCGTCCGGCTGGTGCGCCTGGGCGATGTTGCCGGGGCCGCAGACGATGGTGGGGATGCCGGCCTGCTCGTAGAGCCCGCCTTCCGTGCCGTAGCTCACGTAGCCCATGGAGTTGGAGCCGGTGAGTTGCTTCACCATGTCTGCCAGGCCGTGGCTGCCGGGAAGGGCCATGCCGGGGATCCAGTTCATCACCTCCAGGGAAAATCCGCAGGCGGGGTCGATGGCTTTCATCGCCGGCTCGATCGCGGCGGCGACATGGGCGCGCAGGCGTTCCACCTGGGCGAAGAAATCATCGGATGGGATGGTGCGCCATTCCATCACGAATTCGCAACGCTCTGGGATGATGTTGAGGATCGTGCCGCCCTGGATGGTGCCGACATGCACCGTTGTGTAGGGCGGGTCGAAGTTGGGGTCGAACGGGCCCTGGGTGGCGAAGCGCCTTGCTTCGGCGTTCAGGTAGGCGATGGCTTCCGCCGCGGCGGCGATGGCGTTCACGCCCTTGGCCGGCTCGCTGGAATGGCCGGGCTTGCCGCGCGCGATCACGCGCAGGGCAAGGCGGCCCTTGTGGCCGAGGATGGGCTGCATGAGGCTGGGCTCGCCCACGATGCACATGGCCGGGCGCAGGCCGCTGGCGGCGAGGTCTTCGACCAGCTCGCGCGCGCCGGCCATGTCGGTTTCCTCATCGTGCGTGATGAAGAGATGGACGGGCTGGCGCAGCTTGCGGCGGGCGAGATCGGGCACGGCGGCGAGGGAGGCGGCGACGAAGCCCTTCATGTCGGCAGCACCACGGGCGTAGAGCTTGCCGCCCTCTGCGCGCAGGGCGAAGGGATCAGCGCTCCAGGCTTGGCCATCCACTGGCACGGTATCCACGTGGCCGGAAAGTGCGACGCCGCCGGCCACCTGCGGGCCGATGATGGCGTGGATATTGGCCTTGCCGCCGGAGGGATCGGTGCTGACGCGGTAGGGCACGCCGTGCTGATCGAGCCAGGCGCGGACGAAGCCGATCAGCTCCAGATTGGGGTTGCGGCTGGTCGTGTCGAAGCCCACCAGGCGTGCCAGCATGGCTGCGGTGGTGACGGGTTCGGCGATGCCTGACACGGGGCCCCCTGAGGCGTTTTTGCTCTCCATGGTGGCACTCTATACTGACGTTCCCCGGCCGCAAACGGACCCGATTCATGACCGCACCGCGCATCGCCATCCTGGGCCTTCACCTTGAGGCCAACTCCTTCGCGCCGCCCACCGTGCGCGAGGATTTCCTGCGCCAGTGCTGGGAGGAGGGGGAGCGGATCACGGAGCTTGCGCGCATTCCCAGCCATCTGCCGAGCGAGGTGCCGGGGTTCTACGGGGCGATGGATGCCAAGGGGCCGTGGACACCGGTGCCGCTGGTGATGATCGCCGCCCCGCCGGGCGGGCCGATCGTGCAGGACGTGTTCCTGGATTTCCTGGACCGCGTGCGCCGGCGCCTGGCGGCCGCGCTGCCGGTGGATGCGGTGTATATCGCGAGCCACGGTGCCTCCTCCGCCACCGGGGACGAAGACAGCGACGGCACGCTGGTGGAGTTGGTGCGCGCCATGGTGGGGCCGGCGGTGCCGATCGTGGTGACGCATGACCTGCACTGCAACGTTTCCGAAAAGCTGGTGGAGCTGTCGGATGCGCTGATCGCCTATCGCACCAACCCGCATGTGGATATGCGCGAGCGGGCGGCGGAGGCGGCGGAGCTGATCGCGCGGCTGCGCGGCGGGCTGCGCACGGCCAAGGCCTTCATCCGCATGCCGCTGATGCCGCCCAACGTGATGCAGCTGACGGCGAGCGGGCCCTATGCCGACCTGATCAACCTCGGCCAGGAACTGTGCACGCCGCCGATCCTGAACGTGTCCGTCACCGGCGGGTTCACCTATAGCGACCTGCCGAAATGCGGGCTGTGCATCACCGTCACGGCGGACAACGACCCGGCGGCGGCGCGCGAGGTGGCGCGGCAGATCGCGCGGGCGGCCTGGGCGGGGCGGGAGCGGTTCCTGCCGAAGCTGACGTCACTCGCCGATGCGGTGGCGATCGCGGGGGAGGCGAGCCGGGGCGATCGCGCACCGATCATCCTGGCCGATTGCGCCGACAATCCCGGCGGTGGCGGGCGCGGCAACACCACCTGGATCCTGCGCGCGCTGCACGAGGCGAAGGTGGGCCGGGGCGTGGTGCTGGGCGTGTTCGTGGACCCGGCGCTGGCGGCACTTTCGCATTCGGCCGGCGTGGGCGGCATCTTCCGCGCGGCCTTCGCCAGCGACGAGAGCGAGTTCTCCAAGCGCTTCGACGCCGACGTGGTGGTGGAGCAGGTGAGCGACGGCAAGGGGATCGGCCGGCGCGGCATCGCCGAGGGGCGGGTGTTCGACCTCGGCCCCTGCGCGGTGCTGCGGCTGATGGGCTCCGGCCTGCGCGTGGTGGTCGGCTCGCTGCGGCGCCAGCTGGCCGAGCCGGTGATGCTGGAGATGCACGGCTTCGACATCGCCGCCCAGCGCGTGGTGATCGTGAAGTCCCGCGGGCATTTCCGGGCGGGGTTCGACGAGTTCTTCACGCCGGACCGGATCTTCGAGGTAGACGTGCCGGGCTACAACTCGCCGGTGCTGTCGAGCTTCAAATGGAAGCGGCTGCCGCGCCCGGCCTACCCGATCGACCCGGAGGCGGGCTGGACCGACAACGCCTGACCTATCCGGCCACGAAACGCTCCCGCACCAGGCGCAGCGTGCGGCCGTCATCCAGCAGCAGGTGCGTGGCCAGCGCGTTGGTGCCAGGCGCGCGGCGTTGCAGGCGGCCGATGCGCGGCCTTTCGACCATGCCGGATGCGAACAGGCCCTGTGCGAAGCCGTGGGCGGCGGCCATAGGGGCAGGGGTGTCGGCCGCCGGCGCCACCAGCGGCGGCTGCGTGGCGGGGCAGAGCAGCAGCGGCAGGTCCAGCCCCAGAAGGGCGGCATCAGTGGCGATCCAGGGCAGGGAGCACGCCGGCAGCGGCAGCTCCGTGCCGTCTTCCGCCAAATGGGGGTCGTAGGCTTCCAGCACCGGGCTGCGGGCCAGCAAGCCGTGGCGGGCGAACAGGTCGCGCAGCTGCAGGGCGACCAGCGGGCCTTCCTGCACCGTGGCGGCGAGGGCCATCTCGGCCGCCACCTGGGCGGTGAAATCGGGTGCCGCGGTGGCGCGGCGGGTGGCATCGGCCAGCAGGCGGGCGCCGCGCAGCGCCAGCAGCCGCGGATCGGGCCGGCGCCGTGCCGCGGCCGGGCCGGCCTGGGCCAGCACCACCAGCACCTCCGCGAAGGCCCGGCCGAACGGCGTGGTGGCCTGTGGAACGACATCTGCCGTGCCCGACATCTCAAGCGTTGCCAGCATTGCCACGGCGTCGGCAAAACCGGCGTGGAAGCCGGCGACATCCTGCGCCGCCACGTGCCAGAGCGCCGGGCGCAACCCATCCAGCACCGCGTGGCCCAGGGCGCGCATGACCGTTGCCAGCGGCGCGCCGGCGCCCAGGCGCAGCTGGCCCCGTTCACACACTGCATCCGTGCCGCCGGTGAGCTGCACGCGCAGGCGGCCGCCGCCGGCCCAGACCCAGGGGAACTCGGCCGCCGCGCGCCACAGCGCCGCGCCGCGCGCCAGGGCCTCGGCCACCGCCCAGTAGCGGAAGCCAGCGCTGCCCGGGCCGTATTCGCCCGGGATCGGCACCGGGCCCTCGATCTCCAGCCCCTGCGCGGCCAGCTGCGGCCGTGGCCGCCGAACCGGGGCGGCGAGGGGCCCCGCCAACCCCAGCACCGTGCGCCCGCCGCCGCTGGGCAGGGCCCGCAGCGGTGGCATGGCGCGGGGCATGCGCATGTCGCTCATGATCGCGTTCCCCCCGGTTCCCGTCAGGCCGCGAGCGTGCCGCGGCGGCGCAGTTCCAGGTAGAAGATGTCCGGGCTCTGGCGGGTATAGACGCGCTTCAGCGCCACTTCCCGATCGTCGATCCCGCTGGCCAGGTCCTGCATTTCGGCGGCATCGCGATAGATCAGGAACCAGTCCCCGATCGCCTCCATGTACGCGGCGTCGTAGATGCCACGCGCGAAGTTGCCGATCACCAGCCGCCCACCCGGGCGCAGCAGGCCAAAGAACGCGGCGGTAAGCGCGCTGGCCAGGCGCTGGCCGAGATAGTCGTAGAGCCCGGCGGCATAGACCATGTCGAAGGAGCCGGGCTTGAAGCTGCCATCCAGCACCGCCTTGATGCTGCGGTTGACCATCTCCGCGCCCTTGATGCCGAAGGACTTGCCGACAACGGCCAGCGAATCCGCATCCTGGTCCAGCGCCACCAGCCGGCCGATGCGGTGCTGCTGCACGGCGGTGGAAACCAGCCCCTCCCGCAGATGCCCGCAGGCGGCGGCGAGGATGCTGGGCATAGGCGTGGCATCGGCCACATGGTCGATCAGCTCGGCCATGAAATCCCGCCGTTCGCGCACCGCGGCGGCGGCGGGGGCGCCGGTATCGCGCGCCAGCAAAGCGAGGCCGAGGGGCGAGGCATCCTTCGCTTCGGCGGCGGCCTGGCCGTAGTAGAGCAGGTCGATCAGCGGGGCATCGCCGGCATAGCCGCGGGGCTTGACGAAGGCGCGGCGGGTGAAGGGGTTCTCGTGCATCAGCCCCATCAGCGGATGGGCGCGCACCAGGGCGATCACCTGCTTCCACTCGTCTTCCGGCAGGCCGGCGCGCATCCACCACAGCCCGTCGCTGAGGATATCCACCGCCTGGGCGATATCTCCGCCCGCCAGGATGCGGTCGCGCGTGGAATCGAACAGGCCGACGGGGTCGTGCAGCGCCGGCTCGTGCATCGGGCGCAGCGCCACGGGTACGGCGGGCAGGCCCACGGACGGTGCGGGGGGGGCGGTGACTGACACGGCGGCATCTCCGGCTGAGCGGCGCGGGACTGCGCCAGCCACGGCATCGGAGCGCAACGCCATCAGAGCGGAGGCCAAACGGCCGTCAAAAATGCGGCCAAGGCGGAATTTGTTCGATTTGGAGTCTTGTCCTTACTCCCACGAACCTGTTTCGTGATCGTTAACGCAGAGTGACTGCAGGGGGCGGTCGATCGTGATGACGGAAGTTCGTCTCAACGTTCTCGGTGGGTTCGGGCTGCGGGTGGATGGCCAGGAGGGCCCGCCGCTGCCCCGCAAGACGCGCGCCCTGCTGGCCGTGCTGGCGGTGGATCGTGGCCGGCCGATGGCGCGGGAGCGGGTGGCGGAACTGCTGTGGCCGAACAGCGGTCCGAAGCAGATCCAGGGCAGCCTGCGCGAGGCCCTTTACTCCCTGCGTCGGCCCCTGCGCGGGCGGCAGGTGGTGGTCTCCCAGGATGGGGCGCTGGCATTGGGCCAGGACGTGGCGACCGATGTGGAGGAGTTCGAGCGCCAGGCACTGGCGGAAGATCTCGCCGGGCTGCACCAGGCCGCGCGCGCCTACGCCGGCCCGTTGCTGGCTGGGTTCCCGCAGCTGGATGAGGATTTTGCCGATTGGCTGGCCCTGAGCCGCGACGTGCTGGAGCGCAAGGCGCTGGCGGTGCTGGGAAGGATTGGCGATCTCTGCACCGCCACGGGCGATGCCGCCGGAGCGCTGGAAGCGGCCGAGCGGATGTTTGCAATCGACCCGCTGCGCGAGGAGATCCATGGCCGTCTGCTAGCTGTTTGATCCCAGGCTTTGATGGTGCACCCTTCACGCAGGCATGGAAGGATGCGCTATGGGCGAGGTTCTCGACGGCAGCGCCACGACGACAGAGGCGGTTCGTCGTGCGATCCAGCATAGTCAAGAGAGCCTGAGAGGCCTGG
>CANHKG010000259.1 GCA_947460455.1 Rhodospirillales bacterium | reverse complement strand
GGGCTCCTTGGCGATGACGGATGTGTTACGCCGATCCGTCTGCGGGGGAAATCGGCATCGGGCGGGGCCAGCCTTGCGCTGGGCTGCGCGGCGGCGGAGATTTGGCGCATGAAGATCATCGGGCTGACCGGCGGCATCGGGATGGGCAAGTCCACGGCCGCCAATTTTTTCAAGCGGGCGCGGATTCCCGTGTTCGATGCGGATGCCTGCGTGCATGCGCTGCAGGCGCCGGGCGGGCGGGCGCTGGGGCCGATCGAGGCGCTGTTTCCGGGGACGGTCAAGGATCGCACGCTGGATCGCGGCGCGCTGCGGGCGGCGGTGCTGGCGCGGCCGGATCTGCTGAAGCAGCTGGAGCGGATCGTGCATCCGCTGGTGCGCGACGAGGAGCGGCGCTTCGTGCAGCGCGCGCGCCGGGCCGGGCGGGCGGCGGTGGTGATGGATATTCCGCTGCTGCTGGAGATCGACGGGATCCGGCGGATCGATCTGGTGATGGCGGTCTCGGCGCCCAAGGCAGTGCAGGTGCACCGCGTGGGGCTGCGCCGGCGGATGGACCGGGCGCAGATCGAGGCGGTGATTGCGCGACAGATGCAGGACCGGGAGAAGCGGCGGCGGGCGGATGTGGTGGTGACGACGGGGCTTTCCCGCTTCCACGCCACGGTGCAGCTGCGCCGGCTGCTGGCCGATTTGCGCGCGGGTGGGCCGCTGACTCGGCCGCATGTGCGGCGGGTGCGGGAGATGCGGGCGATCGACTGCACCATTCCGGGCCGGGCCTGGCTGGGGCGGCCGCGATTCAAAAAGGCAGGCTGATGCGCAGCGTTCTGTTCGACACGGAGACCACGGGGCTCGACCCGCTGACCGGGGACCGGGTGATCGAGGTGGCGGCGATCGAGCTGGTGAACGACCTGCCGACGCGCAACACCTTCCATCGGCTGATCCATCCGCAGCGCGACATTCCGGCCGAGGCGACCAGGGTGCACGGGATCACGCTGGACGACCTGCGCGAGGCGCCGCGCTTCGAGGCGGTCGTGGACGACATGCTGGCGTTCTTTCAGGACGATCCGCTGGTGGCGCACAACGCGCCGTTCGACTTCGGCTTCCTGAACGCGGAGCTGGCGCGCTGCGGCAAGCCGAAGCTGGCGCCCACGCGCATGGTGGATACGCTGGTTCTGGCCAAAACGCGGTTTCCCGGCATGCCGAACAGCCTGGATGCGCTGTGCCGGCGCTTCGGGATCGATCTTTCGGCGCGCACCACCCACAACGCGCTGCTGGACTGCAAGCTGCTGGCCGAAGTGTATGTGGAGCTGACCGGCGGGCGACAGCGCGCGCTGCTGCCGGGCGGGGATGACGACAACCAGGGCGCGTTGCCGGCGGTGCAGTACGAGGCGGTGACCGGGCGCACGCCGCGCCTGGTGGTGCCCGGCGAGGCGGAGCTGGCAGCCCATGCCGCCTTCGTAGACAAGAAGGTCAAGGAAGCGATCTGGCGGGCGGAATAGCGCCGCCTGTTCGCGGGTTTGCGGTTTGTTGGGCGCCGAGCCGGCGCTAAGATGACAGTGTCTTCATGCTAGCAAGGATCTTCCCATGAGCATCGCCTCCCTGCTGCGCGGCACCGCCCTTGGGCTGGCCCTGCTCGCGCCGCTTCCTGCCATGGCGCAGGCGCCGGCGGCGCCCTCGGCCGATGGGGCCAAGGCTGTGGCCGATGGGGTGCGCGAATGGCTCGCGAAGCAGCTGGGCGGGATCGTGGATGTCTCTGCCCTGCCGCTGCGGGTGCTGGCGGAGGGCGAGGCCTACCGGCTGGAAGTGCCGGTTGGCGGGGCCTGGTTCGACGGCGCGGTGAAGGTGGGCGATGCCGCGGTGGCGCTGACGGTGAAGCCGCTGGATGGCGGGCGCTGGCAGGTGGTGGGCGGCGGCATCCCCGCGAAGCTGACCATGGAGATGAAGGACCCGTCGGGCGAGACCTCCCGCATCACGATCGGGCTGGAAAGCCAGCAGAATACCGGGGTGTACGACCCGTCGCTGAAGACCGCCTCCAACTTCGTCACCAGCCTCACCGGCTACACCACGGAGACGCAGACCAAGGCCGGCGTGCAGGTAACGCGCATCGGCAAGCTGGTCGGGCGTTCCGAATGGGCGCCGAGCGCGCCCGGGCGCGTGACGGTGCAGGGCGACAGCCAGCTGGAGGACTACTCCACCATCACCCCCGTGCCCGGCCTGGGCGAGGTGAAGGTGACGATGGGGCGGCTGGGTGGCTCCACCCGGATCGAGAATTTCGACGTGGAGGGGCTGGGCACCCTGCTGCGCACCGCCTTCGAGCTGGGCAGCTCGGCCAAGGCCACCGGCAAGGCCGCGGGCGATGGCAAGGGGCAGTCCACACCGGATCAGAAGGCCTCTGCGCTGAAGCTGGTGGGGCTGGTGTTCTCCATGCTGGATGCGATGGAGACCGACTACAGCTACGAAGACATCAAGGTGGATGGCGGGGCGATGTTCTCCGGCGGGCTGCGCCGGTTCGGGATGGGGCTTTCCGCCGGGGCGCCGGACGGCAAGGTGGATGTGAAGCTGCGGCTTTCGGCCGAAGGGCTGGAATCGCCGATGATCCCGCCCGGCCCGTGGGTGGAGTTCATCCCGCACAAGGTGAGCCTGACGCCGCGGGTGAACGGGGTTTCCAAGGAGGCCGTGGTGGCGCTGCTGCGCACTGCGATCGAGACCGAAGGCAGCGACATCGAGGCGCAGGCCATGGCGCTGCTGGCGGCCAACCCGGTGGCGCTGGGGATCGAGGACCTGCTGCTGGATGTCGGCCCGATGCGGCTGAAAGGCACGGGCAGCGTGGAAGTGGCCGGGATCGACGAGCTGAGCGGTGAAGCGGAACTGCGCGCCACCGGGTTCGACGCGCTGATCCGCCGCGCCAACGCGGTGCCGGAGCTGAAGGCGGCCGCCCCGGTGCTGATCTTCCTGAAGGGGATCGGCAAGCAGGAAGGGACCGAGACGGTGTGGAGCATCACCTATTCGGACAACAAGGTGATGGTGAACGATACCGATCTTTCGGACCTGATGCCCTCCAAGTGAGGCAAGGGGCCCTGCCCCTGGCCTTTCTCCTTCAAGGCAGGTTCACAGGCCGGTAGGGGATGCTTTGCTCAACGGCGGTGCCGTTGCTGTCCAGCACATCGACCAGCTGGCCGCGGCGGATGGCGACGCTGTCGTGCAGGCGTTCGCCGGCGGTGGAGAGCCGGGCGCCGGTGGCATCGCGGGGAAAGTAGAGCCGCCCGAAAGGCCCCACGTTGGGCGTGGCCTGCATCACCGCGCGGATGGTGGGGGTGGGATCGAGCCCGGCGAGGCCGGTGCGGGAATCGTGCTGGTCGGCCAGGGGCTGCCGGGCGGCGGGTGAGGGCAGCATGGTTTCGTCCAGCGCCAGGCCGGCCAGCCCGGCTTCGTCGGCCATCCAGCGCAGCGGGATCATGGCCAGGTCGCTCTGGCCGTAGCCGCCGCCGACATCGGAATGGACGCCGGCGAACCAGAGTTGCTGGATATCCGTGCCCGGCGGGATCGGCTGGGTCCAGAGGGTGGGGACGAAGGCATCTCGTTGCTCGTCGATCGCCATGGCGTGGCGGCCGATATCGATGACGCCGGAGGGCGAGGTGTCGTGGAATTCGTATTTGGCGGCGGCGGAGGGGTCGATCACCTGCTGCGGCACGCCGAGGGCGCCGACCGTGTCCCATACGCCGATGAACCTGATGCGCGGGGCGTGGTTGATCGGATCGGCGGGGGTGCCGCCGTGGCGCAGGCTGAAATCCTGCGGGGAACGGCCGGGGGTGCGGCTGCGGTAGTAGCTCCAGGCGGTGCGGATCAGGCCAAGCTGGTTGCGCTTGAGCAGGCCGCACTTGCCGATGAAGCCGGCCAGGCTGCGGGCCGTGAAGGCGCCGCGGGAGAAGCCGAACAGGAAGATCTCGTCCCCGGGCAGGTAGTTCTGGCTGAGGAACATGTAGGCGGCGCGGATATTGTCATCCACGCCATCGCCGGTGGCGCCGTCGAGGAATTGCTGGAACCAGGGGCCGCTGGTGCCGACACCGCGCAGATAGAGGGCGATCTGCGGCTTGTCGCCGCTGTTGGCGCGCACGGCGCGGGAGAGGCGGGCGACGTTGGTCTCGTCGCCCTTGCTGTCGGCGGCGTTCCAGGTGCCATCGAAGAACAGGGCAAGGCGCTTGGGGGGGAGTTTCTGGCCTTGGGTGGTGGTGCTCATCGGTGCCTCCCGGTGCGTGAGGGGAGGCTAGCCGGTGGTTGCGCGGGCGGGAAGAAGTTGGCCGTTCACAACGATGGGGGAAGGGAACGCCAGGGCTTTGCCGTTGCGGCGCGCAGCCGCGCCATGGGGGCCCCACAAAGGCAGGCCTGTGGAAACCGTTCGCGCGCGGGGGCGCTGCCCTGGCGGGGTTCGATGGCGCGTGTAGAGTGTTGGACGGTCGCCACCCTGATGGGAGGCGTATCAGAACCTGAACGAACCGGGCGGGTCCGCCGGGAGAGGGAACGATTCGCATCCTGCTGGTGGAGGATGACCTGCAACTGGCCGGGCGCCTGCGGGATGCCCTGGCCGAGGCCGGCTTTGTGGTGGAGTGCGCCCCGGATGGCGATGCCGGGTGGTATCTCGGCGATACCCAGAGCTTCGATGCCGTGGTGCTGGATCTAGGCCTGCCGAAGCTTTCGGGGCTGGAGGTGCTGAAGCGCTGGCGCACCGCGGGGCGCGGCATGCCGGTGCTGATCCTGACCGGCCGGGCGGGCTGGACGGAGCGGGTGGAGGGGCTGAACGCGGGGGCGGACGATTATCTGGGCAAGCCGTTCCAGGTGGCGGAGGTGGTGGCGCGGCTGCGCGCCCTGATCCGCCGCGCGGCCGGGGCCAGCGGGCCGGTGCTGCGCCATGGCGAGATCGCGCTGGATACGGTTTCCAACACCGCCAGCCTCGCTGGGCAACCGCTGGACCTCACGGCGCGGGAGTTCCAGATCCTGTCCTACCTGATGCTGCGCCAGGGCCGGATCGTGCCGCAGAGCGACATTGCCGACCATGTCTATGCGCTGGACGCCGAGGCGCAACCGAACACGATCGAGGTGCTGGTGGCACGGCTGCGCAAGAAGATCGGGCGCGAGGCGATCCGCACGGTGCGCGGGCTGGGCTACCGGCTTGGCTGACCCGGCCCCACCGGCGCGCTGGCGCCGCAGTTTCCGGCTGCGGCTGGTGCTGGGGGCGCTGGTGTGGATCGGGCTGGGGCTCGCCCTGTGCGGCGGCGCGCTCTACGCGGTGATGCGCACGCACCTGCTGGCGGAGATCGAGGAGGAGCTGGGCCACCACGGCGGCGAACTGGCCGCGATGGTGGTGCAGGGGCCCGGCGGCGCGCTGGGGCTGCGCACGGAGATGAGCGACCATCGCTTTGCCGCGCCCGGCAGCGGCTATTACTGGCAGGTGGAGGGGGCGGGGGTGCTGTTGCGCTCCCCGTCGCTGGGGGCGTTCCGGCTTTCGCCGGGGCCGGCCGAGGCGCTGCATGAGGGCGCGGGGCCGGAGGGGGCGGTGCGCCAGCTCGACCGCGCGGTGGTGCCGGCGAGCGGCAGCGCGCCGGTGCGGATCAGCGTGGCGATCGGCGAGGACCAGGTGGCGGTGCTGCTGCGCGGTTTCGCGCGCTCGCTGGCGCTCTCCCTGGCACTGGTGGCCGCCGGGCTGATGGCCGCCGTGGTGGCGCAGGTGACCTATGGGCTGCAGCCGCTGACGCGCATTCGCGCCGGGCTCGCGGCCATTCGCCGCGGCGAGCAGGACCGGCTGCCGGACGACCTGCCGCTGGAGGTGCAGCCGCTGGCCACCAGCCTGAACGAGATGATCCGCGCCAACGACGAGGTGGTGCAGCGCGCCCGCACCCAGGCCGGCAACCTGGCCCATGCGCTGAAGACCCCGCTGGCCATCCTGATCGACGAGGCGCACCGGCTGCAGGCGGCGGGGCAGGATGGCAGCGTGGTGCTGCGCGAGGCGGAGCGGATGCGCCGGCAGATCGACTACCAGCTGGCCCAGGCACGCGCCGCAGCCTCCCGCGGGCGGCCGCGCACCGCCACCCCGGTGGTGCCGGCAGTGCGCGAAATCGTCGCCGCCGTGTCGCGCATGCATCGCGAGCGCGACCTGGATTTCGCGCTGGAGGCGACCGGGGAGGACGCCGTGGCGGCGGTGGAGGCGGAGGATCTGGACGAGCTGCTGGGCAACGTGATCGAGAACGCGGCGAAGTTCGCGCGCCACCGCGTGGCGGTTTCGGTGGCGAGCCATGGCGGCCGGCTGCTGGTGCATGTGGATGATGACGGGCCGGGCCTGCCGGAGGCGGCGCGTGAGGCGGTGTTCCGGGTGGGGCAGCGGCTGGACGAAGGGGTGCCCGGGCATGGGCTGGGCCTGGCGATCGTGCGCGACATCGCCGCGCTGTATGGCGGGCGGGTGGCGATCGGCACCTCGCCGCTGGGTGGCGCGCGCGTGATCCTGGAGCTGCCGCAGGCCGGATAGGTTTCCGAACCCTCTGTCAGGTTCACGTCAGGTTGGGGGCGTTAATGGGTGCGTAACTGATCCGCCCCGGAGACCCAGCATGCCGATTCCGCAGACCAAGCTGTTCCTGCCCCAGGCCCTGGCCACGGGCGG
>CANHKG010000258.1 GCA_947460455.1 Rhodospirillales bacterium | reverse complement strand
TGGGGGCGGAGGCGTCGCAGATGATGGAGACGTGGGCGCCGCCGTCGCCGAGGCCCATGATGGTGTGGCGGTCGGTCATCATGGTTTTCACCGCCTCCAGGTCGCCGGCGGCGTAGTTGATGATGGGGCGGTAGAGGATGTTGCGGCCGCCCTTCTGCATCAGCAGGTCGTAGGCGACTTCCTCCGGGGTGCGTCCTTGCTGCGCGGCCTGGGCGGCGATGGAGGTTTCCGGGGCGGGTTCGTAATCCGGGCTGTCGCCCAGCGGGAAGACTTTCTCCCAGGTGTTGAGGCGGTGCTTGATGGCGGGGTCGGTGGTTTCCTCGGCCAGGAGCCGGGCGCGGAAATCGGGGTTGCGCAGGTGGGGGAGTTTGCTCTCGAAGGGGAGGTGGGCGATGGCCTTCCAGGACGGGCGGTCCATGAAGGGGTTCTGGCTGATCTCGAAGCCGATCATCACGCCGACGGGGCGGGCCATGACCTGGCCCATGATCTTGGCGCCGGCGTCGTTGGAGGCGTGGATGTGGCCGAGGATGGTCTTCCAGGCGTCCGGGCGCGCTTCGCGCTGAAGGAGGGAGATGGTCATCGGGCGGCCGGAGCCGAGCGCGAGGCGGCGGAGCATGCCGAATTCCTGGTCCAGGTCCTCGAAATCCGAGATCACCTGCATCCAGCCGCGACCGAGGGATTTGGCGATGGCGTCGAGCTCGGCTTCCTCGGCGCGCAGGGTGGGGATGTGGCGGCCATCGAGCGTTTTGTGGGCGAGGGTGCGGGAGGTGGAGAAGCCGAGCGCACCGGCTGCCATGCCTTCGGCGGCGAGGCGGGCCATTTCGGCGCGGTCGGCTTCGGTGGCCGGTTCGCGGTTGGCGCCGCGTTCGCCCATGACATGGACGCGCAGGGCCGAGTGCGGCACCTGGGTGCAGACATCGAGGTCGTAGCTGCGGGCGTCCAGCGCATCCAGGTAATCGGGGAAGGACTGCCAGTTCCAGGGGAGGCCGGCGGTGAGGACCACTTCGGGGATGTCTTCGACGCCTTCCATCAATTCGACCAGCATGTCGCGGCGTTCCGGCAGGCAGGGGGCGAAGCCGACGCCGCAATTGCCGATGAGCACGGTGGTGACGCCGTTCCAGCTGCTGGGGGTGACCTGGCTGCTCCAGGTGACCTGGGCGTCGTAATGGGTGTGGAGATCCACGAAGCCGGGGGTGACGAGCTTGCCGCTTGCGTCGATTTCCTCGGGGGCGGAGGCGGTGACGCGGCCGATTTCGGTGATCTTGCCGGCGGTGATGGCGATGTCGCCCTCATAGGGGGTGGTGCCGGTGCCGTCGACGATGGTGCCGCCGCGGATGATGAGGTCGGCCATGGTTGTTGCCCTCCCGTTGTTGGGCGGTAGCATAGGGCAGATGTTGCGGAGTTCGCCAATGATCCCGGCGCCGAGAGAGACAGGGTATGTGCCGTTTCGGGGGCACAAGACGTGGTTCCGGGTGACGGGGGGCGAGCAGGCTGCCCTGCCGCCGCTGGTGGTGCTGCATGGCGGGCCTGGGGCGTGCCATGACTACACGCTGCGGTTCGCGGGGCTGGCTTCGCCGGAGCGGGCGGTGATCCATTACGATCAGCTGGGCTGTGGGAACTCGACGCATCTAAGGGATGCAGACCCGGGGTTCTGGACGGTGCAGCTGTTCCTGGATGAGCTGGATGCGGTGCTGGGGCATCTGGGGATTGCGGGGAGCTACCATATGCTCGGGCAATCCTGGGGCGGGATGCTGGGGGCGGAGCATGCCATTCGTCGGCCGGCGGGGTTGCGCGGGCTGGTGATCGCGAACTCGCCGCCCTCGATGGAGCTGTGGGTGCGCGAGGCGAACCGGCTGCGTTCGAAGCTGCCGGCGGAGGTGCAGGCGGCGCTGCTGAAGCATGAGGCGGCCGGGACGACGGCCGATCCGGAATACGAGGCGGCGACGCAGGCATTCTATGCGCGGCATGTCTGCCGGGTGCAGCCCTGGCCGGAGGAGGTGACGGCGAGTTTCGCCAAGATCGGCGAGGACCCGACCGTGTATCACACGATGAACGGGCCTTCGGAGTTCCACTGCGTCGGCAGCCTGAAGACCTGGGATATCATCGACCAATTGAAGCACATTCGCGCCGAGACGCTTCTGATCTCTGGCCGGCATGACGAGGCGACGGCTTCCGTGGTGCGGCCCTTCGCCGACCGCATCCCGCGCAACCGCTGGGTGATTTTCGAGAACAGCAGCCACATGCCGCATGTTGAGGAAACGGCGGCGTGCCTGGATACCATCCGTTCCTTCCTGGAGAGCCACGATGCCTGAAAAGCCGATTACCCACCGCGCCGGCCCGCGCCTCACCGGCAAGATCGCCATCGTCACCGGCGGGGGGAAGGGCATCGGCAGCGCCACCGCCCAGGTGCTGGCCGCCGAGGGCGCCCATGTGGTGGTGGCCACCCGCACCGAGGGGCCGGGGCAGGAGACGGTGGATGCGATCAAGGCCGCCGGGAATTCCGGCGAGCTGCTGGTGATCGACATGGCCGACAAGGAAGCCGTGTTCGCCATGGTGGACAGCGTGGCGGCGAAGCATGGCCGGCTGGATATCGTGGTGCACAATGCCGCCGTGATGGGGCGCCACCCGGTGACGGAGCGCGACGACACGCTGCTGGATGCGATGCTGGCGGTGAATGTGAAGGGGTGCTTCTGGCTGTCGGCCGCGGCGACTCCGCACATGAAGGCGGGCGGCGGCGGGCGGCTGCTGATCACCTCTTCCGTCACCGGGCCGCGGGTGACGATGCCGGGCTCTGGCGCCTATTCCGCCAGCAAGGGGGCGGTGAACGGGTTCATCAAGGCGGCGGCGCTGGAACTGGCGGAATTCGGCATCACGGTGAACGGGGTGGAGCCGGGGTATATCGATACGCCGGGGCTGACGCGGATGAAGACGCGCTACGGGGCGGACCGGATCGGGCATTTCATCCCGTATGGCGCGCTGGGCGACCCGGCGGACGTGGCGCACGCCTTCCTGTTCCTGGCGAGCGACGAGGCGAAGTTTGTGACCGGGCAGACCATCATTGTGGATGGCGGCGCGATGCTGGCGGAAAGCCCGGTCTGGAAGGAATAGGCGCTGCCGGCCTGCTGATCCGCCCGGCTTGGCGGATCAGCGGGCGCGGTCGGGCATGTCCAGCGTGCCGATGCCGCGCATCATCTGGGCCAGCTTGAGCGCCAGCCAGGTGATGATGCCGGACACCGCGAACAGCACCACGGCGGCCAGGGGCATGGACACCCATTCGATGGAATCAACCAGCGCCCAGGGGTGTGGCCAACCCGACACCGCGATCACCAGGGGATGGACGACGAAGATCCCGAGGGTAAGGCGGCCAACCCGGTTGATGCGAACCGTGGTGGCGGCCGACCAGGAGATTGCCTGGGCGCGCATCAGCAGCATGAACTGGCCCATCGTGCCGACGGCGACGAACAGGGTGCAGCGGTGGAAATAATGCGGCACAGGCTTGCCGGCGGCCTCGGAGGCCAGCGTGGTGGCCAGGGCCGCAGCGGCAACGCCGGCGGCAAACAGCCACCACCCGCGGGGCGCGCCGCGCGGAAAGGTGACGGCCAGGACGTGGCCGGTCCAGGCGTAGCCGAAATAGACCAGCAGGTTCAGCGGCTGCAGGTCGCCCCAGGTGCCGCCGCGCCACAGGGTGAGCCAGGCCAGCCCCGAGAGCAGGCCGGCAACGGGTGCCCACAGGGCAATGCGCCGCCCGGTTGGAGGCAGGGTCTGGCTCCAGGCATCGTAGGCGCGCATGGGGACGACCATCAGATAGATCATCGCCAGGGCGTAGAAGAACCAGATGTGGTACCAGGCCGGCTGCACAGCCCGCATCCAGGTGAGATCCTCGAAGGATTCGATGCCCATCCACATGGCATAGGCGATGTAAAGCAACTGGGCCGAGAGGATGGCGGGCATCCAGCGGCGAAAGCGGTGCGACAGGTAGCTGCCCGTGTTGCCGATACCGCGGCCGATCAGGATGGCACCGGCCAGCATCATGAAGCCGACCGTGCCGGTGCGGGTGATCGACATGAAGACCGTCTCGGCCATCCAACCCTGTTGCGGCTGGGACCAGACGGCGCTGCAGAGATGGATCAGGCAGATCTCGAAGGCAAAGACACAGCGCATCAGCGACCAGGCTGGATTTGGCTGCATCGGCTGGAGTCGTAGGGGCATGGCTCAAAACACGCGTGCTGGGATAGGCAGATATTAACGTTCGGTTCAGTTGCTGGCCAGTTTCAAATGCGTGATCGCGTATGCAGGCCTGCCGCTGCGTTTGGTAGGTGTGGGGGCCTCGGGCTATGACAAAGGCGCGTTTAGGGGAGCACGCATGAACACCGGACCGGACACCGACCCGCATCCTGCCCCGGCCAAGGCAGCGCGTATTGCGGTGATCATTCCCTGCTACAACGAAGAGGTCGCCATCCCCAAGGTGGTGGCGGATTTCCGCGCCGCCCTGCCGGAGGCGGTGATCTACGTGTACGACAACAACTCGGCCGACCGCACCGCCGATGTTGCGCGCGCCGCGGGCGCCGTGGTGCGGCGGGAGACGCTGCAGGGCAAGGGCAACGTGATCCGCCGCGCCTTTGCCGATGTGGATGCCGACATCTACGTGCTGGTCGATGGCGACGACACCTATGAGGCCGCCGCGGCGCCGGCCATGGTGGCGATGCTGCGGCAGGATGGGCTGGACATGCTGAATGGCGCCCGGGTGACCGAGATCCAGGCCGCCTACCGGCCCGGGCACCGGCTGGGCAACGCGGTCCTCACCGGCATGGTGCGCACCGTGTTCGGGGATCGGATTTCCGACATGCTCTCCGGCTACCGGGTGTTCAGCCGCCGCTTCGTGAAAAGCTTTCCGGCGCTGGCGGGCGGCTTCGAAACCGAGACCGAGTTCACCGTGCATGCGCTGGACCTGCGCATGCCGGTGGGCGAGATGCGCACCATGTACAAGGACCGTCCGCCGGGCTCCACCTCCAAGCTGCGCACCTACAGCGACGGGGTGCGGATCCTGCGCACCATCGTGGTGCTGGTGAAGGAGGAGCGGCCGTTGCAGTTCTTCTCGCTCTGCGGGCTGTTCCTGCTGGTGGTGGCGATCCTGCTGGGCGTGCCGGTGGTGGCGGAGTTCGTGCGCTCCGGGCTGGTGCCGCGCCTGCCCACGGCGGTGCTGGCGACCGGGCTGGTGCTGGTGGCCGCGTTGTCCTTCACGTGCGGGTTGGTGCTCGATTCCGTCTCGCGCGGGCGCAAGGAAATGAAGCGCCTGGCCTATCTCGCCGTGCCGCCCCCACCGCCGCTGTGAGGACGATCCTGGCCCTGCTGGCCTGGCTTGTGGCCGCGCCCGCGCTGGCGCAGCCCGCCGGCATGATCCCGGTGCCGCCGATCGCGCCCGGGCCGGCGCCGGGGCCGGCGCGGATCGTGGGCGGGCCCGGGCCGGGCTGCATCGCCGGGGCGGAACGGCTGCCAGAGAGCGGGCCTGGGTTCATGACGGTGCGCGAGAGCCGTTCCAGCTTCTGGGGCCATCCGGAGGTGATCACGGCGCTGAAGCTGCTGGGCACGCGGGCGCAGGCGGCGGGGCTGCCGGTGCTGCTGATGAACGACATTTCGGGCCCGCGCGGCGGGCCGTTGGTGGGCGGGCATGTCAGCCACCAGCTTGGCCTGGATGCCGACGTGTATCTGGATGTGGTGACGCCGCGGCCGGAGCGGGCGGCGGCAGCCTCTCGCGATGCGATGGATCCGCCCGGCCTGGTGCGGCCGGACCAGCGCGGGGTGGACATGGCGCGCTGGCGCCCGCAGCACATCACGCTGATGAAGCTGGCGGCGACGCTGCCGGGGGTGGACCGCGTGCTGGTGAATGCCGCGATCAAGCAGCAGCTCTGCCGCGAGGTGCCGGCCAATGACCGCGAGTGGCTGCGGCGGATCCGTCCCTGGTTCCAGCATGCCGCGCACATGCATATCCATTTCCGCTGCCCCGCAGGCAACCCGGAATGCGGCGACCTGCCGCCGATTCCGCCCGGGGAAGGCTGCGATGCCTCCCTGCAATGGTGGTTCGACCGGCTGGACCAGCCGCCAGAGAAAAAGCCGCCGACCACCGCCAAGCCCTCCCGGCCGATGGTGCCGGCAGCCTGTGGTCCGATCCTGACGGCAGCGACGGCGTCGTCTCGCGGGCGGCCATGAGCGTGGCGCGGTGAACCGGCGCTCCGCCGCGGTTGCGCTGGCTGGTTTCACCAGCTTCATCAATCTCTACACGCCGCAGGCGGTGCTGCCGCAGATCGCCGACAGCTTCGGCGTGGACGACGCCCATACCGGCCAAACGGTGACGGCCGCACTCGTGGCCGTGGCGCTGGTGGCGCCGTTCGCCGGCGCGATCTCCGACCGGGTGGGCCGGAAGGTGCTGATCGCCGGCGCCTGCCTTTTGCTTTCGGTGCCGACGCTGCTGGTGGCCACCGCGCAGAGCCTGGAGGCGCTGCTGGTGTGGCGGTTCCTGCAGGGGCTGCTGCTGCCGTTCATCTTCACCGTGACGGTGGCCTATCTGGGCGAGGAGGTGCAGGGGGCGGAGGGGCTGCGGCTGGCCGGGCTGTATTCCATCGGCTGCATCCTGGGCGGGTTCGGCGGGCGGTTCGTGGCCGGGATCGCGGCGGA
>CANHKG010000257.1 GCA_947460455.1 Rhodospirillales bacterium | reverse complement strand
GTGGTCTTCAGCAGCTCGGCCTGCTTGGCGGCCTTGTCTTGCGGGCCGTCGCCGCCGGCCAGGGCCTTCAGCGTTTCGGTCAGCTCCGCCATCGTTTGCTGCATGATCTCCATGTGCCGGCGGGCGACGGCCTGGGCGCCTTCCAGGGCGATGCGGTTGGCGGCCGACAGGGCTTCCAGGTTGCGCTGGTGGGCGCGCATCAGCGCATCGGCCCCTGGGGCGCCGGGCAGCTTGAGGTCGCCCAGCATCTTCTGGAACTCCTCCACCCCCGGCATGGTGCTGGTGGGCCAGGACATGTTCTGCCAGGGGTTGGGCGGCCAGGATTTGTCGCTGGGCATGGGGTTATCCTTCCTGTTCCGTGAAGGGCACGTCGGGCGTGGTTTCGGCGGCGCGGCGCGGCGAGAGCCATCCGGCGGCCTGTTCGGCGCGGGACAGGGCGCGGTCCAGGGCGGCCATGGTGGCGGAAAGGTCGGCGCTGTCGTCCTTCTGCCAGGCTTGCACGGTGTAGCCCCAGACCGCGAGCAGGCCGGCGGCGCGCAGGGGCAGGGGGCCGCCGCCGCAGCCGGAGGCTTCCAGCAGCCAGGCCATGCTGCGCAGGCTGGCGCCGGCCAGCAGTGCGGCGGCGAGGGGATCGAACGGCACGCCGCGCAGCAGGGCGATCACGCCGGCCCGGTGGGCCTGCAGGAAATCGATGCGGCGCATCACCAGGTCGAACAGCCGGTCGCGCGGCAGGCCCTCGGCCGGGGCGTCCTTCAGCGCGAAGGCATCGGCCATGGCACCGAAGCGCCGCAGCAGGGCGCAGCGATCGGGGATGTGGCGCCGGGCGGCATCGAGCGGGAGGCCCGCGGCGCGGGCGGCGGCAGGGATGGAGAGCCGCGCCCAGCCGCGCGCGGCAATCTCCTCGAAACAGGCGGCGACGAGGGCCGCTTCAATGTCCGGTGCGTCGTCCATGGGCGGAAGATGGGGGCACGGGGCGGGAATGTCACCCGGATTTCAGGGGGGAAGAAAGGATTCTTCTTTTTCTGAAGAAAAAGAAGCAAAAAGACTTCATTCGTTTGATGCGGAGGGACCGTGCCTTTCCGCATCAAACGAACAAAAGTTTTTTGGTTCTTTTTTTCAAAAAAGAACCGCTTGCTTTACCCCGCCAGCTCCCGCGAGCGCTTCGTCGCCGCCGCGATCGCCTTGGAGAGTGCGGCCGGCATGGCATCTGATTCCATCAGCACCGAGAGCGCCGCGGCGGTGGTGCCGCCCGGGCTGGTGACGTTTTTGCGCAGTTGGGCCGCGTCTTCGGCGCTGGCGGCGAGCAGGGCGCCGGAGCCGGAGACGGTTTCGCGCGCCAGCTGGCGGGCCAGGGCGGGGGGCAGGCCTTGTTCCAGCCCGGCCTGCTCCATCAGTTCCGCCAGCAGGAACACATAGGCCGGGCCGCTGCCGGAGACGGCGGTGACGGGGTCGATCAGGCCTTCGTCGTCCACCCAGGCCACCGAGCCGATGGCGGCGAGCAGCGTGTCGCACAGGGCGCGCTGGGTGGTGGAGACGCCGGGGCCGGGGCAGGCGACGGTCACGCCCTGGCGCACCGCGGCGGGGGTGTTGGGCATGGCGCGCACGATGGCGGCGGCATCGCCCAGCAGGGAGCGCATGCCGGACAGGGTGCGGCCGGCCATGATGGAGAGCATCACGGCATCGCCGGCGAAGCGGGCGTAGAGCGGCAGGGTCTCGGCGGCGTTCTGCGGCTTCACCGCCAGCACGATGGCGGCGGGCTTGAAGCCGGCGGGGATGGCGGCGGCATCGGCCACCACAGTGACTTCCGGGCCCGGCGAGGGCGGCAGCATCGGGTCCACGGCGTAGGAGGGCGCCAGGCCGCGTTCGCGCCAGCCGGCGAGCATGGCGCCGCCCATCTTGCCGAAGCCGACGAGCAGGATGGGGGGGATGTTGGTCATGGAAGTGCCTCCGGCCAGTGTCCTGCCCGCGCAGGTCGTCCGGCTTTGGACGAGCGTAGCGGATCAGCAGGCCACTGAAAACAATGTGGGCATAAGCAAATCACGCTTCGCCGACGCACTCCAGCATGGCGGCCTGCAGCGCCTCGGCGGGGGACTTGCCGCCCCAGAGAACGAACTGGAAGGCGGGGAAGAAGCGCTCGCATTCGCTGATGGCGATGTCCACCATGTCTTCCAGGCTTTCGGCGGAGGCACCGGGGGCGCCGCGCAGCAGCACGGAGTGGCGGAACACGGGCATCCCGTCGGTGGCATCCAGGCCGAAATGGCCGATCCACAGGCGGTCATTGGCCAGGGCCAGCAGTTCATAGAGTGCCGCGCGGCGGCGTTCCGGCACCTTCAGGTCGAAGGCGCAGGTGAAGTGCATGGCGCTGATTTCGTTCGACCAGGAGAAATACAGCCCGTAATCGCACCAGCGGCCGGGGGCTTCGGCCGCCATTTCGGATTCGCTGCGCCGATCGCACAGCCAGTCATTGGCCGCGACGATCTGCTCGACGACATCCAGCGGATTGGCGGCCAAGTCGCTGTAGCTGGCTGCATGGGCGGACATGCGGTGTCTCCCCAAGGGTGAACGGCGCCGCGACTTCGGTCGCCACACGCGCAAGCCTAGGCAAGTGCTTGGGGGTGCCGCAAGAGCGAATCAAGAGACAGCCACACGAAGTTAAACCGTCATGTTAAGATTCGCGCATGCTGCGGGTGCGTTAGCATCTGTCCCGCGCAGCGGACCCTTAAGCCAAGACCTAGGCGATCATGCCCGGCCCGCCGCCGCCGGGCTTGCGGGTGAGCGCTTCCAGCTTCGCTTCCAGGGCGGCGAGGCGGGCTTCGGCGTTCTCTTGTGCCTCGCGGGCACGGGCGGCCATGGCGGCCACCACTTCGAACTCCTCGCGGCGCACCAGGTCGAGCCGGCGCAGCGTTTCATCCACCCGGGCGCGGACCATGGCCTCCGCCTCGTCCTTCAGGCCGGCGAAGGCCGAGACGGCGCCACCGGCGATGCCGGCGAGGTCGCCGAACAGGCGGGGGCGGTTGGCGGGGGGAATCTCGGCCATGCCGTGTCTCCAGGGGCTGCGCCCAAGCGCCTATACGACAGGGGTCGGCTATACGACAGGGGCAGGGGCGATTATACGCCGATTCCATGATCCTGGTCACCGGAGGCGCCGGCTTTATCGGCTCGAACCTGCATGCGGCACTGGTGCGCCGCGGGCTGGAAACCGTTGTCGTGGACCGGCTGCGCAGCAATGGCAAATGGCGCAACCTGGCCGCCCATCCGCCCGCGCGGATCGTGGCGCCGGAGGAGCTGGATGGGTTCCTGGACGGGCATCCGCCGGTGGAGATGGTGTTCCACCTTGGCGCCATCAGCTCCACCACGGCGGCGGATGGCGACCTGGTGTGGGCGGCGAACGTGGAATTGCCGCAGCGCCTGTGGCGCTGGTGCGCGGCGCGCGGGGTGCGCATGGTCTATGCCTCCTCCGCCGCCACCTATGGCGATGGCGGGCAGGGCTTCGAGGATGGGCTGGAGGGGTTGGATCGGCTGCGGCCGCTGAACCTGTATGGCTGGAGCAAGCACGCCTTCGACCTGTGGGTGGCCCGCGCCCTGGCCACCGGCGCGCAGCGCCCGCCGCAATGGGCGGGGCTGAAGTTCTTCAACGTCTATGGCCCGAACGAGGCGCACAAGGGCGCGATGATCTCCGTGGTGAAGGTGAAGCTGGATGAGGTGCGCGCCGGCCACGCGCCGCGCCTGTTCCGCTCCGACCGGGCCGATGTGGCGGATGGCGAGCAGCGGCGGGATTTCATCTGGGTGGGCGATACCGTGGATGTGATGCTGTGGCTGCTGGACCATCCCGGGGTGAACGGGCTGTTCAACCTGGGCACCGGCACCGCGCGCAGCTACCGGTCGGTGGCCGAGGCGGTGTGCCGTGCTTCCGGCACCGCGCCGGGCATGGAGTTCATCGACATGCCGGAGGTGCTGCGCGGCCGCTACCAGAGCTTCACCGAGGCGCCGATGGGCAGGCTGCGCGCGGCAGGGTTCGCCGGGCAGTTCACCGCGCTTGAGGATGGCGTGGCGCGCTACGCCGCCATCCTGCAACACGACCCGGATGGGGTGGCATGAGCTTCGAACTGTTCCCCGACAGCACCACGCTGCTGGTGCTGGGGCCGCTGGTGCTGCGCTACTACGCGCTGGCCTATATCGGCGGGCTGGTGATCGGCTGGCGCTGGATGCGCCGGCTGGTGGAACGCACACCCGCGGTGGCAACCCCGCTGCAGGCGGATGACTACCTCACCTGGGCGACGGCCGGCGTGGTGCTCGGTGGGCGGCTTGGCTACGTGCTGTTCTATCAGCCGGAAAAATACCTCGCCGACCCCGTGGCGATCTTCCAGGTGTGGCAGGGCGGGATGTCGTTCCATGGCGGCATGCTGGGGGTGGCGATCGCCACCTTCGCCTATTGCCGCAAGCATGGCATCCCGCTGTGGGGCTTTGCCGACCGGGTGGCGGTGGTGGCGCCGGTGGGGCTGTTCCTGGGCCGCATCGCCAACTTCATGAACGGCGAGCTGTGGGGCCGCGAAGCCCCGCCCGGCCTGCCCTGGGCGATGCACTTCGCCCATGGCGGCGACGTGCTGCGCCACCCGAGCCAGCTCTACCAGGCCGGGCTCGAAGGGCTGGTGCTGCTGGCGGTGATGCTGCTTTTGGTCCGCAGCGATGCGGTGCGGGCGCGCACCGGGATGCTCACCGGGGTGTTCCTGTGCGGCTACGCGGTGGCGCGGATCATCGGCGAGTTCTTCCGCGAGCCGGATGCCTATCTTGGCTACCTCTATGCCGGCGCCACGATGGGCCAGCTGCTGAGCCTGCCGATGCTGCTGCTGGGGCTGGTGCTGGTCGCGCGCGCCAGATGAGCGGGCCGGAGCGGCTGGACCATTTCATGGCCCGGGCCAATGCCGCCTACTACGCCGGGCCCGATCCGCTGGCCGGTTTCACCACGGCACCTGAGATCTCCCAGGTGTTCGGGGAGTTGCTGGGTGCCTGGGCGGCGGTGGCGTGGCAGGCGATGGGCGCGCCGGAGGAGGCCATCCTGGCCGAGGCCGGGCCGGGCCGCGGCACGCTGATGGCCGATGCGCTGCGGGTGCTGCGCCGTGCGGCGCCGGGTCTGGCCGGGCGGGTGCAGCTGGTGGAGACCTCTCCATCGCTGCGCGCACGGCAGGCTTCGGTGGTGCCGGGGGCCGCGTGGCATGACCGCATCGAGGATCTGCCCCCTGCCCCGCTGCTGCTGCTGGCCAACGAGTTCCTGGATGCCCTGCCGATCCGCCAATGCGTGCGCCGCGGTGCCGGCTGGATGGAGCGGCACGTGGCCGATGGCACCTTCGTGGAACTGCCC
Organism: Rhodospirillales bacterium; assembly: GCA_947460455.1. GTDB lineage: Bacteria > Pseudomonadota > Alphaproteobacteria > Acetobacterales > Acetobacteraceae > CAMDGX01. The sequence goes on along the minus strand of CANHKG010000257.1, from coordinate 1,324 downwards.
TGCCCCGCCCCGCCCGGCCCCGATGCGGCCGAGGGCGAGGTGGTGGAATGGAGCGATGCGGCGCGCGCGGTGGTGCGGCATGTGGCCGCCCGCGTGGTGGCGCACGGGGGCGTGGCGCTGTTCATCGACTATGGGCCGGAGCATTCCGCGCCCGGCGACAGCCTGCAGGCGGTGCGTGCCGGGGAGGCGGCGGACCCGCTCGGCCCCGTCGGCGAGGCCGACCTGACTGCCCATGTGGATTTCGCCGCCCTGGCCGCGATCGCCCGTGCTGAGGGCGCGGCGGTGCAGGGCCCGGTGGCGCAGGGCATTTTCCTCACCCGGCTTGGCCTGTTCGAACGCAGCCGGGCACTGGCCGGCCGCCAGCCACCCGCGACGGCCGGCGCGCTGATGCAGGCCGCGCAGCGCCTGGCCGAGCCGCATCTGATGGGGCGGCTGTTCAAGGCGGTGGCGGTTTGCCACCCTGCCCTGCCCCCCCTGCCGGGATTTGCCGCATGACCGAAGCCGAATTCGTCGCCGCCCCCGGAATCGCGGCCCGGCACGGGTTCTTCACCCGCCGCGGCGGCGTTTCCACTGGGCCCTATGCCAGCCTGAACTGCGCCTGGTCCGGCCAGGATTCACGCGAGGCGATCCTGGAGAACCGCCGTCGCGCGGCCGGGGCCGTGGGGGCGGCGCTGGACAACCTCATCGGCCTCACCCAGGTGCATGGGCCCGACGTGGTGCGGGTGGAAACCCCCTGGCGCCCAGGCGAGGGCCCGCGCGCCGATGCCGCCGTTACCAGCACGCCCGGCATCGCCATCGGCATCGTGACGGCGGATTGCGCCCCGGTGCTGTTCGCCGATGCCGAGGCAGGGGTGGTCGGCGGCGCCCATGCCGGCTGGCGCGGGGCGCTCTCCGGCGTGCTGGAAGCCACGCTCTCGGCCATGGAGGCCCTGGGGGCGGACCGACGCCGCATCGCCGCTACCGTCGGCCCCTGCATCGGCCAGGCAAGCTACGAGGTGGCGGCCGATCTGCGCGACGCCGTGCTGGCGCGCGACCCCGCCGATGCCCGCTTCTTCGCCGATGGCCGGCCGGAGCGCTGGCAGTTCGACCTCGCCGGCTATTGCGCCGAGCGCCTGCGTGCGGCCGGCACCGGCACGGTGGAGGCGCTGTTCCTCGATACGCTGACGGACGAGGCGCGCTTCTTCAGCCACCGGCGCCGCACCCTGGCCGGCGGTGGCGTGATTGGGCACCAGATGTCGATCATCACGCTATAAGGCACGTCATGCCCTATCTCTGGATGTTCATGGCGATGATCTTCCTGGCGACGCTGGTGTCCTGTGTCCTG
>CANHKG010000256.1 GCA_947460455.1 Rhodospirillales bacterium | reverse complement strand
CCGTTCATTGCGGCGGGGGAGCGGTTGGTGGCGCGGGGGGCCACGGGGATCACCACCTCCTGCGGGTTTCTGGTGACGTATCAGGCGGAGCTTCAGGCGGCGTTGCCGGTGCCGGTGATGACGAGTGCGTTGTGCCTGTTGCCGGAGATCGGGGCGGGGCGGTGGGTGGGGATTTTGACGTTCGATGCGGCGTCGCTGGGGGCGATGCATCTTCGGGCGGCGGGGTTCGAGGGGGCGTGTGCGATTGCCGGGTTGGCGCCGGGGGCGGGGTTTCGGCGCGAGGTGCTGGAGGATGCCGCGACGGTGGATGTCGCGGGGCGGGAGCGGGATGTGCTGGAGGCGGCGGGGCGGTTGCCGGGGGATGTGGAGGTGGTGCTGCTGGAGTGCACCAATTTCCCGCCGCACCGTGACGCCGTGGCCGGTTTGCTGGGTGTCCCAGTATTTGATGTGTGGGACGTTGTCCGGCGCCTCGACGCGTTGTCGAGGTGCCATAAATGAAGTCTTTTTTGCTTCTTTTTTCTTCAGAAAAAAGAAGAGTCTTGGCTTCTGTTCTTCGCGAGGAACCCGCGCCAAGGCGCGGGCTACGTGACGTCAGCCGGGATCGACCGGCGAGTACGGCCCTTCCGCCGCCTCGATGACTTCGCCGGCCGCGAGCACGAGGTCTTCCCGGTAGCGGGCCGCGACGAGTTGGACGCCGGCGCGGAGGCGGCCGACATGGCCGACGGGGACTTGCAGGCTGGGTAGGCCGAGGAGGGGGATGGCGATTTGTTGGGGGTTGGTGGTCATGACCAGGGTTTTGCCCTCGATGCTGGCGTCGGCGCCGACGAGGTGGGGGAGGGCGTTGGAGGAGGGCATGAGGACGATGGGGTAGTCCGCCAGGAAGTTGAGCCAGCGGCGGAGGAGCCAGTCGCGGTCGGCGAGGGCCTGGATGTAGCCGGGGAGGTCGAGGGCGGGGGCGACGGATTGCCAGCCTTCGAGAGAGCGCTTGGCGGGTTCGTCGGCGTATTTGTGGACGTTGGGGGCGAGGGAGACGAGGACGTCGGTGCCGCAGATCTTGTTCCAGAGCATGGCGGCTTCGTGGAAATCGGGCGGGGCGACTTCCTCCACGGCGTAGCCGGCTTGCTCCAGATATTTGGCGGCGGTGCGGGCGGCTTCGGAGAGGGCGGGGTGGACGGGGGAGCCGGGCGGCTCGGCCATCAGGGCGACCTTGATGGGGCGCGGGGTGGGGGGGCCTTCGAGGGGCACGTCCACCCAGCGGGGGTCGGTGCGGTCGGGGGCGGCGAGGGCGGCCAGCGCCAGGCGGGAATCGCGGACGGAGCGGGTGAGGGGGCCCTGGACGGCCATGAGCTGGCCGCCGATGGCGCGGCCGCCATAGGCGCTGGGGTTGTTGGAGGGGATGCGGCCGGGGGTGGGGCGCAGGCCGACGACGCCGTTGCAGTAGGCGGGGTAGCGCACGGAGCCGGCGATGTCGTTGCCGTGGTGGATGGGGCCGAAGCCTGAGGCGGTGGCCGAGCCGGCGCCGCCGGAGGAGCCGCCGGCGGTGTGGCGCCTGTCGCGCGGGTTGATGGTGTTGCCGTGCAGGGCGTTCTCCGTGAACAGGCGCATGGAGAACGCCGGCGTGTTGGTGCGGCCGACGATGACGGCGCCGGCTGCGCGGAAATTCTTGACCAGGGGGGCGTCTTCCTGGGCGATGAGGTCGCGGAAGTGTTCCACGCCGTTGTCGGTGGGGTGGCCTTTCTGATCCGTGTTGACCTTGGTGGTGACGGGGACGCCGTGGAGGGGGCCCAGGGCGTCGCCGCGGGCCTGGGCGGCGTCGGCGGCTTTTGCGGCGGCGAGGGCTTCGTCATCGAGCCTACGGACGATGGCGTTGACGGTGGGGTTGATGGCGTCGATCCGGGCGAGGACCGACTTGGTGGCCTCCGTGGCGGAGGTGCGGCCGGTGTGGATCAGCCGGGCGAGATCCACGGCATCGAGTTGCCAGAGTTCGGTCATTGGAAGGGCCCCCTGCACGGAAACCGTGATCGTGCGGCGGGTTGGCCTGGTTGTCACGGGGGGTGCGCGGGCTTGCCTCATTCAGCGGGGCGGCGGATGCTTCCGGGGCGTTTGCATTTCTACGGAACAGGGAACGACCAGCACATGGCCAAGGCCACAAAGAGCGCCGCAAAGGGCCTCGACAGCACCTTCGAAGGGCTGCTGAAAATCGACACGCCGACCATTACCAATGTGGTGGCGACGTATCCGAAGAACCCGCTTTGCCTGGGGCTCTACAATCCCTGGACAGAGAACTGGTACACCGACAGCTCCATCCGCTGCATGTACCCGGAGATGGGGCCGCGGATCGGCTATGCCGTGACCTGCGTGTACGGGCTGCCGGACCCGAACTACCAGAACCGGCTGACGTTCATGGATGTGGTGGACGCGCTGGACGCGATGAAGAAGCCGACCATCCTGGTGATCCAGCAGAAATGGCCCGAGGGCATCCTGCCGAAGGCGGGCCTGGCTGGGGAGATCATGATCACCACCATGACCCGCGTGGGCTGCGTGGGGATGATCAGCAACGGGCCGTCGCGCGATATCGACGCGGTGCGCAAGTTGAACTTCCAGATGCTGCTGGGCGGCGTTTCCGCGGGGCACGGCGAAATGGCGGTGCAGTCCGTGAACGTGCCGGTGAGCGTGGGCGGGATGGATATCGCGCCGGGCGAGCTGATCCATATGGACGAGAACGGGGCGGTGAAGTTCCCCGCCGACAAGGCCGGGATCGTGCTGGAAAACGCGCAGAAGATGCTGGACGGGGAAACCGAATACCTGGCGCGGCTGCGGACGGTGAGCACCGCGGCGGAGATTCGGGCGCTGAGCGGCGGCACGTACGCCGATAAAAAGAAGAAGTAAGCGGTTCTTTTTTGAAAAAAAGAACCAAAAAACTCTTGTGCATGGTGCTGGGGGTTTATCCCCAGCGCCATGTATGAAGTCTTTTTTGCTTCTTTTTTCTTCAGAAAAAAGAAGATTCTTGCTTAGGAGCCATCCCCATGCCCAGCTATGATCGTTCGATCGCGCTTTACCAGGAAACCAGCCGGTATCTGGCGGGGGGGGTGAGCAGCAATGTTCGGTATGCCTCCACGCCGGTGCCGCTGTTCTTTGCGCGGGGCGAGGGCTGCCGGCTGTATGACGAGGACGGCAACGTTCACATCGACTACATCCTGGGCAACGGGCCGGCCATTCTGGGCCATGCGCCGCCGACGGTGTGCCAGGCGGTGGCGGAGACGTTGATGCTGGGGCAGCTCTATGCCGGGCAGCATGTGCGGGAGCTGGAGCTTTCGAAGCGGCTGACGTCGCTGATCCCGGGGGCGGATCTGGTGCGGTATGCCAGCTCGGGCACCGAGGCGGTGCAGATGGCGTTCCGGATCGCGCGGGCGTTCACGGGGCGGTCGAAGATCGTGAAGTTCGAGGGGCATTATCACGGCTGGGTGGACAACGTGTACGTGTCTGTCCGGCCGAGCGGGAACGAGGCGGGGGCGCCGGAAGCGCCGGTGGCAGTGCCGGATACGCCCGGCGTGGCGCCCGGGGCGCTGGACGACATGGTGATCTGCGGGTGGAACGACCTGGAGTATTTGCGCGGGGCGCTGGAGGCGCATCGGGGCGAGATTGCGGGCGTGATCATGGAGCCGATGATGGTGAATGGCGGGTGCATCCTGCCGGCGCCGGGCTACCTGGAGGGGGCGAAGGCGCTGTGCGCGGAGCATGGCGCGGTGCTGATTTTCGATGAGGTGATCACGGGGTTCCGGCTGGGGCTGACCGGCGCGCAGGGGCGGTTCGGGGTGACGCCGGACCTGACGATTTTTGCCAAGGCGATGGCGGGCGGGTTCCCGATGGCGATGGTGGCCGGGCGGCGGGATGTGATGGAGATCCTGCAGACCAAGGGCGTGATGCATGGCGGCACGTATAACGGCAACGTGCAGAGCATGGCCGCGGCGCTGGCGACACTGGATATCCTGACCGCGGATGGGGGCGCGATCTACAAGGGGATGGAGGCGCGCGGGACCAGGCTGATGCAGGGGCTGGCGGAGCGGGCGGCGAAGCATGGCGTGGCCGTGCATGTGACGGGCGTGCCGACGATGTCCCAGACCATGTTCATCGGGGCGGCGCCGCGGAACTGGCGGGAATCGAGCCAGTGGGACCGGGAGCGCGCACTGGCGTTCCATGGCGAGTTGCAGAAGCGGGGCGTGCGGGTGAACCAGAAATGCGCCTGGTTCCTGAGTGCGGCGCATGACGACCAGGCGATCGAGGAGACCCTGGCGGCGGCGGATGGGGCGTTCAAGGCGATCAGCTAGGCGTTCTTGCCCCGGCGCTGCTCCATCGCCACCAGGAACATCCCGGCCGCAAGGATGATGGCCGCCCCGATCCACACCGCGAGGGGTGGGTGGTCGGCGAAGATCAGCCAGCCGAGGGCGAAGGCCCAGATGAGGCCGGAGTATTCCACCACGGCCATGACGGCGACCGGGGCGCGGCGGATGGCGGCGAATTGGAGGAGTTGGCCGCCGGCGCCGATGACGCCGATGAAGACGAGCAGGACGAATTGCAGGGGCGTGGGCGTGACCCAGTGGAACGCCACCCATAGGCCGGTGGCGACTAGGAAGAAGCCGTTCTGGAGCAGCATCTGCACCACCGCGCCTTCGTGGCGGGCGACCTGGCGCATGAGGATGGCGGCGTGGGCCCAGAGCAGGGCGGCGGCCAGGACGAGGCCGATGGCCCAGGCGGGGGTTTCGCCGACGAGGAGTCCGCGCGGGTCTGCGGCGATGACGACGCCGGTGAAGCCGAGGATGATGGAGGCCCAGCGCACGGCGCTGACGCGTTCGCCGAGGATGGGGATGGCGAGCAGCGTGGTGAGGATGGGGGAGGCGAAGTAGAGCGTCATCATCTGCGCAAACGGCAGCAGCGGGGCGGCGGTGAAGTAGCAGAGCCAAGCGACGAGGGTGATGACGGCGCGGAAGAGCATGCGCTTCAGCACCGGGGAGGCGGCGATGGCCTGGAGCGCGGGGGCGCGGCCGGCGATGAGGCAGCCGGTGGTGATGGTGAGGCTGCGGAAGAACAGGGCCTGGGCGACCGGGAGGTAGGTGACGAGGTATTTGTTGGTGGCGTCGTTCAGCGCGAACAGCGCGTAGGACCCGACGCCGAGCAGCATGCCGGCGATCACGCTGTTGGATTGCATTGGCGCTTCCCCTACTCGGCGGCCGACCTCAGCGCGGCACCCGCGGCGAGCGGGCAGAGCGGGAGGGCGGCGGCGCATAGGGCGGACAAGAGCAGCAGATGGGGGCGTGCCGCCAGCCCCACGGCGGCGGCGTCGGCCGCGGCGACGCCGAAGATCAGGGCCGGGACGGCCATCGGCAGGACGAGGAGTGGGAGCAGCACGCCGCCGCGGCGGGCGCCGAGGACGAGGGCGGCGCCGGCTGTGCCGATGAGGGAGAGGAAGGCGGTGCCGGGGATGAGGCCGAGCAGGAGGGCGGGCAGGGCTTCATCGGGCAGGCGGAGCATGATGGCCATGGGGATGGCGGCGAGCAGCAGGGGCAGGCCGGTGGTGAGCCAGTGGGCGGTGGCCTTGCCGAGTGCGATGGCGGCGGGGGGGAGGCCGGAGAGGAGAAGGTGGTCGAGCGAGCCGTCTTCCGCGTCGGCGCCGAAGAGGCGGTCGAGCGGGAGGAGGGCGGCGAGCAGGGCGCAGACCCAGACGATCCCTGGCGCGATGCGGGCCAGGGTTTCCGGGGCGGGGCCGATGGCCAGCGGGAAGAGGGCACCGGCGACGAGGAAGAACAGGATGGCGGCGAGGGAATCGGTGCCGTGGCGGAGCGAGAGGCGGAGTTCGCGGGCGAGGAGCTTTCTCATGCCGCGAGCCTGAGGGTCTCGGCGCCGGGGAGGGGCAGGGGCAGGTGGGTGGCGGCGAGGACCACGCCGCCGCTGGCGCGGTGGGTGGCGAGCATGGTGCCCAGGGCGGCGACCGAGGTGGTGTCCAGCCCCAGCGTGGGTTCGTCCAGCAGCCAGATGGGGGCGGTGGCCAGGGCGAGGCGGGCGAGGGCCAGGCGGCGCTTCTGGCCGGCGGAGAGCATGCGGGCGGGGAGCGGCGCCAGGCGGGCGAGGTTGATGCGGGCGAGTGCGGTTTCGATCTCGGGCGGCGTGCCCCAGAAGGCGAGGTTCTCGGCGACGGTGAGGCCGGGCTTCACCGCATCCTGGTGGCCGAGATAGGCGACGCGGGTGGCGTGGGTGGTGCGATCGGACAGGGCGTCTTCCCCGTTCCAGCGCAGGGTGCCCACTTCCGCGCGGCCGAGGCCGGCGAGGACGCGCAGCAGGGTGGATTTGCCGGAGCCGTTGGGGCCTTCCAGCAGCAGCGCGCCGCCCGGGGGGAGGGCGAAGGAAAGGCCGGAAAAGACCAGCCTTTCGCCGCGGATCGCCGCCAATCCTTCCGCCTGCAGGCCTTCCTGCGGCACGATCATGCCCTCCTGGCCCTTACCCATGCGCCGGGGTGCCCGGGGTGGGGATGGCGGGCCGCGGGATGAGGAGCGCCGCGGCGCCGCAGGCCAGGCACAGGATGAAGGACAGCAACAGCACCGTTGTATAGGCCCCAGTCAGGTCGGCGCTGACCGCGAATGGCAGCGGGCCGAAGGCCGCGCCGCCCACGCCGAAGACGTAGGATGCGCCGCGGATCGCGCCGAGGTGGTCGCGGCCGAAATACTGGGCGTAGCCGGCGGCGTTGATCGCCTGCTGGGCGCCATAGGCACCGCCGAGACACAGGGCGTAGAGCCAGCT
>CANHKG010000255.1 GCA_947460455.1 Rhodospirillales bacterium | reverse complement strand
GGGCCGGTTTTTTGTTGCCCGCGGCCCCATGCCGTTGCCGTGGGCCCGCGCAGGCCGACAACGCAAAACGCCAGGGAGGTCACCCTCCCTGGCGTTTCCGTGAAGCCGGATCCGGTTGTATCAGCGGCGAGCGGGCGGCTGGGCCGGGCGAGATTGGCGGGGCGCCGGCGCCGGCGCCTCCGGGCATTCCTTCACGTTGTAGGGCTGGGAGATGGTGCGGCTGGAAGCCAGGGCGGCCACCTCGGCGGGGGTCTTCATGGCGGCGACATCGGCATAGAGCTTCTGGCCATCGCTGCAGAAGCGCGCATTGTCGATGATGCGGCGGCGCGACTGGGCGTTGGCGAGGTTGGTGATGTACTCGTCATGCTCGGTCTGGGCGCGCCGGCCGTAGTAGCGCTGGAAGTAGCCACCCAGCGTCTTTTCCTGCGGCAGCAGGGCGGTGCGGTTGGCGGTGATAAAGGCGTTGTACTTCTCGCTGGAATCGCAGGCCAGCGCGGTGACCATCAGGCGGCTTTTCAGGGCTGCCACCTGGAAGGCCTGCTTCTCAGCCGGGCGGGCGCAGAACGCTGCGTCGGGCACCGCCTCCTCCGCCACCACGGGCGGTTCGGCCGGCGGGGCGGCGGGGGGTGGGGCGCACTGGGTGAGGCCCAGGGCGAGCAGGCAGGCGAATGCTGGTCGCATCGACCACTCCAATTTGTTCGGCAAAGGATGTATCCGGCCCAGCGAGCGGCCAGCTTCATATTCCATACAGGGCCCGCCGTAGCCCCGGCAACTGGATGGTGGGCGCAATCCGCGGATGGCTCCTGCCCGCCGCCGCAGGCAGAGTGAAACCGCGATGCAGATGAGGAGTGGGCGCATGAGCACCCAGGACGACACGCGCTGGAACCTGGTGGCGCAGCGGCAGCCGGCCAACTTCCTGTATGGCGTGACCACGATGGGGATCTACTGCCGGCCGGGCTGCCCCTCCCCGCGGCCGCGGCGGGAGAATGTGCGCTACTTCGCCGATATTCCGGAAGCGGAGGCGGAGGGGTTCCGTGCCTGCCGGCGCTGCGACCCCAAGGGGGAGCGCGAGGCGATTGCGCGGGCCGTGGTGGCGGATGCCTGCGCGGCGATCGAGGCGGAGGAGGGTATTCCCTCGCTGGAGGCGCTGGCCAAGCGGGCGGGGTATTCGCGCTTCCATTTCCTGCGCCTGTTCCGCGAGCACACGGGGGTCACGCCGCGCAGCTATGCCGAACGGGTGCGGGCGCTACGGCTGCAAGCGGCACTGACACGGGGCGGCCGGGTGGCGGATGCGATCCAGGAGGCGGGGTTCGGATCGGAATCCCGCGTGTACGAGGATACCGGCAAGCTGCTGGGCATGACACCTGGAGCATTGCGGCGTGGCGGCGCCGGGGAGGTGGTGCGCACCGCCTTCGCCGACAGCCCATTCGGGCGGCTGCTGGTGGGTGCCACGGAGACCGGGGTGTGCTTCCTGGGCTTCGCGGAGCCGGATGAGGCGCTGATGGGCGATCTGCGCCGGCGCTTCCCGAAGGCACGGATCGAGGCCGATGATGCCGGCCTGGCGGAGACGCTGGCCAATGTGCTGGCCTTCATCGCGGAACCGCGCCAGGCGCTGGCGCTGCCGCTCGATTTGCGCGGCACCGCATTCCAGGTGCGGGTATGGGACGCGCTGCGCCGGATTCAGCCTGGGGAGACCCGGACCTATGGCGAGCTGGCCGGAATGATCGGGGCGCCGAAGGCCATTCGGGCCGTTGCGCGTTCCTGCGCAACCAACCCCGTGTCGCTCGCCGTGCCGTGCCACCGGGTGGTGGGCAAGGACGGGGACCTTACCGGCTATCGTTGGGGCGTGCCGCGGAAGAAGGAACTTCTGGCACGGGAGCGCCGGGCCCGCAGCTGATACCAACCGCGGCGTGCGCCGACTCTTCCGGCGATCGCCGCCGTTGCCATTGGGCACCGGGCTGGCCGGTGGCGGCACCCGAAGCAACCCCTCGTACCAACCCGCACCGGCCCATTCTTGATGGGGAGAAATGGGTTGGCGTGAGGTGCGCCACGCATCCACCCCCGCGGGTCGTAACAGCAAAAAGCGGCGGCCCGAGGGCCACCGCTGTCATGCTCAAATGGGAGCGGACCGAAGGACGTGTAGAGCTTACTTCCGCCGACGACGGACAATCCCGATGCCCAACAGGCCAGCACCCAGCAGCGCCATGGAGGCGGGCTCCGGGGTCCCAGTCGGGGGCGGGGGCGGGGGCAGTTCGGTGTAGGTGTATGAAACCGTGACCGTCCCCGTGGAGTTGCCGGTGTTGCTGGTGAACACGGTATTCGGCACCGAGCCACCCTGCGACGAGCTAGATGCGAGTTGCATGGTGAACAGGTTGGTGCCACCGATGAATTGCGGCAGGAAGAAGCCGGCCGCAAAAGTCCCGTAGTTGACCGACGTCTGATTGATCGCGCCGCCCGAGACAGAGCCCAGCGTCTGCGTCAACCCATTGTCGAGAACGGTGCCAGTGAACGAGGGCGTCGACAGGCTCTGCGTGATCGGGTTGGGGCTTAGCACGAAGCCACCTGGGGCAGAGGTGACGCTCAGAGACAATGTTCCGATCGCGCTTACGGAGGACACGCTCTGATTGCCGCTTCCCGACGGACTAACAAGAGCCGTGCTGCTGATATTCATGCTGGCCGAAAACGAAATAACGGCGTCCGTCAGCGTTCCCAGGCCGGTATTGAAGCCATTGAACGTGAGACCCGCCGCCGTCGCACCAACCCCGGTCAGGGCCGAAAGGTTGAAAACATGGGTCTGGTTGATCACGGCGGCATTGGCGGGCGTGGCCGCAACAGACACTGCGGCGATGGCGGCAGCCATCAAAGAGGTAATCTTGGTCAAGGTCCTGCTCCTCGTAAAATCCGTCAGACCCTCCCAAGCAAGGCGCGTGCCACATCATGGCACTCTTATAATTCAGTATCTTAGCTCGCAACGGAACGACCACACGCGCCCTACTGTAAAGATTACCGACTCAAAAATGAGGGATGATCCCCATGCCTAAGCCACATGGCGTGGCCGATCTCCCATCGCCGGCAGAACAACCCATTGAAAATAAATATACATTTTGGAATCGCCATATCGCGAGAGGCTGGCTGGGCCGTATCGATTTGTCAGAGGCTTGTAAAAAAAACCGACACACGCTCGGCATCGCAACCCGGGCGGTTTCCATTGCCGCCGATCCCTGAATGCGCCATTCACCTTCCGGCGGAAGCGAATGCCCCATTGGCGGCCGCCGCCAAGGCAGCGCGCAGATGGTCGCGAAAGTGCTCGGAGGCATGTAGAAGCACAGCGGCCCGGCCGATGGCCGGATCGATTGCCATCGCTTCGAATCGCCCCACCGCCTCGGCCACCGCCTCCGCCGTCTGCTCGTGGAACAGCACACCCGCCCCCTCCGCCACAATCTCCGCCGCCCCGCCGCGCCCGAAGGCGATCACCGGGGTGCCGCAGGCCAGCGCCTCGGCCAGGACGATGCCGAAATCCTCCTCGCCTGCGAAAACGAAGGCGCGGGCGGCGCGCATCAGCGCCACCAGCTCGGCCTGCGGCACGGCGGGGCGGAAGGTGATGTTGGGGGCGCCGCGGGCTGCCGCACGCACCCGGGCATGGGCCGGTCCGTCGCCCACGATCACCAACTGGCGATCGGGCATGGCGGCGAAGGCGGCGGCCACCAGGTCGATGCGCTTGTAGGCCACGTGGCGGGAGGCGACGAGGTAGAAGTCCTGCTTCTCCCCGCCTGGCGTGAACGTCTCGACATCCACCGGCGGCGGGATCACCACCGCCTCGCGCCGATAGGCCTTGTTGATGCGGCGGGCGACGTAGTGGGAGTTGGTGAGGAACAGGTCCACCCCGTTGGCCGTGCCGCGGTCCCACAGGCGCAGGCGGGACAGCAGCCAGCGCGTGGCCATGCCGCGCAGGCCACGATCGAGCCCGGATTCACGCAGGTACTGGTGCTGCAGGTCCCAGGCATAGCGCATGGGGGAATGCACGTAGCTGACATGGCGCGTATCCGGCCCGGTCAGCACGCCCTTGGCGAAGGCGTGGCTGTTCGACAGCACGAGGTCGTAGCCGGAGAGGTCCCACTGCTCCACCGCCATCGGCAGCAGCATGGCGTAGTGGCGGAACCAACGGCGGGCGAAGGGCAGGCGCTGGATGAAGCTGGTGCGCGGCACCCGCCCGTGCAGGATGCCGCGCTGGTCGGCCGGCAGGAAATCCACCAGGGCGAACAGGTCTGCCTCGGGGTAGCACAGCAGCATCTGCTCCAGCACCCGCTCGGAGCCGGCCACGCCTTCCAGCCATTCATGGATGATGGCGACCTTCATGCTGGCTTCCTATCGCGGCCGGCGGCGTCGGCAACAGCGGCAAGGCGGGCGGCGGCGGCGTGCCAAGTGAAGCCGGCGGCGCGGGTGCGGCCGGCAGCGCGCAGGCGTGTGGCCAGGGCCGGGTCATCCAGCACGCTGGCCACGGCGGCGGCGATGTCGGCGGGGTTGGTGGGGTCGGCCAGCAGGGCGGCATCGCCGCATACCTCCGGCAAGGCCGTGGCGCGGGCCGCCACCACCGGGCAGCCGCAGGCCATCGCCTCCACCGCCGGCAGGCCGAACCCCTCGTGCAGGGAGGGGAACACGAAGCAGGCCGCCCCTTCGTACAGCGCGCGCAGCCCGGCATCATCCACCCGGCCGATGGCGCGCGCCTGGGGCGGCAGGCCGGCTGCGGCGAAGACCCGGGCATCCAGCCCGCCGGTCAGCACCAGCTCCATCCCGCGCCCGGCGAGCAGCGCGGCCGTCGCCCCCAGGGCCGCGAGATTCTTGTGCGGCGCGAGGCTGCCGACGGCGAGCACGTAGGGGCGCTGCAAGCCAAGCCGGCTGAGCAGGCCGGCATCGGCGGGCGCGCGCAGGATGTGCTCCGCCCCCTCCCCCACCACCGCGACATCGGCGGGATCGAGGTGCAGGTGGCGGGCGATCTCCCCGCGCGCATGGGCGGAGACGGTGGCAATCCGCACGCCGCGCCATGCCAGCGCCCGGTGCAGCCCGCGATACCAGGCGCGGAACCGCCAGCCATAGGAGCCCGGCACGGCGAAGGCCGCGGCATCATGGATCACCACCACCTGCCGGCGCAGGGCCAGCGGCGCGGTGTTGCCGGGATTGACCAGCACGGCGCCGGCGAGGTGGCGCGGCAGGTCCAGCTGTTCCCAGGCCTGGCCGCGCAGCCGCCCCACCCGGCGCACATCAAGCCCTGGCTCGGCGCGGGCATCCGGCGGGGCCAACACCACCAACGGGCGCTGCGCGGCCAGGGCGCGGGCGATCTCCAGCCCGAAGCGCTGCACGCCGGTGAGGTCCTGGCTCAGGAACCGGGCATTGAGGGCCAGTGCCATCATGAAGCGGCCCGGCGCGCCAGCACGGCCGCGGCCCGCCGCCGCCCATCCTCCTCCGCGCGGGAGGCACAGGCGATCAGCGTGCCCAGAAGCACATAGAAGTCGGGCGCGTTCAGCGCCGGGGCGGAGATGAAGGCGGCGGTCAGGTGGCCAACCACCCCAGCCGAAAGCCCATCCAGCACCTTCAGCTGTCCGGCGCTGCTCGCCAGCCGCCGGGCCCGCCCCACCTGCCGCACCAGCCGCACCGCGAACCAGGCCAGCAGTGCCGCGCCGAACACGCCGAGATTCGCCAGCAGCCCCGGCCCCAGGCTGGAGGCCCGCACGCTGCCCCAGCCGGCGCCGAAACCGTAGGTGGGCCAGAGCACCGCCAGGCTGTCCAGGTCCAGCCCGGTGCGGTTGATGAAGGAATCGCTGTCTGCCTTGCGCAGGCTCTGGCGCGTAACGACCGCGATCGAATCCTCGATTTGCGACGACATGGAGGACACGAACAGCCCCGCGGCCACCCCGGCGGCGGCCAGCGGCACGGCCATCAGGAAGATGCGCATCGCCACGCGGCGCGGCGCACGCGTCAGCCCATAGGCGATCAACCCGGCGCCCCCCACGCCCAGTGCCACGAACCCGGTGGTGGAGGTGGAGAACACCAGCGCCAGCAGGGCCAGCGGCAGCAGCCCCATCGCCGCCCGGCTGCGATGGCCGCGCAGCACCAGCCAGGTGCAGCAGAACACCAGGCCGGAGAGGTAGAAGGCCAGCGCCGCCGGCTCGCTGAACGGGCCGTTGATGCGCGGCACGGTGCCCACCATCTGGCCCGGCAGGATCGCCCAGCCGGGGTTGGAATACAGGAACGCCTCCGGATACCAGATCCCGGTCAGCTTGCTCGCCAGCTGCCAGGCGCAGATCGCCACCACCAGGTAGCCGCAGGCGAGATAGGCATGCAGCACCCGCAGCGGCTCCAGGTGGGAGCGGCCGAGATGCAGCGCCACGCCGGCCAGCACGGCGGTGTCGATCAGCAGGTAGAAGGTCTGCGTGACGTTCGACATGCTGGGCTGGATCGGCACCGGCAGGTCGTAGGGCGGCGTGAGTTTCTGCGGCCATACCGTGAAGCTGCCCGCCAGCAGCCGGGGCACCAGCACCGCGGTCACCAGCGCATAGAGTGCCGCCAGCAGGAACGGCTCCAGCGTGCGCCAGGCGCGGCCGGAGGCGGGGAAGCGGGCGCCAAGCAGGAACTGCAGCGCCACATAGGCCAGGAACAGGCAGGCCGGGCTCACCCCCGGCGGCAGGCCGAGCCCGCCCAGCGCCACCGGGGAGGCGGCGCCGAAAGCGCTGGCCAGCAGCACCAGTTGCAGCTGCCAGCCGGGCTGCAGGATCGCCGCGGCACAGATCGGCAGCAGGAAATAGCCGAACAGCGTCAGTTGCACGCGCGCGGCCCCACGGGGCGGAAGCCCGCCCCGCCCGTGCGGCGGCGCTCATACCGGCCGCCCGCGGCCGAGTTTGGATCGGGGGGGGGGGGCCGGGGTGGTG
>CANHKG010000254.1 GCA_947460455.1 Rhodospirillales bacterium | reverse complement strand
GGCTCATCCGCCCCGCAGCTGGTGGGCCAGTGCGGCAACGCGCTTTGCATTTCCGGCCCAGGTGTAGTCCTTCGCCTCCAGCTCGGCCCGCGCCGCGGCACCCAGCCGCGCCCGCAAACCGGCATCCCCCGCCAGCTGCCGGATCGCCGCCCACAGCCCGGTCGGGCTGTCGAACGGTGCCTCGGGGTCGAAGAGCAGCGCCGTCCGGCCATGCTCCAGGATCTCGCGGATGTTCGGCTGGTCTGGCGCCACGATCGCCCGCCCCGCCGCCATGTAGTCGAAGATCTTCAGCGGCGAGGCATACGCCACCACCTGGGGCTGCAGCGCGATGTCGAACCCGGCCACATGCCCGGGCACCGCGTGGTGCTCCACCAGCCCGGTGAAGTGCACCCGCGCCCCCAGCCCAAGTTCGGCTGCCAGCGCCTCCAGATCCTTGCGAACCGGCCCGTCGCCGATCACCTCCAGCGCGATTGCCGCGCCTTCATCGGCCGCCATGGCCCGCAGCACGGCATCCAGCCCGTGCCAGGGGCGCACGAAGCCAACGAAGCCCAGCACCACCGGCGCCGCGGGCCGGGGCGGGGCCTCCGCGGCGAACCGCTTCAGTACCACCCCGTTGGGGATCACCTCGATCCGGTCGCGCGCCACGCCGGTTGCGGCGATCATATCGCGCAGCACCCCGGTCACCGCCAGGACCCGGTCCGCAGACCGCCACACCGTCTGCTCGGCCCAATGCGCCACGCGCCGCAGCCGCAGCCCGGAATGCGTGATGCGCTCCTCCGCCAGCGGCGAGTTCACCTCCAGCAGGTAGGGCACCCGCAGCTGGCGCGCCAGCCATGTGCCCGCCAGGTAATACAGGTTGTAGCGCTCGTAGATCGCCTCCGGGCGGAATGCCTTGGCGGCCCGTCGCAGCGCGAGAAAGGCGGGGATGTTGTAGGCAAGTTCCGCGATCTCCCCGAGCGCACCCGGCAGCAGCCGGCGCAGCCGTGCCACAACCTTGCTTTCGCCGCCGAAGCTGGAGGCCGCGTAGTAGGTCGGCCCCACCACCATCACCTCATGCCCGGCATCGCGCAGGGCGGCGACCAGTTCCTCGACATGAACGCTCTGTCCGTCGCGAGACTGGATGCGGTGGCTATAGAGAATGCGCATGGAGTGCCTTCAGCTCCCCGTCGCCGCCCCGGCTTGCGAACGGAACAAAACCCCGTGCAGCGCGAGCGGTATGACAATGCCGGACAGCCTCTGCCAGGGGGCGGCGGCCGGAGCCTGGGGAAGGGATCGCTCGGACATGAACGCTGTCTACCGGGTCGCAGGGGGGGGCGGCAAGGAAGTGTGACCGGGATGACCTGGATCGTGATCGTACGGAACGATACTGCCGCTTCCCGCCCTGCCTCCGATGCGAAACCGCCTCGATCCTCCGTGCGGAAGATCGAGGCGGTTCCTCAGCGAACGAACAGAAGTTTTTTGGTTCTTTTTTTCAAAAAAGAACCGCTTCCTTCTACCCTACATGCGCCACCCCAGCCGAAGCGGCCATCGCATTCACCGCGGCGACTTCCCCGGCCACGATCGTCTCCAGCTTCGCCAGCTGCGCCGCCGCCGCCGCCATCAGCTCGCGCGACACGGCTTCGGTCTGCTGCGTCGGCTCGCGGTCGCTGATCGCCACGTTGTTGATCAGGTCCACCAGCGTGTCGTTCAGCCCCGCCGGGTTGCGCAGCCCGTCGCGCGGGGACTGGCGGTACACGTCCACCAGCACCCGTTCCACCGCCCACAGCGCCTCGCGCGCCGCTTCGGCCTTGGCCTTCAGCTCATCCGCCCCGCCGAGATCAGCCAGTTGCTTGCGCAGCTTGCGGATGCGGCCGACGGCCTTGTTCACGCCGTCAAGCGCCGTGGTCAGCTCCATCTGCAGGTCGAACTGCGCCTTGTGCTGCGCCAGCGTGGTGGCCAGGCGCGGGTCCTTCACGATGGTGAAGCCCTGGGACTGGGTGGCCCCACCGGCGGTCATTTCCACCGTGTAGCTGCCCGGAATGGCCAGCGGACCAGGTGTTGAGTCGCCATCGGCCACCAGCGGCTTCGGCTTCGGCAGGCCCAGGCTGTTGTCCATCTTCGCCGGGCCGGGGTAGCGCATGTCCCACACGTAGCGGTTCAGGCCGGGCTTGGTGGTGGGCCGCTTGGCCACCGGCACCGCCATGTCGTCGCTGGCGAAGCCGGCGATCTCCTTGCCGGCGCCGTCCTTGAAGGTCAGCTTCACCGGGCCCTGGTGGCCTTCCGGCAGCCAGTACCACAGGATGGTGCCGAAGGGCGGGTTCTCGCCGATATCCAGGTGCTCCCGGATCTTCAGCCCCTCCGGCGTTTCCTGGTGCACGATCGCACCGCCGATGCCGAACACCAGCTGGAAGCTCACCGGACCCTTGGCGCCGCCCAAGGCACCGTGATGCAGGCGCGACCGGATGGTCTTGCGCGGCGGCAGCAGCGCCGGCGCATCCGCCTTGGCCGGCAGGGCGCGCAGGCTGGTCAGGTCGTCCAGGATCCAGAAGGCGCGGCCATGGGTGCCGACGATGAGGTCGTCGTGCTTGATCTTCATGTCGTACACCGGCACCACCGGCAGCCCACCCGGCACACGCTGCCAAGTCGCGCCATCGTCCAGCGTGAAGAACACGCCGGTTTCGGTGCCCGCGAACAGCAGCCCCTTCCGCACGGGATCGGCGCGCACCACGCGGGTGATCTCGCCGGTCGGGAAGTTGCCGTTGGCCGACTTCCAGGTCCGCCCGCCATCATTGGTGCGATACAGATAGGGCTTGTAGTCGCTCAGCTTGTAGCGCGTGGCCGCCACATACACCGTGTCCGCATCATGCGGGCTCGGCTCCACGCAGCCGACATAGGCCAGCTCCGGCAAATCGGGCGGCGTCACGTTGCTCCAATCGTTGCCGCCGGCGCGCTTCACATGCACCAGGCCATCATCGGTGGAGGCCCAGACCTCGCCCTTGCGGTGCGGGCTTTCCACCACGCTGGCCGTGGTGGCATGCACCTCGGCGCCTGCGCTTTCGCGGGTGATGTCGCCGCCCGAGTGGCCCTGGCGCTCCTTGTCGTTCAGCGACAGATCGGGCGAGATCGGCTCCCAGCTCTGGCCCTCGTTGGTGGATTTGAACACCACGTTCCCGCCGGCATACAGCGTGTCCGGGTCGTGCGGGGAGAACACGATCGGGAAGGTCCAGGCGAAGCGATACTTCAGGTCCCGCGGCGCCACGCCGGTGGATTCCTCCGGCCACACGTTCACCAGCGAGATCTGGTCGGTCTTGTAGTCGTAGCGCTGCAGCGCGCCGGCCCCGCCGGGGCTGGAGCCCACGGCACCGCAGAACACCACATCCGGGTCGTTCGGCTTCACCGCGATGAACCCGCTTTCGCCCGTGCCGGGGTAGGAGCAGTCGCCCAGCGAGATCGCGCCCCACACCGCCATGTTCGGCACGGCGATGGAGGTGTTGTCCTGCTGCGTGCCGTAGACGCGGTACGGGAAGCGGTCATCCACGTCGATGCGGTAGAACTGGCCGGTGGGCTGGTTATAGATGGTGGTCCAGGTGTAGCCGCCGTTGAACGTCACCTGGGCGCCGCCGTCGTTGCCCTCGATCATGCGGTTGCTGTCGCTGGGGTCGATCCACAGATCGTGGTTGTCGCCGTGCGAGGTGTTGATCTCGGTGAAGCTGGTGCCGCCGTCGGTGGACTTCCAGAAATTGAGGTTGGTCACATACACCGTGTCGCCATGGCTCGGGTCGGCGAAGACATGGGTGTAGTACCAGGGCCGGTGCATCAGGTCGCGGCTGGCCTGGGTCTGCACCCAGGTGGCGCCATGGTCGTCGGAACGGTACAGCCCGCACTTCTCGCCCTCGGCCTCCACCAGCGCCCAAACGCGGCCGGAGCGGGCAGGGGAGAGCGCCACGCCGATCTTGCCCAGCGGGCCGGTCGGCAGGCCCTTGTTGCGGCTGATCTCGGTCCAGGTGTCGCCGCCATCAGTGCTCTTGAACAGCCCGCAGCCCGGCCCGCCGGAGGAGATGTTCCAGAAGTTGCGGCGGGTCTGCCAGATGCTGGCGTAGAGCAGGCGCGGGTTGTTCGGGTCCATCGTCATGTCGATCGCGCCGCTATCGGCGTCGCGATACAGGATCTTCTCCCAGCTCTTGCCGCCATCGGTGGTGCGATAAACGCCACGCGCCTCGTTCGGCCCGAAGATGTCGCCCAGCGCGGCGACGTAGACGATGTCGGGGTTGGTCGGATGGATCAGCACCCGGCCGATATGCTTGGTGTCCTTCAGCCCGATATTGGTCCAGCTGCGCCCGGCATCGGTGCTCTTGTAGACGCCGTCGCCGTAGGAAACGTCGAGCCGGATCGTCGTCTCGCCCATGCCGGCATAGACCATGTTGCTGTCGCTGCGCGCGACGGCGATGGCGCCCACCGCCGCCGTGCTCAGGAACCCGTCGGAGACGCAGCGCCAATGGGTGCCGCCGTCATTGGTCTTCCAGATGCCGCCGGCGCAGGCGCCGAAGTAGAAGGTCATCGGATTGTTGAAGTCGCCGGCCACCGCCACCACGCGCCCGCCGCGCGAAGGCCCGATGGAGCGCCACTTCAGCCCGGGCAGGGCGGTGGGGGAAATCTGGTTCATGGCGGCGGTCTCCGGTCGTTGCGCAGGGCCGCAGAGTGCGGCCGTTGCCGGGCTCTGGCAACGGGGCGAACGCCGAAAAACGCGGTAGGCTAGAGGGCTGCTAGTCCTTCTTGCCGCGGTTCACGCGGTCGCGCAGTTCCTTGCCGGCCTTGAAGAAGGGCACAACCTTCTCATCCACCGGCACGGCGGCGCCGGTGCGCGGGTTGCGGCCGGTGCGCGCATCGCGCTTCTTGATGGTGAAGGCGCCGAACCCGCGCAGCTCCACCCGCTCGCCGCGCGCCAGGGCGCCGGTGATCTCATTGAAGATGGTGGCGACGATTGTCTCCACGTCGCGGCTCAACAGATGCGGGTTGGCCGCGGCCAGCTCGGCAATCAGCTCCGATTTCGTCATCGTGGCGTCCCTGATTTTGACCCGCAAGGGTCCTACCGGCCGAGTTGTTCAGGCTGCCAGATGGCCCAGCCACCGTCAAGCCTTTGAGAGAGAAGGCTTTTCATCAGGGCCCCGAACAGTGCCGGCAGCAGGCCTTCCGCACGGTCATCACCCAGCGCCCGCTCGGCCCAGCCGCGCTTGCCTACGTCGCGCGCCGGCAGCGTGGCGGGCACCTTTTTCGTCTCGGCCAGCCACTCCCGCGCCTCGCGCTCGCCGCCGATCGCATCGATCAGCCCAAGCTTCAGCGCCTGGCGCCCGGTATAGGCGCGGCCATCGGCCAGCTCCGCCACCCGCGCCGGTTCCATCTTGCGCCCGGCGGCCACCATGGCGGTGAACTGCGCGTGCATGTCGTCGATGATCGCCTGCATCGCCGCCCGCCCCGCCGGGGACATCGGCCGCGACAGGCTGGGCTCGTCCTTCAACGGGCCGGAGGCGAGCGAATTGTCGCCCACGCCCAGCTTTTCCAGCAGGCCGGAGAATTCCGGCAGCATCAGCTTCACGCCGATCGAACCCGTCAGCGTCGCCTCGCGCGCAAAGATCCGCTCCGCCGGCAACGCCACCATGTAGCCGGCCGAGGCCGCGGTGGCGCCCATCACGGCCACCACCGGCATCTCGCGGCCCACCCGCGCGATGGCGTGGTGCAACGACTCCCCGCCTGAGACGGTGCCGCCGGGGCTGTCGATCACCACCAGCAGCGCCTTGGCGGTCGGGTCCTTCGCCAGCGCGGCCAGGGCCTCCACCATCTTGCGGTCTTCGGTGATGGTGCCGGAGAGCGTCAGCCGCGCCACGTGGTCGCGCGCCAGCTTCAGCTCCCCGTCACGATCCACCGCCAGCAGCAGCGCGCCGACCACCGCCAGCAGCGCCACCACCCGCCAAAGCAACAGGCGGCGCTTGAGGCGCCGCCTGTCCAGTAGAAGGTCGGTCTCCAGGGTCACGCAGCCCCCAGGGAGATCGCTGCCATTACTCCGGCAGGTTCTGGTTGCGGCGGCGGATGGCCGCGCCCAGGATGTCGCCCAGCGAAGCGCCGCTGTCCGACGTGCCGTATTCGGCGATCGCCTGCTTGTCCTCCTCGATCTCCTTGCCCTTGATGGTGAGCTGGAGCTTGCGGGCGGCGCGGTCGATGCCGGTGATGCGGGCATCCACCTTCTCGCCGATGGCGAAGCGGTCGGGGCGCTGGTCGCCCTTGTCGCGGGCCAGCTCGGCGCGGCGGATGAAGCCGGTGAGCACTTCGCCCACCTTCACCTCGATGCCGTTGCTCTGCACCGCGGTCACCACGCAGGTGACGATCTCGCCCTTGCGGATACCGTCCAGCACCGCAGCGGCGGGGTCTTCCGCCATCTGCTTGATGCCGAGCGAGATGCGCTCCTTCTCGACATCAACGTCCAGCACCTTCGCCTTGACGATCTGGCCCTTCTCGAACTTGGCCATCGCCAGTTCGCCCGGCTCGTCCCACGACAGGTCGGACATGTGCACCATGCCGTCGATGTCGGCGGTCAGGCCGATGAACAGGCCAAACTCCGTCATGTTGCGGATCTCGCCTTCCACCACGTTGCCCACGGGGTGCTCGTCGACGAACTGCTCCCACGGGTTGCGCTGCACCTGCTTCAGGCCCAGCGAGATGCGGCGCTTGGCGCTGTCCACATCGAGCACCATCACGTCCACTTCCTGAGAGGTGGCGACGATCTTGCCCGGATGGACGTTCTTCTTGGTCCAGCTCATCTCGGAAACGTGCACCAGGCCCTCGACGCCGGGCTCCAGCTCCACGAAGGCGCCGTAGTCGGTGATGTTGGTCACGCGGCCGGTGTACTTGGCGCCGGGCGGATACTTCGCCGCCACGCCATCCCACGGATCGGCCTCAAGCTGCTTCATGCCGAGGCTGATGCGCTGCGTATCCGGGTT
>CANHKG010000253.1 GCA_947460455.1 Rhodospirillales bacterium | reverse complement strand
TGCTCCCACCGCCCCGGCACCCACATCCGCAGGCCCGCCGGCGCCTGTTCGTATCGGCCAGTCACCCACTGCCACGGCTGCGGGGATTGGCCTGTCCATTGCCAATGGCCGGGCTGCCACACGATGCCGGCCACCCCGGCCGGCGGCGTCGGCACCAGTTCGGCCTGCATCGGCGGCGGCGGCCCGGGCACCATCACGGCCGGCTGCTGCACCACGATCGCCGGCGGCGGCCGCGGCGGCCCCTGGCACGCAGCCAGCAACCCCACCCCCGCCAGGGCGGATAGCAGGAACGTCATGCGGTGCATGGTCATCCCCACCGCCCCCCAACCCACATGTAGCTGCCGCTCGGCTGCAGCTGCCACTGCCCGGGAACCCAGGTTGAGGTCTCGCTCGGGCGAGACACGTTCTGCCCGGGCTCCCACATCCAAACCTCGTTGACCCAGGCCCAGTGGCCGGGCTGCCAAACGATCAACTTCTCCCGCCCTTCCGGCGGCGGCGGGATCACCTCGGACTGCGGGGCTGGCGGCGCGGTCGGCGCCACCATGATCATCGGCGGCGCCACCACCACAGGTGCGGGCTGCACCACCACCACCCGTGGCAGCACCATCGGCGGCCCCGCCTGGGCCCACGCCGCCGGGGCGACGAAGCAAGCCAGCGCGGCCAAGGCCGCAGATCCGTGCCATCGCATACCGTTTCTCCTACGCGCCGCGGCAGGGGCCCCTCAGGGCCGCGCCAGGCCGGCGTCATGGCTGTTCGGTAGGGCAATGCATCACCGGGAATCATGGTTCCGGCGCCGCCCAGTCACGGCGTCGTTGGGTCACGGCGTCGTTGGGGCACGGCATCACACAACGGGGGCTCAGCCCCCAGGCATCACGGCCCCGCCGCCAGCCCCGCCGGCCGCCGATCATCGCTGGCGCCATAGAAGAACCCGGGCCGCATCCGCCCGGAGAGCGCGCTGTCCGGCACAACCGCCCCCGCCACAGGCGCAGCGGCCCGCGGCCACGGCCGCAGGATTGCCGCCACCGCCCCCCACGGCGCCTGCTCCGTCACCTTGTGCCCCATCGCCTCCAGCAGCCGCCGCGTATCCGGCGAAAGCGCCCTCGTCTCCGCGAACAGCTCATCCGGCAGCCACTGGTGATGCACCCGCGGCGCATTCACCGCCTCCTGCAATTCCATCCCATGGTCCACCAGGTTCAAAATCACCTGCAGCACGATGGAAATGATCCGCGCCCCACCCGGCGAGCCCAGCACCGCCACCGGCTGCCCATCCCGCAGCAGAATAGTGGGGGACATCGAAGACAATGGCCGCTTCCCCGGCGCAATCGAATTCGCCTCCCCCTGCACCAGCCCGAACAGGTTCGGCACCCCCGGCTTCACCGTGAAGTCGTCCATCTCGTTGTTCAGCAGGAACCCCGTGCCAGGCGCCACCACCCCGGCCCCGAACCCGCCATTGATCGTATAGGTCACCGCCACCACGTTCCCGGCCGCATCCGCCACCGAGTAATGCGTCGTCTCCGGCCGCTCATGCGGCGCCACCCCCGGCGCCAACTCCCGCGAAGGCGTCGCCCGCTCCGGATTGATCTTCTCCCGGATCGCCACCGCATAATCGCGAGACAACAGTCGCTCCAGCGGGTTCTTCACGAAATCCGGGTCGCCCAGATGCGTGTTCCGGTCCAGATACGCATGCCGCAACGCCTCGGTCATCAGGTGCACGCTGCGCGCCGAATTGAACCCCGCCGCCCGCAGGTCGTACCCCTCCAGAATCCCCAGCACCATGCAGATCACCGTGCCGCCAGAGGAAGGCGGCGGCGCCGAAACCACCACCCAGCTCCGATACGGGCAGCTCAGCGGCGCCATCTCCCGCACCTTGTAGGCCGCGAAATCCGAGGCCTGGATCACCCCACCCCCGGCCTTGGCCGCCGCCTCCACTGCGGCGGGCACCTCGCCCTGGTAGAATGCCTCCGCCCCCCGCGCCGCAATCGCCTGCAGCACCGCCGCCAGCTCCGGCTGCACCAGCCGCTCGCCGGGCTTCGGCACGCTGCCATCCGGCTTCAGGAAGATCCGCGCCGCCTCGGGGTCCCGCCGCAGCCGACCGGCCCCGGCCTCCAGAATGTCGGTATCCCCCCGCACCAGCGCGAACCCGTCCCGCGCCAGCCGTATCGCCGGCATCATCACCTGCGCCCTGGGCAAGGTGCCATACTGCGTCAGCGCGGCCTCCAGCCCCGCCACCGTCCCCGGCACCCCCGCCGCCCGCCAGCCATCCAGGCTCGCCCTGGGCACCACATTGCCCGCGCCGTCCAGATACATGTCCCGCACCGCCGCCGCCGGCGCCACCTCGCGGAAATCGAGGAACGTCGTCCGCCCATCCGCCAGCCGCAGCGTCATGAACCCGCCGCCGCCAATGTTCCCGCAACACGGGTTCACCACCGCCAGCGCATACCCCACCGCCACCGCGGCATCCACGGCATTGCCCCCGGCACGCAGAATCTCCACCCCGGCCTGGGTGGCCAAATGCTGGGCCGAGACGACCATGCCGCCTTCGGCCTCAACGGCGGGGCGCGACGCGGCCGGCAGTAAAAGCAAAGACAGCAGAAGCAAGAATCTTCTTTTTTGTGAACAAAAAAGAAGCAAAAAAAACGTCACGACACCTTCGGGAACGTCACCCCAATCATATCGCCCTCGCGCACCACGGCGGCGAGCTGCTCCTCGCTCCACCCCTCGGTGCCCGCCGGCCGCAGCGGCAGCACCATCCAGCGATAATCCGCCGTGCTGTCCACCACCCGCAGCTTCACCGCCTGTGGCAACTCGGTGCCGAATTCCCGCAGCAGCCCACGGGGATCACGCACCGCCCTGGCCCGATACGCGGCAGACT
Organism: Rhodospirillales bacterium; assembly: GCA_947460455.1. Taxonomy (GTDB): domain Bacteria; phylum Pseudomonadota; class Alphaproteobacteria; order Acetobacterales; family Acetobacteraceae; genus CAMDGX01. The sequence goes on along the minus strand of CANHKG010000253.1, from coordinate 4,115 downwards.
TGAACCAGAACGGCGGATACCCCAGCACCGCCCGCGGGTAGCAGGAGCACAGGGTGCACACCACCAGGTTGTGCTCCTCGGCCGTATCCTCCAGCACCCCCAGCGGCGGCATCCCGCGCATCGGAATGCCCAGCTCCTCCGCCGCCTTGGCACCATCCGCCAGCATCCGCGCCCGGAACGCCGGATCCACCCAGGCCTTCGCCACCATCCTGGCCCCCTGCGCCGGCGTGGCGGCATCGGTCGCCTGGATGCGCTCGGAAATCTCCTCCCGGCTCACCACGCCCTTGTCCGTCAGCAACTGCCGCACCGCCGCCAGCAACCGGTCAGACGGAGTCTCCAGCACCTCGCTCATCACGCCGCCTCCAACCAGGTTTCGTAGAGTTCCACCACCAACGCCTCACCCCCCGCATCCGGCCAGATCGCCTGCGGCACGAAGCGCACGTGATACAGGTTCAACCGCGAAGCCGGCCGCGCGAACGCCAGATCCTCGGGGTTCGGGAACGCGCCCAAATGCTTCTCCACCACCCCCTCCGCCCCGCGCAGATAATGCGGCGTGCGGATATGGCAGGGCCCCCGCGTCTCCGGCCAATCATCCCGAACCCGCACCTTGGTCCCCGGCGACAACAACCCGCTCACTTCGTGTCCTCCAGCGCGGCCAGGAGTTCCGCCTCGGTGAACACCCCCTTGGCCAGCATGTTGTCGGTGATCGAACGGATCCAGCGCTGGTAATACGAAAGCCGCAGATAGTCGGGCTCCGGAATCGCCTCGATCCCCCGCCGCAACTCATCCACGCTCATCACCTTCTTCGCCCCGAGCAACTGCCGGATCGCGTCCACCTCGCGATCGAACGCGCTCAGCGCATGCGGCTCCACATCCACCGCATCACACATGAATTTTGAAACCCCACCCATGTCGTGCATCGCACGAGGGTTGGTTTCCGGAAGCGAGGAGGGATCAGGAACGGGGCTGTCTGTGCTCATGCCCCCAGAATAACGCCAATTCCGCCAGACCGGAACGCCTAGTTGCCCACCGCCTCGCCCGGCGAAAGCCCCCACAGCCCGTCGCGCTTCAGCCAGCCGCGATGGTCGCCCACCCGCACCTCGCACCACGCCGCCGCCGCGGCACAGGTCCGCACCCGCCCCACCACGCCCGGCTTCAACACCGCCACCGCCCCCGCATCCTCCGCGGCCGACCGCCGCAGCGTCCGCTCGTTCGGCACCATGAAGCTGCGCCGCCCCGTGAGGTTGGATTGGTGAACCCAGCCCTTCACCCCCTCATTGTCCTCCACCAGCCGCCAGGTCTCGAACTCGCGCAGAATCCGCACCGGCTGGTCCGGCCGACGGTACACCCACTCCACGGGATAGCGCTGCCCCGGCCCCACCCGCAGCTTCACCCCGTCGTACAAAATCCCCGCCCAGCGCGGCAGCGGCTGCCCGGTCACGCTGCCCTTCGCAGCCTCCGCCGGCTTCGTCTCTGCGGGCTTGGCCTCGGCCGGCTTGGTCTCCGCCGGTTTCGTCTCGGCCGGCTTGGCCTCGGGCGCCTTCGCGGCCCCCACGGCCGCGCCCGCCACCACACCCGCCGCGGCCCCGGCCGCCACCCCCGCCGCCACCGCGGGCCGAGACGGCGCCGCCGGCTTCTGCGGCCCGGAATTCGGCTTCGGCGCCACCACCGGCGGCTTGGCCGGCTGCGTCGGCTTCCCGGGCTGCGATTGCCCCAGCGCGGAACGCGCCGGCGGATGCGCCAACGGGGCGGAAGCCATCGGCGCCACCTGCTGCACCGGCGCCCGCGGCACGGCACTCGGCTGCGGCGCCACGCTCGGTGTCGAAGGCTGGGCCGCACGCGGCTGCGGCGCCGCCAGGTTGCCCACCGGCGGCGACATCTGCGCCATGGCCGCTCCCTGGGGGAGCACCAGCACCACGCCCAGCAGAAGGGCCACCCGCAACCTCATTCCGTCTCCCTGCCAACCCGCGCGTAGGCGGGTCAAGTTACGCATCACAACGTCACGATCTGGCCGGTGCCCACCGCCTCCAGAAAGGTCGCGATCCCCGCCACCTCCACCCCCTCGGCCAGCGCCAGGCCCTCCGCCCCGATCATCCGCAACCCGGCCTCGCAGGCAATCCGCCGCACGCCCAGTTCCGCCAGCACCTCGGCCAGCTCACCCACCCCGGCCACACCCTTCGCCACCGCCTCGGCCTCCCGCGCATCCCCCGCGAACGCCCCCGGCATCAGCGCCCGGCACCCCTCATTGGTCGCGAACAGCACCACATCCCGCCCCAGCGCCGCCGCCCCCGCCGCCATCATGAACGCATACTGCGCCCGCTCATGCCCGCCCGAAATCAACAGGATGCCCAAACTAGATCGCACAAGCCGGCCCCGACGTATCCCCGTGCCCCGAAAGATCCTTCAGCGTCGCCTCCGGCCCGCACGCAATGCAGGCCGGGTCCGGCCGCAGCTTGATCGTGCGGAACCGCGCGGAAAGCGCATCCCACACCAGCACCCGCCCGCTCATGCTCTCGCCGATGCCCAAAATCTCCTTCAGCACCTCGGTCGCCTGCAGCGTGCCCATCACCCCGGTCACCGCCCCCAGCACACCCGCCTCGCTGCAGGTCGGCACCAGCCCATCCGGCGGCGGTGCCGGATACAGGCAGCGGTAGCACGGGCACCCCTCCCCCGCATGCGGCTTGAACGTCGAAAGCTGCCCGTCGAACCGCAGCACCGCCGCGGAAACCAGCGTCTTCTTCGCCAGCACGCAGGCATCCGAAATCAGGAACCGCGTCGGGAAATTATCCGTCCCGTCGCACACGATGTCGTACTCCGCGAACACCTCCAGGATGTTCTCCACCCCCAGCCGCGTCCGATGCGGCACGATCTTCACCAACGGATTGATCGCATTCGCCCGCTCAATGGCGGACTCCACCTTCGGCGTCCCCAAGCTCCCCGTCGTATGCGCGATCTGCCGCTGCAAATTGGACAGATCCACCACATCGTCATCCACCAGCCCGATCGTCCCCACCCCCGCGGCGGCGAGATACATCAGCAGCGGGCTCCCCAACCCCCCTGCCCCCACCAGCAGCACTTTCGCCTCGCGCAGCTTCGCCTGGCCAACGCCGCCCACCTCCCGCAGCAGGATGTGCCGCGAGTACCGGCTGATCTCGTCTTCGCTGAAATCGAGGTTCATGCCCCCATCATACCCCCCCGCGCCCCGCACCAGAAGCGCCCCCTGCGGCAGCAACCACACGGCAGATGTGCTAAACCCCCCGCATGACCCCCGACCCCGTCTCCCCCGAAGGCGCCCTCGTCCTCTTCTCCGGTGGCCAGGATTCCGCCACCTGCCTGGCCTGGGCCCTCTCCCGCTTCAGCCGCGTGGAAACCGTCGGCTTCCACTACGGCCAGCGCCACGCCGTCGAACTCGCCTGCCGCGAACCCCTGCGCAACGGCATGGCCGCCCTCCACACCTGGTCCAACCGCCTCGGCCCCGACCACACCATCGACATGGGCCTGGCCCTGGCCAACATCGGCAGTACCTCCCTCACGTCAGACGCCGAAATCACCATGACCGCCGAAGGCCTCCCCAGCACCTTCGTCCCCGGCCGCAACCTCCTCTTCCTCACCTACGCCGCCGCCATCGCCTTCCGCCGCGGCCTCAAGCACATCGTCGGCGGCATGTGCGAAACCGACTACTCCGGCTACCCAGACTGCCGGGACGACACCATCAAAGCCATGCAACTCGCCCTCAACCTGGGCATGAACCGCCGCTTCGTCCTCGAAACCCCCCTGATGTGGACCGACAAAGCCGACACCTGGCACCTCGCCCAAACCCTCGGCGGCCAACCCCTGGTCGACCTCATCGTCGAACACAGCCACAGCTGCTACCTCGGCAACCGAACCCACCGCCACCCCTGGGGCTACGGCTGCGGAACCTGCCCCGCCTGCGACCTCCGCAGCGCCGGCTGGTCGCGCTGGTGCAGCTAGGGATGGAAGGCCGGGGCTTTCGCCCCGGACCCCAAGCAGGGGCTTTGCCCCTGCACCCCACTGGGGCCTTAGGCCCCAGACCCCTTTCGTTTTTTGCCCGGCGTCAGGGGGGGTGCCTCTCCGGACGTTCGTCCGGAGAGGCA
>CANHKG010000252.1 GCA_947460455.1 Rhodospirillales bacterium | reverse complement strand
TCGTCCACCGCAGCCAACACGCGCACCCGAAGATCGGTTGAAAGAGCATATCCCATGTTTGCCGGCCCCCTCCCCGGCAGACAGCTTGAATCAGATTTCCGCCGCGTTGGGTACCCCTCCCGATTCACCCGGGTGGGCTACTGCTCTAGGAGAATTTTTTCGGATGTGAGGTGGTGCCGGCTGGCGGGGTTAATGACCGATGCTATGGCGGGGGGAAAGGAACTGGATTGCTTCGCTTCGCTCGCAATGACGAGGGGGTGATGGAGCGGGGGGCATGATGATAATCGGTGGTTTGGCCGGCAAATAAATGAAAGTTTTTTGCTTCTTTTTTTCAAAAAAGAAGGGCTTTCTTGCTGCGTTGGCGGGTCCGGCTGCGCCGACCCGCCCTACGAATTCATGCGGTGATTGGGGGTGTTGGTTAGTCGGCGGCGAGTTTGTCGAAGCGGGACCAGGCGCGTTTGAAGCTGGGGCGGAGGCCGGTGCAGGTGAGGTTGGTGGTGCGGGCGATCCAGCGGGCTTCGGCGGCGGCGGCGTCTTTCCAGCAGGCTTCGGCGACTTTCTTGCGGGCCTTGGTGCCTTCGGCGCCTGGGAGGGTGAGGACGGATTCGACGCGGGTGCGGAAGTCCGCTTCCAGGGCGTCTCGTTCCGGGCGGAACCAGGCCATGGCGGCGGGGTAGTCGCCTTGGACCATGGCGCGGTGGAGTTGTTCGTGGCGCCACCAGAGGGTGGCGGGGTCGCTGCGGTCGCCGGGGCGGGCGCCTTGGGGGGGCAGGCCGCTGTCGAGGAAGACCGGCTTGAAGACGGAGGTGCAAGGGGCGGAGGTGCCGGTGACCCAGTGGACCGCGCCCTGGTCGCGGAGGTCGGCGACCCAGGCGGCGACGGATTGGCCGCGGCGGGTGCCGTCGCCGGCGTGCATGCAGATGGTGACGCCTTCGATCTGTTCAGGGTGGAAGCCTGCGTTGTTTTCGGCGGCGGTGCCGTGGTCGCGCAGGTTGGACATCATGGCGGCGGTGTCGACGCGGCCGGATTGGGCGGTGAGGAGGGTGGTGGCGCGGGCGCAGCGGCCGATGGCGCCGGAGAGGCCGGGGTTTTCGGGGTTGGTGACGGCGGCGGCGAAATCGAAGGGGCGGTTCTTGGTCCACCAGCCCTGGGCGCGGGCGAAGGCTTCGAGATCGGGGCTGGCGGCGGTGATGTTGGTGTTGATGGTGTAGGTGTTGGAGATGGCGCGGGTGGGGCCGGCTTTTTCGACGGCCCAGCGGCGGCCGATGGTCTCCAGCACGAAGGCTTCGTTGCGGTCGGCGATGATGAAGGAGTTGTCGTAGTAGCGCTTGGCCATGTGGCCGCAGCTGCCGCCTTGGCCGAATTCTTCGAGCAGGGAGGTGATGACCTGGACGGCTTCGGCGGCGGTGGTGCTGCGTTCCAGGCCGAGGCGCAGGAGGTCCATGCCGATGAGGGTGGGCTTGCGCTGGGGGAGCGCGCGGGGGTGGACGGCTTCGTTGCCGATGGTGACGCCGTGCTCGTTGGCGCCCATTTCCGCGCCCCAGATCCAGAAGGGGCGGGAGAGCAGGACGGCGTGGGTGCGGGCGGCCTGGGGGATGGCGACGTAGGTGCAGCGGACGACGGCGCCGCGGCCGTAGGTTTGGGCGGGGATGAGATCGAGGTACTGGGCCTCGTTGCGTTCACGGTCGCTGTTCTTGGCGAACAGGGTGAAGCCGGTGGTGGTGGCGCCTTTGGTTGCGGCCATTGTGTCGCACATGGGGGTCGGTCCTCCGCTGGGGGCGGATTGGGGCCGAGGTGGGGTGGGGGTGTCAATGGTGGGCGGAGGGAAGAACGAAGGCGGCCCCAAGGGCGAGACGGGGAGGGGGATTGTTGTTCGATGTGGGGGAGGCGGTGCGTGTGTGGAAGAAAGCAAGCAAGTGGCCACAGAGGCACAGAGGCACAGAGAAGTAAGGCAAGGGAGGAGCAAGTTGGCGGATCGCGTGACGCGCATCCGCCCACCATTTGGTTATGAAAGTTTTTTGGTTCTTTTTTTCAAAAAAGAACGCGCTTGCTTACTTGAGGGCTGCCACGATGGTGGTGGCGTTGTGGCGCATCATTTTGAGGTAGGTGTCGGCGGGGCCGCCTGGGGGGGTTAGGGCATCCGGGTAGAGTTGGCCGCCGATCTTGATGCCGGTTTCGGAGGAGAGGGCGTTCAGGGCGGCGGGGTTGGAGGCGTTTTCGAGGAAGAGGGCGCGGATGTTCTGGCGCTTCACCTGGGCGGTGAGGGCGGCGAGGTCTCGGGCGGAGGGTTCGCTGTCGCGCCAGGTGCCGGCGATGGCGAGCATGTCTACCCCGTAGGCGGCGGCGAAGTAGGCGAAGGCGTCGTGCGAGGTGACGGCGCGGCGACTGGCGCGGGGGATGGCGGCGAGGAGGGCGCGGATTTCGGAATCCAGCGCGGTGAGGTCGTTGGTGTAGCGGGCGGCGGCGGCCGTGTAGGCGGCGGCGCGGGCGGGGTCGGCGGCGGCGAGGCCGGCGCGGATGTTTTCGACGTAAAGGCGGGCGTTGGCGATGTCTTGCCAGGCGTGGGGGTCGAACGCGCCGTGGTTGTGGCCGGCGTGGCTGTGGCCGGCGCCGTGCTTGTGGCCGGATTTGAGGGCTGGGACGCCTTTGGAGGCGACGATGGCGGTGCCTTTGAAGCCGGCTGACTGGGCGAGGCGTTCGGCCCAGCCTTCAAGGCCGAGGCCGTTGATCACCATGACGTCGGCCCCTGCTATGGCCTGGAGGTCGGAGGGGCGGGGTTCGAAGCCGTGCAGGTCTTGGTTGGGGCCGGCGAGGGAGCGGACGGTGACGCGGGATTCGCCGACCTGCTGGACCATGTCGGCGAGGATGGTGAAGCTGGTGACGACCTTGAGGGTTCGTTCCTGGGCCCAGGTGGGGGTGGGTGCCTGGGTGGCGAGGAGCGGGAGGAGGAGGGCGGTGCGGCGGGTGATGCGCATGGGTCAGAACTCCATCCCGATCTTGAGTTTGAAGACCTGGCGCGGGAAGTTGCCGAGGTCGTAGGTCTGGGGCACGCCCTGCTCGCGCCCGGCGATCTGGAACGCGTAGGTGGCGGAAATCCAGAGGCTGTCGGTGGCGTGCCAGAACAGGGTGGGGCCGGCGAAGGTGGCCCAGCCGCGGTACCGGTCGGCGGCGAGGCCTTCGTAGGCGCGCAGATAGCGGATGTCGGCGCCGAGGAAGAGGCCTGGATGGACCTGGTAGCTGGCGGCGGTTGAGATGCCGAGGACGGAAGCACGCTCGGTAGGGCTGCCGCGAGGGCGAAAGGACTCGATGTCGTAGATGAGGTTGGCTGCGGCGAAGAGGCGATCTGGCAGCACCGTGCGGTCGAGGATGAGGCGGTTCTCGGACCCCCAGCCAGAGCCGCGTTCGCCGCTGCGCTCGTCGGCGAGGCGCAGGCTGGGCTCCAGGTGCAGGGTGAGGCCGACGGGATCGGTGTTGCGGTCGAGGAAGCGCCAGCGGATCTCGCCGCCGATGCCGTCGGAGGCCGTGGTGTCGAGGTTGGCCTGGCCGGGGATGTTGGCCCTGGTGCGCCATCCGGCGAGGATGCTGCCGGAGACGGAGAGGTTGGAGGTGGCGCCGTAGGCGAATTCGGTCTTGGCTCCGAGGGCGCGGTAGCGGCCGGTGCGGGCGCCGATCAGGCCGTTCAGCTCTACAGCGATGGCGCGGCTGCCGGCTGCGTCGACGTCGGAGCCGAGGGTGAGGCCGAAGAGGTTTTCGGATTCGATGCCGTGGCCGGATTGGGCGGCCATGTCGGGGGAGGTGTGGGTGCGGGCGGGGACTGGGCCCTGTTGGAAGATCTGGGCGGCGGCGGGGAGGGGGGCGAGGAGGGCGGCGGCGAGGAGTGTGCGGGCGGGCATAGGCAGCCTTTTGGTGGCGAGATGTTATAGTATAACATCACAGGGCACAGAGGTGGGCAAGGGGGGAAGGGAACCGACAAGGCGCCAAGGGTGACGCCGCGTGGGGGCTTGGCGTTCTTCTTGGCGGTCTTGGCGCCTTGGCGGTTTCCTGGCCGTGCTTCAGTTGGCGCCGAGGTCGCGGACGATGTCGGCGAAGAGGCGGGTGGGGAGGCCGCCGCCGGTGACGTTGTTCATGGGGCGGTTGTCGTCGTTGCCGAGCCAGATGCCGATCATGCGGCCGCCGGGCCTTCCCGCGTCGGTCCAGCCGATGAACCAGGCGTCGCGGTTGTCTTGCGTGGTGCCGGTTTTGCCGGCGGTGGCGCGGCCGGGGAGGGCGGCGGCGCGGCCGCTGCCGCGGGTGACGACGGCGGAGAGCATGCGGGCCATCATGGCGGCGTGGTCGGGTTCCATGACGCGGGGCGGGGCGGGGCGGGTTTGGGCGATGGTGCGGCCTTCGGAGGCCAGCGATTCGATGCCGGTGGGGGTGATGCGCAGGCCGGTGTTGAAGAAGCCGGCATAGGCGGCGGTGAGTTCGAGCAGGCCGACTTCGGCGGTGCCCAGCGCCAGGGATTCGTTGTTGGGCAGGCGGTCGGCGATGCCGAGGCGGGCGGCGGCGGCGGCGACGGGGCGGGGGCCGCCGGCCTGGATCAGCAGGCGGACGGCGGCGGTGTTGATGGATTGGGCCAGCGCCTCCTCCAGCGTGATTTCGCCGCGGAATTTTCCGTCGAAATTCGAGGGGGACCAGGTGCCGCGGCGGATGGGGGCATCCAGCACGGTGTCGTCTGGCCGGGCGCCGGCTTCGATGGCGGCGAGCCAGACGAAGGGCTTGAAGGCGGAGCCGGGCTGGCGGCGGGCGACGACGGCGCGGTTGAAGGGGCTGGCGCGGTAGTCTTTTCCGCCGACGAGGGCGCGGACATTGCCGGTTTGGGCATCCAGCACGACGACGGCGCCTTGGGTGACCTGGGCCTCGGCGCCGGGGCCTTCGAGCAGGGATTTGAGGCGGGCTTCGACGGTTGATTGGATGCGGGGGTCGAGCGTGGTGCGGATGGTGGCGTCGGCGCCATCGGGCAATAGCGGGTCGGCCTGTTCGGAGACCCAGTCGCTGAACCAGCCGGCGGCGCGGACGGGGCGGGGGAGGGCGGCGATCTGGGAGGCGGCGGCGCGGGCCTGCTCGGCGGGGAGGGCGCCGGTTTCGGCCATGGCGTTCAGCACCTCCCGGGCGCGGGCGGCGGCGGCTTCGGGGTTCACGCGCGGGTTGATGCGGGACGGGGCGCGGGGGAGGCCGGCGAGCATGGCGGCCTGCCAGACATTCACCTGGCGGGCGGAAATGCCGAAATAGACGCGGGCGGCGGCGTCCATCCCGAAGGCGCCGGAGCCGAGATAGACGCGGTTGAGCCAGATCTCCAGGATCTCCTGCTTGGAGAACTGGCGTTCGAGCCAGAGGGTGAGCAGGAGCTCCTGCACCTTGCGGCGGAAGGTGCGGGCGTTGCTGAGGAAGAGGTTCTTGGCGACCTGCTGGGTGATGGTGGAGCCGCCCTGGACGACGGCGCCGGCCTGGAGGTTGACCCAGCCGGCGCGGGCGATGCCGATGAGGTCGAGGCCCCAGTGGTTCCAGAAGCGGCGATCCTCCACCGCCACGGCGGCGGCGGGGAGGTAGGGCGGCATGTCGCGCAGGCGCAGGGGGTCGCCCACCAGGTCGCCGTAGGTGGTGATGATGCGGCCCTGGGCATCGGTGAGGGTGACGCTGGGGCGGCGGGCGGCATCGAGCGCGGATTCCGGACGGGGGAGGTCCCAGGCGAAGAAGAGCAGGACGCCGCCGGCCATGAGGGCCGACCAGATGGTGAGGACGATGCTCCAGCGCACGAAAAACAGCGCCCAGCTGCGGCGCCGGCGGCGGCGGGGGGGTGGGTCTGGGGGCTCGTGCCGGGGGGGGCGGTAGTCTTCCGGGTCGAGCTGGAGGGTTCGGCCCGCGGTCATACTTGCCTGTTGGGAGGGGGGGCGGGCACGATCAGGGTTTCACCGAGCCGGAGACCGCCGCCATGCAGGGCCTGTTTGTCGATGCCACGGACGAGCTTGCCGATATCTTTCGCCGCGTGATGCGGGCAGGGGACCCCAAGGTGGGGGTGAATGTCCAGGAGGAGGTGCGGCCGGAGCAGCTGCCGGCGCTGCTGGCGGGGCAGGATTTCGTGCTGAACGACCGGACCTACATGCCGACCGAGTGGATGGCGAAGTGCCAGGGCCTTAAGCACGTGATCTTCCTGGGCACCGGCGCGCGCAGCTACATGAACCCCGAGGAACTCGCCGAACTCGGGATCACCGTGCACATCATCAAGGGCTATGGCGATATCGCGGTGGCCGAGCACGCGATCGCGCTGATGTGGGCGGGGGCGCGGGGCCTGGCGCTGATGGATCGGGGCGTGCGCGGTGGGCAGTGGTTGCGCACCGAAGGGATGCAGCTGACCGGCAAGACGATCGGGCTGATCGGGTTCGGGGGCATTGCCGGCGAAGTGGCGCGGATCGCCGGGGGCTCCGGCATGCGGGTGCTGGCGTGGAACCGGACGCCGAAGACGGCGGCGGGGGTGGAGTTCGTGGCGCTGGACCAGTTGCTGGCCGAAAGCGATGTGATCTCCCTGCACCTGCTGCTGAACGACGAGACGAAGGGGTTCATCAGCCGCGCCCACATAGCCCGGATGAAGAAGGGCGTGCTGCTGGTGAACACCGCCCGGGGCGCCGTGATCGACGAGCCCGCGATGATCGAGGCGCTCCAGACCGGGCAGATTGGGCACGCGGCGCTGGATGTGTTCGTGGAAGAACCGCTGCCGCCGGGAAACCCGTTCATCGGGCTGGAGAACGTGACCCTCTCCGCCCACAGCGCCTTCCGCACCCCGGAAGCCAGCGAAACCCTGCTCCGCCGCGCGCTCGACATCGCCGTGCGGGTGGCGCAGGGCGGGTAGCGGCGGAAAGGCCAGGGCTCCGCCCTGGACCCGGTCAGGGGCTTTGCCCCCGACACCCCCACCAGGGACCTGAGGTCCCTGGACCCACATTTGTTTGCCCGGCGTCCGGGGGGGTGCCTCTCCGGACGAACGTCCGGAGAGGCACC
>CANHKG010000251.1 GCA_947460455.1 Rhodospirillales bacterium | reverse complement strand
TTGGCGGGGCGCGGCAGCCAGCCGGTGCGGCTGCGCGCCGGCAGCCTGGGGCCGGGAATGCCGGGCAGCGACCTGCTCGTCTCGCCCGGCCACGCCGTGATGGTGGAGGGCGTGCTGGCCCATGCCGGGGCGCTGGTGAACGGCAGCACCATCGTGCAGGAGCGGATGGGCGGGGTGATCGAGTATTTCCACCTCGACCTCGGCCCGCATGATTGCGTGCTGGCGAACGGAGCGTGGGCGGAGAGCTATTTCGAGGATCGCAACCGCGATGCGTTCCACAACGCGGGCGAGTTCCATGCGCGGTTCCCCGGCCACGAGACGGTGCGGCAGGCCACGTGCCTGCCGATCGTGACGGCGGAACACCCTGGGATCGACGGGGTGCGGCGCCTGCTGGCGCCGCGCGAGGTGCGTCGGGCGGCCTGAGCGGAGCTGGCTGAGCGTCGGCGGATGGGCCCCTCTCCGACGCGCCCGTGGCTCGTGAATGCTGTGTGTGTGATTATAAATAAAATGTAAATTTTGCACGAAAAATAATGTATAATAATATTAAATATATAAAAAAGATATTGTTATAATATAAATGAGTGGATATCGTCGAAATCGAGGACTGTATATTCTTGGCTGGAGACGACAATGGCAACTTGGTCGTATAGCTCTGTTTATGTTGGATCGCTCGTAAGTGGCGGATTTCAGGTTGATGGTTCCTTGGCCGATCCTTCCGGGACTTTCAGTGAAGATACAATAAATAATTCGTTTTCGATAGGAGAGTTGTTATCTTCGTCTGTTTATAGGCAGGTTGAATTTGAAGGATATACTGCAGAGGGGAATGTTGTATTTTTTGATGGGCTGGATTACTACGTCGCAGTCAAGGCCGGTAATACGACGACTTACGCAGGCGGGCAAATTGTCACATATACCGCCGGCCCGCTGGCGATCTGCTTCCTGCGCGGTGCGCTGATCCTGACGTCGCGCGGGGAGGTTCCGGTGGAGCGGCTGAAGGCCGGGGATCTGGTGGTTACGAAGTTCGGCGGGTTGCGGCCGGTGCGGTGGATCGGCACGCAGCGCTTCGAGGGGCGGCTGGCGGGCAAGGGGCATCAGCCGATCCGGTTCGCGGCCGGCAGCCTGGGCAATGGGGTGCCGAGCTGCGACCTGCGCGTTTCGCCGGGGCACGCGATGCTGGTGCAGGATGGGCAGGGCGGCGAGGTGCTGGCGCATGCCGGGGCGCTGGTGAACGGCAGCACGATCACGCAGGAGCGGGTGCGCGGGGAGATCGAATACTTCCACATCGACCTCGGGCCGCATGATTGCGTGCTGGCGAACGGGGCCTGGGCGGAGAGCTATTTCGAGGACCGCAACCGGGATGCGTTCCACAACGCTGGCGAGTTCCATGCGCTGAACCCCGGCCACGAGGCGGAGCGGCAGTTAACGTGCCTGCCGATCGTGACGGCGGAGCATCCGGGGATCGACGGCGTGCGGCGCGTGCTGGCGCCGCGCGACGTGCGGCGGGCGGCCTGAGCGAAGCTGGTGAAGGGGGCGGACCGGCTGGCCCGCTTTCCCGACCGGCCGTGGCTGCCGCTGTCCTATTCGCTGTCGGCGACCGCGCGGTAGCGGCGCGTTTTTCACTCGCCCTTAATCGCGCGCGCGGGAGTTTCGGCTTCGTTTTTCAGAAAGAGGCAGCCAGCGCATGAGTGGCAGCGTGACGGCTTTCGACAATAGCGGCAACGGAACGGCGACGCTCGCCACCGGCGGCGGCACGATCACGACGGGGCTCTATCGCGGGTATTCTTTCACCACCTCCGTCACGTCTTCCTGGGAGATCGACGGGCTGACGATCGCTGCCAAGGCGCTGGGAAGCGCCGGCAGCTACACCCTGACGGCGCAGCTCTATGCCACATCGTCAGACATACCGACCGGCGGGGTGTTGGCCAGCGTCTCGATGTCGGTCTCGCTGACGACGACGCAGAGCTACTACAGCTTCGACAAGGCTACGCTCGGCGCGCTCGCCACCTACACGATGGGCGGCGGGACGGGGTATGCGCTGACCTTCGCGCCCTCGGCCACCCTTGTTCTGGGTGGCACCGACCCTTCGACCGTGCCGGTGGGGCAGAACGGGTTTTCGTATGGCGGGTATGTGTCTTCCACCGATAGCGGGTCCAGCTGGGGGATTGCCGGGACCCCGGCCAACTATCCCGTCTTCCTGCTCCAGGTGCAGGCGACATGCTTCCTGCGTGGCGCGCTGATCCTGACGGCGCGTGGGGAGGTGCCGGTGGAACGGCTGCGCGCCGGGGACCTGGTGGCGACGAAGTTTGGCGGGTTGCGGCCGGTGCGGTGGATGGGCACGCAGCGCTTCGAGGGGCGGCTGGCGGGGCGCGGGCACCAGCCGATCCGGTTCGCGGCGGGCAGCCTGGGCAATGGGGTGCCGAGCTGTGACCTGCGCGTTTCGCCGGGGCACGCGATGCTGGTGCCGGACGGGCAGGGCGGCGAGGTGCTGGCGCATGCCGGGGCGCTGGTGAACGGCGAGACGATCACGCAGGAGCGGGTGCGCGGGGAGATCGAATACTTCCACATCGACCTCGGGCCGCATGATTGCGTGCTGGCGAACGGGGCCTGGGCGGAAAGCTATTTCGAGGACCGCAACCGCGATGCGTTCCACAATGCGGGCGAGTTCCATGCGCTGAATCCCGGCCATGAGACGGCGCGGCAGGCGACGTGCCTGCCGATCGTGACGGCGGAACATCCGGGGATCGACGGGGTGAGGGCGATGCTGGCGCCGCGGCGGATGCGCCGCGCGGCTTAACAGGGCAGGTGGGGGCTCGTCATATTAACCGGAAATTGAGGCGCCCAAACGCATTGAGTGCTGATCCTCAACGAGGTTCGGTTTCGCCCCCGTGGCGCGGCCGGGCCCAGCTGGAACAGCACCATGAGTGGCAGCGTTTCCGTCCTCGACAATACCGCTGCCGGCACGGCGGTGTTGCACCCATCGTTTTATACCGGCCTGTCCAGCACGAGTTGGCGTGCCTACTCGTTCACCACCGCGGCAAGCTCCACCTGGGAGATCGACGGCATCCGGCTGGCGCTCAGGGCCAGTTCCGCGGCGTCCTACACGATCAGTTTCAGGCTCTATGCCACCAGCGGCGGAACGCCGACCGGCACCGTGCTGGCGAGCACGTCGCTGTCGATGTCGCTGGTCACCACGGTGGGCTACCAATATCTCGATGCCACGGCGCTGGGGGCGGTCGCGACCTATGGCATGGGCGCCGGGGGCAGCTATGCGCTGGTGGTCTCCGCTTCGTCGCCCTCGGTTCGCTGGTCCTACCTGAATACGGGCTCCGCCACCCCGCCGACGGCTGCCTCCAGCTTCACCTATGACGGCTTCCGCAGCTCCACCAGCAGCGGCGGCAGCTGGAGCACATCCACCAACACCCCGGCGATCGAGTTGCTGGCAACCGCGACATGCTTCCTGCGCGGCACGTTGATTTTGACCTGCCGCGGCGAGGTGCCGGTCGAGACGCTGCGCGCCGGGGACCTGGTGGCGACGAAGTTCGGCGGGCTGCGGCCGGTGCGCTGGATCGGAACGCAGTGCTTCGATGGGCGGCTGGCCGGGGTAGGGCACCAGCCGATCCGCTTCGCGCGCGGCAGCCTGGGGCAGGGGATGCCGAGTTGCGACCTGTTCGTGTCGCCGGGCCATGCGGTGCTGGTGGCCGAGGTGCTGGCCCATGCCGGGGCGCTGGTGAACGGCAGCACGATCACGCAGGAGCAGGTACGCGGGGAGATCGAATACTTCCACATCGACCTCGGGCCGCATGATTGCGTGTTGGCGAACGGGGCGTGGGCGGAGAGCTATTTCGAGGATCGCAACCGGGACAGCTTCCACAATGCGGCGGAGTTCCATGCGCTGCATCCCGGCCATGTGCCGGAGCGGCAGGCGAATTGCCTGCCGATCGTGACGGCGGAACACCCTGGGATCGACGGGGTTCGGCGCCTGCTCGCGCCGGTGGTAACAGCGCGCCTGGCGGCCTGATCGGACAATTATTGCCGGAGTAGTTTTCAAGAATTTGAAACGACGCCTGGGTCGGGCTTCACTTCATTCATTGTTCATGTTGCGCGCGCCACCGTGATCCCTGTTTTGAGCACGGGATGACGATATGAGCACCAGCATGACGGTTCTGGACAATACTGAAGAGGGGGCCGTTACCCTCCCGTCCGTCGGCCACCTGAGCATTCGCTCGTTGATCACCGGGGCCTATTCCTTCACCACGGATGCCGGGTCTTCCTGGCAGATCATCGGCATCCGGCTGGGGGTAAGCGGCAGCACGGCGGCCACCTACACGATCAACCTCAATCTGTACGCCGCGTCCGGCAATGCGCCCACGGGCAGTGCGCTGGCCAGCGTGTCCATGTCGGTGCCGCTGACCACCGCGAAGGAATACGTGTTCTTCGATGCCGCGGCGCTGAGCTCGCTGGCGAGCTACACCATGGCGGCCAACACCAGCTATGCGCTGGCCGTTTCCAATCCCGCGGCGCAGACGCTGCGCTGGGCGACGGTGGAGAGCCCCGTGTCGCCGACGGCGTATGCCGGGTTCACCTTCGGCAGCTACGCCAGTTCCAGCAACGGCGGCACCACCTGGACGACCAGCGGCAACGCGCCGACCTTCTCGCTGCTGGCGGAGGCGACGTGCTTCCTGCGCGGCACCTTGATCTTGACGGCGCGCGGCGAGGTGCTGGTGGAGGCACTGAAGGCCGGCGACCTGGTTGCCACGAAGTTCGGCGGGTTGCGGCCGATCCGGTGGATCGGGACACAGAGCTTCGAGGGGCGGCTGGCCGGGGCGGGGCACCAGCCGATCCGCTTCGCCGTGGCCAGCCTGGGGGGCGGGATGCCGAGCTGCGCGCTGTTCGTCTCACCTGGCCATGCTGTTCTGGTGGGCGACGTGCTCGCCCATGCCGGGGCGCTGGTGAATGGCAGTACGATCGCGCAGGCGTGGGTGCGCGGGGTGATCAACTACTTCCACCTGGATCTCGGCCCGCATGATTGCGTGCTGGCGAACGGCGCGTGGGCGGAGAGCTATTTCGAGGATCGCAACCGGGACAGCTTCCACAACGCGGCGGCGTTCCATGCGCTGAACCCCGGCCACGAGGCGGAGCGGCAGGCGACGTGCCTGCCGATCGTGACGGCGGAGCATCCGGGGGTCGACGGGGTTCGGCGCCTGCTGGCCCCGCGCCGGCTGCGCGCCGCGGCCTAGGCTAGTCGCACTTCGCGAATTCGTTCTGCGCGCCCCAGCAATAGGCATCCTTCGGCAGGGCCTCGCGCTTCGCCGGGCGGTTGCCCTGGACGGGGGTGGTGCGGGTGCCGCCGAATTCGATACGGGTGCCGTCCTGCGAGAAGGTCCAACTCCAGGCTTCCTCCATCGCGTCCTTCGCCGGGGCGGTGATGCGGGTGAGGGCGCTGTGCTCCAGCAGGGTGAGGAACTTGCCCTGGCGGAAGGCGACCAGCTTGATCGTGTCTTCCTGGCTGTTCGGCTGCTGGTCGGTGGTGGCGACCACGAGCAGGGTGCGGCCGAAGCGGGGCAGGGTGGGGCCGGCTTCCATGCGGCGGATGAAGCCGATCATCTCCTCCTCCATCGGCTTGCCGGCGCAGGAAACGGCGAAGAGGCGGCCATCCGAGGGCAGCCAGGAGGTGCCGACATACAGCACGCGGTTGGGGCCCAGGCCGAGCGAGGTGACGCGGGTGACCAGCTGGTCGAAAATGCCTTCCGGCAGCAGGGAGCGTGCCTCCGGCATGATGCAGGCGGTCTCGGGCGGGGTGGTGGGGGCCTGGGCCGCGGCGGGGGACGGCAGACCGAGCAGGCCAGCGGGGGTGAGCAGGGCAGCCAGGAGGGTGGCCGGCAGGCGCATGGCGCGGGGCTCCGTCGTTACGGTATCCGTGCGTGGCATGCGTGGGCGTGCGGTGCAAGCCCGGCGGCATCCGTTGCGTCGGCCCTGCCCCGATGTAAACGCAAATCTACGCCCCATATGTGGCACAACGTCGGAACCACTCCGGCGGGGCGCGCGGCCTGGCCGCCCGCCGCAGGGGATTCCCACCATATGAAAATTCCAGCCGCGACCAAGCCGGCCCTTTGGGGTGCCGTCGGCGGCGCCCTTGCCATGACCATTTTCGGCTTCGCGGTGCTGGGCTGGCACGGCGCGCGCGGGGCGCGCGAGATGGCGGCCACCAGCGCGCGCGATGCGGTAACGGCGGCGCTGGTGCCGTTCTGCGTGGCTAAGGCGCAGGGCGATGCCGATCCGGCGCGGATGGCCAAGCTGAAGGCCGAGACCTCCTCCTACAGCCGCAGCGAGCTGGTGCGGTCTTCGGGCTGGTCCACCCTGCCGGGCATGCAGGGCAGCGATTATTCACTGGCGACGGCCTGCTCCGAGCAGCTGGTGGCCGCCAAGGTGGGTGGCTGAGCCATGTATGTCCCCAGGCCGGAACTGGGCACCAAGCGCCTTTGCGTGAGTTGTGCCGTGCGTTTCTATGATCTCAGCCGTGTGCCGGCGCAGTGCCCGGCCTGCAAGACGGAGCAGCCGCCGGTGGCGCCGCGGTCGCGCCCCGTGCCGCGGGCGCCTGGCGCGCGCTGGCAGGGCCGCACCCCGCCGCGCGCCGATGTGGCGGCGGTGGAAGTGGCCGACGAGGGCGCCGTGCCGTTGCTGGAATCGGCCGATGCCGCGGAAGATGAGGACGACGTGGACCCCGACGCCGAGGTGGTGGTGCCGGACGAGGATGAGGACGACGCGGTGTGACGATGTTCACCCTGGTACGCCACAGCGCCTTCGCCCAGGCCGCCAATCCTGAATACGAGGACGCGGTGGAGGTGGCCGAGGTGGACCACGCCCAAACCTACAAGGTGAAGGCGGCGGGCGGCCTGCTGTTCGCCAGCCGGGCGGAGGCCGAGGCGGCCATTCCCGGCGCGCGGGGGTATTTCTCGCACCTGCGCGTTTCCGGTGCCGAGGTGTTCCTGCCGCTGGGGTGAGAGGCGGCTTTTCCCGGCGGGGCGCGGATGCGACACTCCGCGCCCCGACCGAGGAGAGCCCGCATGTCCACCGAAGCCCAGATCACCGCATGGATCGCCAGCCAGCAGCAGGCGATGATCGA
>CANHKG010000250.1 GCA_947460455.1 Rhodospirillales bacterium | reverse complement strand
TCCGTTTGGGAGGGGATCGCGGAACCCATCTGGGCCAGCGGTCACGTGCCGCACAAACAGGCCGGACACACGGACGCTCTCGCACCCGGATCAGACATTTTCTCCCAAGACACCCTTGCAGCGGAGGGGCCGTCCACACACGCCCTACGGCCCGCGCGCCCGGCAGGTTTCCCACCTGCCGGGCGCACCCTTTTCCACCCCCACCTTGCGCACCACCCCCTGCCGGCGCTACCTCGCCCCATCGACTGGCAGCCGGAGAGGGCCGCGGAATGCGCGTGAAGGATGTAAAGAAGGTCGTGCTGGCCTATTCCGGGGGGCTGGACACCAGCGTCATCCTCCGATGGCTGCAGACGGTGTACAAGTGCGAGGTCATCACCTTCACCGCCGATCTCGGCCAGGGCGAGGAACTCGAACCCGCCCGCAAGAAGGCCGAGATGCTCGGCATCAAGCACATCTACATCGAAGACCTGCGCGAAACCTTCGTGAAGGACTTCGTCTTCCCGATGTTCCGCGCCAACGCGCTGTACGAGGGCCAGTACCTGCTGGGCACTTCCATTGCCCGCCCGCTCATCGCCCAGCGCCAGATCGAGATCGCCGAGGAACTCGGCGCCGATGCCGTCGCCCACGGCGCCACCGGCAAGGGCAACGACCAGGTGCGCTTCGAGCTGAGCTACTACTCGCTCAAGCCCGACATCAAGATCATCGCCCCCTGGCGCGAATGGGAGCTCACCAGCCGCACCCGCCTCATCCAATTCGCCGAGGCCAACCAGATCCCCATCGCCAAGGACAAGCGCGGCGACGCCCCCTTCAGCGTCGACGCCAACCTGCTGCACTCCTCCAGCGAGGGCAAAATCCTCGAAGACCCCGCCGTCGAAGCCGACGAAATGGTCTACCAGCGCACCATCCGCCCCGAGGATGCGCCAGACCGCGCCACCGTCATCTCGATCGATTTCGCCAACGGCGACCCCACGGCGATCGACGGCGTCAAGATGTCCCCGGCCACCCTGCTCACGAAGCTCAACGAACTCGGCAAGGCCAACGGCATCGGCCGCCTCGATCTCGTGGAAAACCGCTTCGTCGGCATGAAATCCCGCGGCGTCTATGAAACCCCCGGCGGCACCATCCTGCTCGCCGCCCACCGCAGCATCGAAAGCATCACGCTGGATCGCGAGGCCGCCCACCTCAAGGACAGCATCATGCCGCGCTACGCGGAGCTGCTCTACAACGGCTTCTGGTTCGCCCCGGAACGCCGCATGCTCCAGGCGCTGATCGACGAAAGCCAGAAAAGCGTCACTGGCACCGTCCGCATGAAGCTCTACAAAGGCAACGTCACCTGCATCGGCCGTGAGAGCCCGAACAGCCTCTACTCGATGAACGTGGTGACATTCGAGGAAGACCAGGGCGCCTACGACCAGTTCGATGCCCAGGGCTTCATCAAGCTGAACGCGCTGCGCCTTCGCCTCGGTGCGATGGCCGGCCGCAAAGGGGGAAACCTGTAATGACCATCTCGATGTACTCGGCCGCCGTGCCGATGATGAAGACCCTGCTCGGCGCCCTGTCCGCCAACCTGGACAAGGCCGCCGCCTTCGCCGAGGCCAAGAAGGTCGACCCCGCCGTGCTGCTGGGCTCGCGCCTGGCGCCCGATATGTTCGCGCTGACCCGCCAGGTGCAGATCGCCTGCGACATGGCCCGCGGCGGCGCCCTGCGCCTGGCCGGCCGCGAAGTGCCGAGCATGCCGGATACCGAAGCCTCGATCGCCGACCTGAAGGCCCGCATCGCCACCACCCTGGCCGTGATCGAGGGCATCCCGGCCGCCGAGATCGACGGCAGCGAAGACCGCGAAGTGGTCCTCAAGATGCGCGCCGGCGAAATGTCCTTCACCGGCCAGCGCTACCTGATCGGCTTCGTCATCCCCAACCTCACCTTCCATTGCGCCACCGCCTACAACATCCTGCGCCACAACGGCGTCGAGATCGGCAAGCGCGACTTCCTCGGCAGCTTCTAGTGCACGTAGCCCGCGCCTTGGCGCGGGTTCGTCCCGTGGCTGGCATAAGGAAGCAAGCGGTTCTTTTTTGAAAAAAAGAACCAAAAAACGTTTCTGACATGGCGCCTCGACCCCCCGGTCGAGGCGCCATGAATACCACCTACGTCATTGCGAGCGAAGCGAAGCAATCCAGCCCTTCCCTCCGCCACGGCGTGGATCATCGACTACAGCGCCAAGTCCAAAAGTCTTTTTGCTTCTTTTTCTTCAGAAAAAGAAGATTCTTCCTAAGGGAACCCGAAGATGCGCGTCGCCGTCATAGGCCTGGGCACCATGGGCATGGGCGCCGCCCTCAACCTGGTGAAATCGGGCCACGAGGTCCACGGCTGCGACCTCCGCGAATCCGCCCGCGCCGAACTCCTCGCCGCCGGCGGCCACGCCACGGCCCGCGCCTGCGACCTGCCGGATGGGATCGAGGCCGCCATCGTCTTCGTCGTCAACGCCACCCAGGCCGAAACGGTCCTGTTCGGCCAGGAAGGCTGCCTCCCCCGCCTCGCCGAGGATGGCGTCGTTCTCTGCTGCACCACCGTGGCCCCCGAAGCCGTCCGCGCCCTGGCCGAACGCGTCGAATCCACCGGCCGCCTGCTGCTCGATGCCCCGGTCTCCGGCGGCGGCGGCGCCGCCCGCGGCGGCACCATGACAGTGATGGCCTCCGGCCCCGAAGCCGCCTTCACCCGCGCCCAGCCGGTGCTGGATGCTATCGCCGGCAAGCTCTGGCGCCTGGGTGACGCGATCGGCGCCGGCAGCACGGTCAAGATGGTCAACCAGCTCCTCGCCGGCGTCCACATCGCCACCGCCGCCGAAGCCATGGCCCTCGGCATCCGCGCCGGCGCCGACCCGCAAACCCTGTTCGACGTGATCTCCACCTCCGCCGGCAGCTCCTGGATGTTCCAGAACCGCGTCCCGCACATCCTGTCCGGCGACGACACGCCCCTCTCCGCGGTGAACATCTTCGTGAAGGACCTGGGCATCGTCCTGGACCAGGCCCGCGCCCTCACCTTCCCCCTGCCCTTGGCCAGCGCCGCCCACCAACTCTTCCTCGCCGCCGCCGCCCAAGGCCACGGCATGAAGGACGACGCCTTCGTCATCCGCGTCTGGGAAGCCCTCGCGGGAATCTCCCTGCCTCCCAAGAAGACCTGAGGTCGGTCACCCCACCTCCTCCCCACCCACATCCCCCGGCCCCGTCGCCCAGGCCAGTTCCACCAGCGTCACCACCCGCCGCCCGGCGCCGTCCACCTGGGTCACGATCAGCTCCTGCTCCTCGATGAACGCCAGCACCCGCCGCGCCCGGCCCAGCGATCGCGTGCCATAGGCGCGCGCGAACGCCGCATCCCCGGGGCACGGCGCCCCCTCCTTCGCCGCCCGGGCGATCATCAGGAAGATGCCCTGCATGTCCTCCGGCAACGTGGCGGCGCGCAGCTCCACGTCCCGCCAGGCCGGGTCGTCCAGGATGGCCCCGCCCACCCCGGCCCGCGCCCGCGTCAGCATCCGCCGGAATGCCGCCAAATCCTTCACCCCGGCCTCCAGCTTCTCGATCCGGCAGCGCACCAGGAAATCCTGGTACAGCACGCTGGCGGAGCGGAATCCCGCCTCCGGGTCCGCCAGGATGGCGGCAAGCACCGTCTCCACCCGCGCCCGCAGCGCCGCCACTTCCGCAGGGCTGGGCGGGTCCAGGATCAGGGCGCCCTGGCGCTCCCGCCCCGCCCGCTCCCGCGCCCCGGGGGCGGCGGCCACCAGCTGCGCCAGCAGGTCCGGCACCGGCGCGGGTGCCACCCGCCGCGGCGCCCGTGGCGTCGCCGGGGCGGCGGCCAAAATCACCGCCCGCGCATCCTCCAGCCCCGCCTCCGGCAGCGGCATCAGGCGGGAAGGCGCATGCCGCGCCTGCGTCTCCGTCGGCCCGATCCGCAGGCTCAGCGGCCGGCGCGACAAAGCCGGGCCGAGGGCCATGAAATGCCCGCGCTCCAGGTCGCGGAACGCCTCCGCCTGGCGCCGCTCCATCCCCAGCAGGTCGGCCGCCCGCGCCATGTCGATATCCAGGAAGGTCCGCCCCATCAGGAAGTTCGATGCCTCGGCCGCCACGTTCTTGGCCAGCTTGGCCAGGCGCTGCGTCGCGATCACCCCGGCCAGCCCGCGCTTGCGCCCCCGGCACATCAAATTGGTCATGGCACCCAGCGAAGCCCGCCGCGCATCGTCGGAAACCTCCCCCGCCACCGCCGGGGCGAAAAGCTGCGCCTCGTCCACCACCACCAGCATCGGGTACCAGTGCTCGCGCCCCACCTCGAACAGCCCATCGAGGAACGCCGCCGCCCGCCGCAGCTGCCCCTCCGCGTCCAGCCCCTCCAGGTTCAGCACGGTGGAAACCCGGTGCATCCGCGCCCGCTCCCCGGCCAGCATCAGTTGCTGTTCAGACTCCCCCTCGGCATCGATCACCAGATGGCCGAACCGCTCGCCCAGGGTCACGAAATCCCCCTCGGGGTCGATCACCGCCTGCTGCACCCAGCCGGCACTCTGCTCCAGCAGCCGCCGCAGCAGGTGGGATTTGCCAGAGCCGGAATTGCCCTGCACCAGCAGCCGCGTCGCCAGCAGCTCTTCCAGATCGAGCACCGCCGCGGCGCCACTCGCGCTCCGTCCCATCTCGATCGCTACCGTCATGCCCGACTCGAAACCCCGCGCGCGAAGGGGGCTATCAACCCCACCGCGCCGCATCCGGCAACCTCCCACCCCACCGAACGTCAAAAAATCTTTCTAACTACCCCTTGCATCGTCCCGACGCTGGGCTTATAGTCCCATCCATGACATGGGCATGGCACAACCCCGTACCGGTTGCACACGACCACCCGCCCCACCCGGGGCTGGACCTGATCGCACGCCTGGAATCCGTCTTCGCCCCCCTGCTCCAGCGCATCGCCGCCTGCCATGCACTGCTGCCCCTCCTCCTCCCGCTCGCCTGCGCCCGCCTCATGCGCGCCCGCGCCCGCATCACGGCCATCCTCACCGCCATCGTGGAGGGCACCTGGCAGGCCCCCCGCCGCCGCGCCCCGCGCACCACCCCGCGCAAGCGCACGCCCACGCGCACTCTCCCCCGCCGCAAAGGCTGGCTCGGCCACGTCACGGATCACCACGTCCGCGCCCATGCCAACCAGCTCACCCATCTCCTGAACGACCCCGGCACCCAGGCCATCCTCGCCCGTGCCCCCGCCACCGCCCGCGCCGCCCTCATCCGCGCGTTGCGTGGCCCCACCCGCCTCCTCGCGCTCGATCTCCCCACCCAGCTCCAACTCGCCGGCCCCCCACGCCCGCCGCGCCCCAGAACCCCCTCCCCCCGCACTTGCGGGGGGAGTACGGAGGGGGGCTCTCCTCTCCGCAACACCCGCGTCACCCTCCTCCCCACCGACCACCCCATCCCCGCAACGCCCTCGCCTTCGCCCGCTACAACCGCCGAAGATTCGGAAAAGGCGGCTGACCCGCCAGGACCAACCGCCTCCTATTCATTTCACTATCCACTCATTCCGCCCAAAACTACCCCAGCGCCGGAACCTCCCGCGCCAGCCCCCCGAACAGGTCCAGCATCCGCTCCTGCCACGCGAACACCGGGTCGCTCTCCTCCAGCAGCCGGAACGGGCTCGAACACCGCGCCCACTGGAACGCCCCGAACACCGCGTAGTCGGCATAATCCGGCTCCACCCCGCCCAGATACTCCTGCGCCGTCACCACATGCCGCAGCGGCGTCAGCAGCGCCCGGAAATGCACCACCTGCGTCTCGCGGTCCGCCGTCACCTGCGCAAGCGTCATCCCGAACCGCTTCTCTCGGCTCGCGATGAAATAGTCCCGCCCCTTCGCATCCAATATCGCCGGAATGTCCGATACGATCAGCCGCACCACCGCCGGGTGCAGCACCGCATTGGTCCATTCCATCACGAAGCGCCGTGCGGCGGGATCGCCCTGGAACAGCGAGGGTGCATTCGGATACGCCTCGTCCAGATACGCCGCGATCGCCGTGGAATCGTGCACCGCCCGCTCGCCATCCACCAGCACCGGCACTTTGTCCGTCCCCGCGAACCCCAGCCGCGCCCCCTCCGTGAAGCGCCAGGGCACCACATCGGCCTCCAACCCCTTGTGCGCCAGCGCCATCCGGCTGCGCCAGCAGAACGGGCTGAAACGCCGCGTGGGATCCTCGCCGACAAGTTCATAAAGCTGTCGCGGCATGGCGGACTCCCTGCTGGCACCGTGGCAAACCCCACGGTTCCGGTGATAGCCCTCAAGTATGGACCCGGGGGCTAACGGCGCAACGCGCCATTTCGTTCGGACCGCCCTTGCCGGTGCCGCCGCCGCATGCGCCGGGAACGGCATCGCGCGCTTTGCCTACGTGCCGATCTTCCCGGCCATGGTCACCGCCGGCTGGGTGGATGGCGGCCAGGCCGGCCTGCTCGGCGCCGCCGCCCTGGCCGGCTACCTCGCCGGCATCCTCGCCGGCCGCGCCACCGCCCGCCGCCTCGGCGTTCCCGCCACGCTCGACCTCGGCATGGCGCTGGTGGTCCTCTCGCTCGCCGCCTGCGCCTGGAATGCCGGCTTCCCCTGGCTGATGGCCTGCCGCGCCCTGGCCGGCGTGGCCGGCGGCCTGCTGATGGCCCTCGCCGGCCCGGCCACCCAGGCCAGCGTGCCGCCCCAGCGCCGCGGCACCGCCGGCGGCCTCGTCATCGCCGGCGTCGGCATCGGTGTCGTCGCCGGGGCCCTGATGGTCCCGCCCCTGCTCGCCCACGGCCTGCCCGCCACCTGGCTCGGCATCGCCGCCGCCGTCGCCCTGCTCTGGGCCGCCGTTCGCCGCCACTGGCCCAGCATGGAACTCCACGGCGCCGCCGCCCAGCGCCCCCCGCCCGCCCTGCTGCTGCTCGCCACCTACGGCCTGCACAGCGCCGGCATGGTGCCGCCGATGGTCTACCTCGCCGACCTCGCAGCCCGTGGCCGCGGCATGGGCATCGCCGCCGGCGCCCTGACCTGGCTGCTCTTCGGCCTCGGCGGCATCATCGGCGGGGTCATGAGCGGCCGCCTGGTCGACCGCATCGGCAGCCGCCCGGCGCTGCTGCTCTGGCTCGCCGTGCAGGGCCTCGCCCTGGGCCTCGCCTTGCTGCCCACGCCCGCCGCCGTGATCGCGGCAGCCCTCGCCGCCGGCTTCGCCGCGATGGGCGTCACCACCGTCACGCTCTCCGTCTGCCGGGAGATCGCGCCAGCCCAATCCGCCGCCCTCTGGGTGCG
>CANHKG010000249.1 GCA_947460455.1 Rhodospirillales bacterium | reverse complement strand
CTGGGCACCATCAACGGCACTGATTTCCCGGAGGAGCAGGGCCGCGCCGCCGTGGCCAGCTACGACTACACCGTGCTGGCCGGCACGCAGGGCCGCAACGGGCACCGCAAGCAGGACCGCTTCTTCGAGCTGGCGCACGATCTGCGCATTCCGCTGGTGCTGTTCGCCGAGGGCGGCGGCGGGCGCGGTTCCGATTCCGACGCCATCGGCGGCTCGGAGACCGACACGTTCTACCGCTTCGCGGCCCTCTCCGGCGGGGCACCGCTGATCGGCATCGCCTCCGGCCGCTGCTTCGCGGGCAATGCCGTGCTGCTGGGCTGCTGCGACGTGATCATCGCTACCGAGAACGCCAATATCGGCATGGCCGGCCCGGCGATGATCGAGGGCGGCGGGCTCGGCGTCTACAAGCCCGAGGAGATCGGGCCGATGAAGGTGCAGGTGGCCAGCGGCGTGGTGGATATCGCCGTGCGCGACGAGCCCGAGGCGGTGCGCGTGGCCAAGCAATACCTCTCCTACTTCCAGGGCAGCGTGAAGCAGTGGTCGGCGGCCGACCAGCGCCACCTGCGCCACGTGGTGCCAGAGAACCGCCTGCGCGGCTACGACATGCGCGCACTGATCGCCACCCTGGCCGATGAGGGAACCATGCTGGAGATCCGCCGCGGCTGGGGCCACGGCATGATCACGGCGTTGATCCGCATCGAGGGCAAGCCCTTCGGCGTGATCGCCAACAACCCCATGCACCTCGGCGGCGCCATCGACAGCGACGCGGCAGACAAGGCGGCGCGCTTCATGCAGATGTGCGACGCGCACGACCTGCCGATCGTCTCGCTGAACGACAACCCCGGCAACATGGTGGGGCCGGAGGCGGAAAAGAGCGCGCTGGTGCGGCATTGCTGCCGCAGCTACCTGATCGGCGCCAATATCGAAGTGCCGCTGTTCTTCGTGATCATCCGCAAGGCGATCGGGCTGGGCAAGCTGGCCATGACCGGCGGCGGCATGAAGAAGGGCGTGTTCGCCGTCTCCTGGCCCACCGGTGAATTCGCCGGCATGGGCATCGAGGGCCAGGTGAAGCTGGGCCGGCGCAAGGAGCTGGCCGCGATCGAGGACACCGCCGAGCGCATTGCCACCTATGAGCGTTTCGTGGCCGAGCTGTACGACATCGGCAAGGCGCTCAACACCGGCAGCCATTTCCAGGTGGACGACGTGATCGACCCGGCGGAAACGCGGCGCTGGATCGTGGCCGGGCTGCGCTCCGTGCCGCCGCGCCCGGTGCGGCACGGCAAGAAGCGCGCCTGGGTGGATGGATGGTAAGGTTTGCCGCCATGAGTTCTTGAAACGGATCGGTTCTGTCCCCACTCTGACACCGACGTGCATAGAAGCGTCCGCCGGCCATGCGCGCGCCGGTTCGGGAACAAAGAACAGGGAGACTGACAGAAGTGGATCGTCGCAAGTTCATCCGGCGCGCCAGCGTCGGCACCGCGGCCGCGGCCGCCACCACGCTGGCCGCGCCGGCCATCGCCCAATCGATGCCGGAAGTGAAGTGGCGCATGACGTCCAGCTTCACCAAGTCGCTGGACACGCTGTATGGCGGCACCGAGCTGTTCGCCAAGGTGATCGGCGAAATGTCGGATAACCGCTTCCAGATCCGCACCTTTGCCGCCGGCGAGATCGTGCCGGCGCTGCAGGTGCTGGATGCCGTGCAGAACGGCACGGTGGAAGCGGGGCAGACGGCCGCCTACTACTATTTCGGGAAGGATCCCTCCTTCGTCTACGAAACCGGGCTGCCGTTCAGCATGAACCAGCGCCAGTACAGCTCCTGGCTGAAGTTCGGCGGCGGGCAGGAACTGGTGCAGGACTTCTACAAGGCCTACAGCATCAAAAGCTTCCAGTTCGGCGGCACGGGGTGCCAGATGGGTGGCTGGTTCCGCAAGGAAATCAACACCGTCGACGACCTGAAGGGCCTGAAGTTCCGCGTTGGCGGCTTCGCCGGCGAAATCCTCACCCGCCTCGGCGTCATCCCGCAGCAGATCGGCGCGGGCGACATCTACCCGGCGCTGGAGAAGGGCACGATCGACGCGGCGGAGTGGGTGGGCCCCTACGACGACGAGAAGCTCGGCTTCAACAAGGTGGCGAAGTTCTACCACTACCCCGGCTGGTGGGAGGGGGCCTCCGTGGGCTCGCTCTACATCGGCCAGAAGCACTGGGATGCGCTGCCCAAATCCTACCAGTCGATGGTGGAAACGGCGGCGGGCCTCGTGTCGTCCTGGATGGTGCCGAAATACGACGCGGTGAACCCGGCCGCGCTGAAGCGCCTGGTGGCTTCCGGCACGGTGCTGAAGCCGTTCTCCCGCCCGGTGCTGGAGGCCTGCTACAACGCCTCCTGGGCCTATTACGAGGAAGTCGCGGCGAAGAACGCGAACTTCAAGAAGATGCTCGACAGCATCAAGGCCTTCCGCGGCGACGAGATCACCTGGTTCCGCGTGGCCGAGGGCACGTTCGACAGCTTCATCAACGCGATGAACGCCGCCGGGCGCTGATCCGAAAGCTGGCCTGAAACGAAGCGGGCGGCGGGAGTGATCCCGCCGCCCGTTTTCTGTTGGGCCCCGCCGGCTAGAGCGGTAGCCGACCTGATAGACGGTCGGCTGCCGCTCTAGCTCTTTGTTTTGGCGAGCAACTTAAGCCGACAGGATGATTCCATCCGGTCGGCTGTTGCTCTATGGCCGCGCCGGTGCGGGCGCAAAGACCGGCGGCGCGGTGTCGTCATCGTCCGCCGGCGGCGGCGCGATCTCGATCTTCACCGTGCTCGGGTCGATCTTCGAAGGCTCGTCCAGCAAGCCCGTAACCAAGATCGGGAAGGCAATCACCAGCCCCACCATGATCAGCTGCAGCCCCACCCACGGGAGCGAGCCCCAGTAGATGTCGCTGGTCTTCACCTCCTTGGGCACCACGCTGCGCAGGTAGAACAACGCGAAGCCGAAGGGCGGGTGCATGAAGCTGGTCTGCATGTTCACGCACAGCATCACGCCGAACCAGATCAGCGCCGCATCCGCGCCCACCACCGGGGCCAGGATCTTCTGCGCCACCGGGGCCAGCATCGGCACGATGATGAAGGCGATCTCGAAGAAATCGAGGAAGAAGGCGATGAAGAACACGAACAGGTTCACCGCCGCCAGGAAGCCCCACACGCCGCCGGGCAGCCCGGTCAGCCAGTGCTCCACCCAATGGTTGCCATCCACGCCCGCGAAGGTGATGGAGAAGCAGGTGGCGCCCACCAGGATGAAGGCGACCATGGAGGTGATGCGCATCGTCACCTGGAACGCCTGCACGATCAGGTCGTTCAGGTCCTTGGTGCGCCATGCGCGCCAGCACAGCCAGATGATGCTGGCGAACATCACGGTGAAGATCACCTTGAACAGCGGCGACTTGAACGCCACCAGGCCCACCAGGCTGCCGATGATGGCAGCCGCCAGACCGCCGATGGCTATGGCCCAGTCCATCCGGGAGAGGGGCGCGTTGCGCACCACCGCAAGCACGATGGCGCCGATCGCCCCCATCGCGCCCGCCTCGGTGGGCGTTGCCAGGCCGAGCATGATCGTGCCCAGCACCAGGAAGATCAGCACCGCGGCGGGAATGATGCCCCACATGCACTTGATGAGCAGCGGCCAGCCGGTCAGCGTGCGCGGCACAGGCGGCACGTAGTGCGGGCGGAAGATCGTCAGCATGAAGGTGTAGCCGGCGAACAGCGCAATCTGCACCAGCGAGGGGCCCCAGGCGCCCAGGTACATGTCACCGACGGAGCGGCCGAGCTGGTCGGCCAGCACCACCAGCACCAGCGAGGGCGGTACCACCTGCGTGATGGTCCCCGATGCAGCCAGCACGCCGGTCGCGTAGCGGATGTTGTAGTTGTAGCGCATCATCACCGGCATGGTGATCATCGCCATCGCGATCACCTGGGCTGCCACGGTGCCGGTGATGGCGCCAAGGATGAAGCCCACGATGATCACGGAATAGCCGAGCCCGCCCTTCAGCGGCCCGAACAGCTGGCCCATGCTTTCCAGCATGTCCTCGGCCAGCCCGCATTTCTCCAATATGGCGCCCATGAAGGTGAAGAATGGGATCGCCAATAACAGGTCGTTGGCCAGGATGTTGCCAAACACACGCCCCGGGATCGCCTGCAGGAACGGCATGGTGAAGTAGCCGTGCTCGATGGCGATGAAGCCGAAGAACAGCCCCACGGCGGCAAGCGAGAATGCCACTGGGAAGCCGAACAGCATGAACACCACCAGGCCGCCGAACATCAGCGGCGGCATCAGGTCCAGCGGGATCATTGCAGCGGCCTTTCGTAATGGGCCTCAAGGTCCGGAATGTCGTGGCCCTGCAGCGCCGCCACGCGCTTGATCACCTCGGAAACGCCTTGCAGCGCCACCAGCACGAAGCCGAGCGGCACCAGGATCTTCACCGGCCAGCGCAACAGCCCGCCCGCATTGGTGGAAACCTCGTTGGGGAAGGACTGCAGGAAGAACGGCCACGAGAGCCAGGCCAGAAGCAGGCAGGTCGGGATCAGGAACAGCACCGTGCCGATGATGTCGACCCAGATCTGGCCGCGGCGCGAAAGGGTCATGTACCAAAGGTCCACGCGCACATGCTCGTTCTTCTTCAGCGTGTAGCTCGCCCCCAGCATCACGATCACGGCGAACATGTACCACTGCGCCTCAAGCCAGGCGTTGGAACTGATGTCATAGGCATAGCGAACCATCGCATTGCCAGCACTGACCACGCAGGCCAACAACACGAGCCAGTCGCACGCCTTGCCGAGGAGCTGGTTGAACCAGTCCACCGCTTGGCTGAATCCGAGGAGAGGCTTCACGGCTGCGCCACCCTTCCCTGTACGTTGTTATCGCCCGCCCGGGCCGGACGAGGGGCAGCGCGGTTACGAGACGTCCACCAAATTCGTCTTTACCGACTGTTGCGCAAAAGGGAAGGGGAGAAACGCCGCCGTCCCCCTTGCGGCCGCACCGGCCCCGCCCGATCCTGCGCGCGGGTGGCCGGGGAGGGCAGGATGGACGCGGACTACATCGTGGTGGGGGCCGGCTCGGCTGGCTGCGTGGTGGCGGCACGGCTGGTGGAATCCGGCGCCCGCGTCGTGCTGCTGGAAGCCGGCCCGAAAGACACGCTGCCCTGGATCCACATCCCCGCCGGCGTGCTGAAGCTCATCCACAACCCGAAGGTGAACTGGATGTTCGCCTCGGAGCCGGAGCAGGGCACGGCCGGGCGCGCAATCCACTGGCCCCGCGGCCGGGTGCTCGGCGGCTCCTCCTCCATCAACGGCATGCTCTACGTGCGCGGCCACGCGGCGGATTTCGACGGCTGGGCCCAGATGGGCTGCCGCGGCTGGAGCTACGACGACGTGCTGCCCTATTTCCGCAAGTCGGAAAACTACATCCAAGGCACCGGCGACCACCGCGGCCACGAAGGCCCGCTGCAGGTGGAAGACTACCGCACCATCCTCCCGCTCACGCACCGCTTCGTGGAGGCCTCGCAGCAGGCCGGCCACCCCTTCCGCCCGGATCTCAACGACGGCGAGCAGACCGGCGTCGGCTACTCCCAGAACACCCGCCTCGGCCGCCGCCGCGGCTCCACCGCGCAAACCTTCCTCGCCTCCGTGCGCGGCTACCCCAATCTGCGCGTGGAGACGGAAGCCCAGGCCGGCAAGCTGATCTTCGAGGGCAAGCGCTGCGTCGGCGCCACCTTCCGCCAACGCGGCGTGATGCGCGAACTGCGCGCCCGGCGCGAGGTCATCATCAGCGGCGGCGCAGTCAACTCGCCACACCTCCTGCACGTCTCCGGCATCGGCCCCGCCGAGCACCTGCAATCGATCGGGGTGGAACCCCTCCACCACCTGCCCGGCGTGGGCATGAACCTGCAAGACCACTACGTGGCCCGCGTCTCCCACCGCGTCACCGGCAGCATCTCCACCAACCAGCTCGCCACCGGGCTGCGCCTGCTGGGCGAGGCGGCGAAATTCGTCTTCACCGGCCGCGGCGCCCTCACCTTCGGCGTCACCACCGCGCAGGTCTTCTGCGCCTCCCGCGAAGGCCTGGCCTCCCCCGACCTGCAACTCCTCTTCACCCCGGCCAGCTACGACCCCGTCCGCTTCGGCAAACTGGAACGCGAAGGCGGCATGACCGTCGCTGTCTGCCCCGTCCGGCCAGACAGCCGCGGCACCATCATGGCCACCTCGGCAGACCCGTTCGCCCGCCCGCGCATCCAGCCCAACTACCTCTCCGCGGTCTCAGACCAGCAGGTGCTGGGCGCCGGCATCCGCCTCACCCGCAGCATCTTCGCCTCCCCCGCGCTGTCAAAGCACAGCACGATGGAAACCCTCCCCGGCCCCGACGTGCAAACCGACGCGCAGCTGCTGGACTACATGCGAAACTACGGCAACACGCTCTACCACCCCGTCGGCACCTGCCGCATGGGCGAAGGCCCGGGCGCAGTGGTGGACAGCCGCCTGCGCGTGCACGGAATCGCCGGCCTGCGCGTGGCCGACGCCTCGATCATGCCCGCCCTCACCTCCGGCAACACCAACGCCCCCACCATCATGATCGGCGAGAAATGCGCCGCCATGTTGCTGGAGGATGCGCGAGGAGGGTGAAGGAAGAAAGCGGTTCTTTTTTGAAAAAAAGAACCAAAAAACTTTTCTGACTTTGTGCTTGGTATTTCCTGAAAGAGTTATGAAAGACTCTTTTTACTCCCGCGACAACAACCTTCGTTCATTTTGACCGACGGAACCAAAGGAATGACAAGACTGAGGTGTTGCGGTTGGCCCCCATTCCCCCATCGGCTAGACTGGCGCACGAATGGACAGACACTCAGATCGGTTGCGGTTGGCCCCCATTCCCCCATCGGCTAGGCTCTCGGCCCCCTCACCCTCACGGCCGCGCGCGTTGCGGTTGGCCCCCATTCCCCCATCGGCTAGACTCTGCACGAACTGTCGCAGCTGCCTGCACCGTTGCGGTTGGCCCCCATTCCCCCATCGGCTAGACTAGCGGTGGCCGAGCGCATGAGCGGGATTTTGTTGCGGTTGGCCCCCATTCCCCCATCGGCTAGACTGCCGAGCTGGAGCACCTCGCCAGCCGTCTGTTGCGGTTGGCCCCCATTCCCCCATCGGCTAGACTTCTATATCGAGGATGGCTCGACCCTCACCGTTGCGGTTGGCCCCCATTCCCCCATCGGCTAGACTCGCTCGATCGGCTTGCTCTGGCCGGCATAGTTGCGGTTGGCCCCCATTCCCCCATCGGCTAGACTCGATCCCGGCCGACATGACCGTTGGCACCGTT
>CANHKG010000248.1 GCA_947460455.1 Rhodospirillales bacterium | reverse complement strand
GGGGTGGGGCAGTGCGGGAGGCGTGCGTTGGCGAGCAGCATCGTGGCAGTGTGGCGGTTCCGCCGACCCGCGCCAAGGACGTTCCGATGCTGGACCTCGTGATCCGAAATGCCCGCCTGCAGGATGCGGAGGGGGCGGTGGATGTCGGCCTGCGCGGCGGGCGGATCGCGGCGGTGGGGCGCGGCCTGGTGTGCGATGCACCGGCGGTGGAGGCGGGCGGTCGGCTGCTGACCGGCGGCCTGGTGGAGACGCATCTGCATCTCGACAAAACCTGCATCCTGGATCGCTGCCGCGCGGCGGAGGGCTCCGTTGCGGAGGCGGTGCGGGAGACGGCCGGGGCGAAGCGGGGGTTCACGCCGGAGGATGTGTATGCGCGCGGCCGGCGCACGCTGGAGAAATGCATCTGCGGCGGCACGATGCGGGTGCGTACGCAGGTGGAGCTGGACCCGGTGATCGGGATGCGCGGGTTCGAGGGGGTGGAGGCGCTGGCCAAGGACTACGCCTGGGCGGTGGAGATGGAGATCTGCGTGTTCCCGCAGGAGGGGTTGCTGAACAATCCAGGGACCGAGGAATTGCTGCTGGAGGGGCTGAAGCGCGGGGCGAACGTGCTGGGGGCGGCGCCCTATACCGACAGCGATCCGCGCGGGCAGATCGACCGGATTTTCGCGATCGCGCGGGAGTTCGACGTGGATATCGACATGCATCTGGATCTCGGGGACGACCCTTCGCAGATGCAGGCGGAATACGTGTGCGAGGTGGCGGAGCGGTTCGGCTGGCAGGGGCGGGTGGCGATCGGGCATGCCACGCAGCTTTCGATGCTGGCGCCGGCGCGGCTGGCGGAGGTGGGGCGGAAGCTGGCCGGGGCCGGCGTGGCGGTGACGATCCTGCCTTCGACCGATCTTTACTTGATGGGGCGCAACGCGACGCATGCGGTGCCGCGCGGGGTGGTGGTGGCGGAGCCGTTGCGGGCGCTGGGGGTGTGCTGTTCGGTGGCGACGAACAACGTGCTCAACCCGTTTACGCCCTATGGCGATGGGTCGCTGGTGCGGATGGCAAACCTGTATGCCAACGTGGCGCATGTCGGCCGGCCCGGCGATCTCGCCGCGTGCCTGGGGATGGTGACCGGGGATGCGGCGCGGCTGATGCGGCTTTCGGATTATGGCGTGGCGGTGGGCAACCCGGCGGATCTCGTGCTGTTCGATGCCGAGACGGCGGAGGGCGTGGTGGCGGAGATCGCGCGGCCGCTGTGGGGGATGAAGGCGGGGAGGATGACGTTCTCCGCGCCGCGGGCCATGCTGCATCGACCGGATTCGGGGGGGACGCACTGATGCCGCATATCACGGCCGA
This sequence comes from Rhodospirillales bacterium, assembly GCA_947460455.1. GTDB lineage: Bacteria > Pseudomonadota > Alphaproteobacteria > Acetobacterales > Acetobacteraceae > CAMDGX01. The sequence goes on along the minus strand of CANHKG010000248.1, from coordinate 6,021 downwards.
CGATGGGGTGAAGCTGTACTACGAGGAAACCGGGCGCGGCTTTCCCGTGGTGTTCGTGCACGAGTTCGCCGGGGATTGGCGCAGCTGGGAGCCGCAGCTGCGGCATTTCGGGCAGCGCTACCGGGCGATCGCGTTCAATGCGCGCGGCTATCCGCCCTCGGAGGTGCCGGATGATCCCGGCCGGTATTCGCAGGCGCGGGCGGCGGACGATATCGCGGCGGTGCTGGATGAGCTGAACCTGAGCCAGGCGCATATCGTCGGCCTTTCCATGGGCGGGTTCGCGACGCTGCATTTCGGGCTGCGGCACCCCGGGCGCGGCCGGTCGCTGGCGATCTGCGGCTGCGGCTATGGCGCGGAGCCGGCGGAGCGCGACAAGTTCCGCGAGGAGGGTGCGGCGACGGTGGCGTTCATCCGCGAGCACGGGATGGCGAAATTCGCCGAGCGCTACGCCTTCGGGCCGACGCGGGTGCAGTTCCAGAACAAGGACCCGCGCGGGTTCGCGGAGTTCCTGGCGCAGCTGGCCGAGCATGATCCGGTGGGGGCGGCGCTGACGCAGCTGGGCGTGCAGCGCGAGCGGCCCTCGCTGTGGGACCTCACGGAGGAGATGAAGGCGGTGCGGGCGCCAACGCTGATCCTGACCGGGGATGAGGACTGGCCCTGCCTGCTGCCAGGCGTGCTGATGAAGCACCACATCCCCGGCGCCGCGCTGTCGGTGATGCCAAATTGCGGCCATGGCATCAACCTGGAGGACCCCGACGGGTTCAACCGGATCGTGGGCGAGTTTTTGGCGCAGGTGGATGCCGGGCGGTGGCCGATGCGTGACCCCAGGGCGATGACGGGCAGCATTACCGGCATGAAGGAAGGCGCATAGAAATGGCCGAGATGGGGCTGGCCGGAAAGGTCGCGGTGGTGACCGGCGCGGGATCGCGCGGGGAAGGGATCGGCAACGGGCGGGCGGCGGCGATCCTGCTGGCGCGGGAAGGCGCGCATGTGGCGCTGCTGGATGCGATGCCGGACTGGGCGGAGGTGACGCGGGCGATGATCGCGGCGGAGGGCGGCAGCGCGATGGTGGTCTCGGCCGATGTGGCGGATGCCGCTTCCTGCGCGGCTGCGGTGGAAGCCGCGGTGGGGCGCTGGGGCCGGGTGGATGTGCTGGTGAACAACGTGGGCATCGCGGGGCCGAGCGGCAGCGCGGTGGAGGTGGACCCGGCGGCGTGGGATTCCGCGATGCGGATCAACGTGGCTTCCATGATGCTGATGGCCAAGGCGTGCATTCCGGAGATGCGCAAGGTCGGTGGCGGGGCGGTGGTGAACCTGTCCTCCGTCGACGGCATTCGCGGCGGGAACCGGAACCTGCTGTATGCGACATCGAAGGGCGCGGTGGTGGCGCTGACGCGGGCGATGGCGGCGCAGCATGGGCAGGAGGGCATCCGGGTGAACTGCGTGGCGCCGGGCTATGTGTTCACGCCGATGGTCTCGGTGGGCGGGATGGACCCGGGGCTGCGCCAGGCGCGGCAGGCGGGGAACTTGCTCGGCGTGGAGGGCACCGGCTGGGATGTGGGCCAGGCGGTGGTGTTCCTGGCCAGTGCCATGGCGCGCTGGGTGACCGGGGTGGTGCTGCCGGTGGATGGCGGCACGCTGGCGGGCACGGCCGAGAGCGTCTCCCCGCTGGGGCGGTAGCGGCTCAGGCCCGGCGGCGGCGCGCCAGGGCGAGTCCGGCGAGGCCGGCGGCGAACAGCGCCAGGGAGGCAGGCTCCGGCACCGCGACCACGGCGAGAGTCGGTGCCGGGGAGGGGGCCGGCGCGGGTGCCGCTGCCGGCGGGGCGGGGGCTTCGGCGTTGGTGTCGCCAGACAAGGCCTGGCGGGCGATGCCGGAGAGGGTGAAGCTTTCGGGCAGTTCCGCCAGGGCGGAAGAGGGCTCCTTGCTGTCCAGCGGCTTCAGCATGTCGGCGACGGGCTTGCCATCCAGCATCAGCGATTCCAGCAGCACGGTCCCCGGCGCGAATTCCGCCTTCGCGTCGGTGGCGAAGATGATCGCGGCGATGTCCAGGAAGGCCTTGTCGGAGAGCTTGCCGACGTAGTCGCCGAGCTCAAACACCAGGGTGTCGCCACTGCGGGTGAGGGTGAAGGACAGCTTGGGGGAGTCCGTGGGGGCGTCCTTGGGGTCGGCGGGCTTTTCGTCGGTGGGGGGCAGGCTGATCGTGGTGGCGCTGCTGTCCTGCAGCGAGAGGCCGATGCTGTGCATGACGGAAATCAGGTCGCCGGTGATGGCCAGGGATGCGGCGGAAGCGGGGCGCAGCGGGGCCAGGGCGAGCAGCGCCAGGGCGAACAGGGCCGGGAGGGCATGCGACAGGCGGGGCATCGGTCTCTTTCGGCGGGTTGGTGTTGCAGATTGCAACGCAATTGTCCGCGGGTAGGGTCGTTTTGGGGGGGTGAGACGGGCAGGCACGGCTTTTGTGAGAAAAATTTGCAAGGGGCGTGCCAGCCCCGCTTCCCTTCCGCTTCGGCCCGCGCCGGTGCAGGATGCGGGGCATGAGCGAGACCTTGCTGGATGTGAAGGGGCTGAACTGCCCGTTGCCCGTGCTGCGCGCCAACAAGGTGTTGCGGGGCATGGCGGCGGGGGAGCGGCTGCGGGTATTGGCGACGGACCGGGCGGCGGTTTCGGATTTCCAGGCCTTCTGCCGGGAGACGGGCCATGCGCTGGTGGCGTGGAGCGAGGATGGCGGGGTGTTGAGCTTCGTGATCCGCAAGCGGGAAGAGAAGGCCGAATGACTGTTGCGCTGATCACGCATCCGGCCTGCCTGGAGCACGACACGGGCCCGTGGCACCCGGAGCGGCCGGACCGGCTGCGCCGCGTGCTGCAGGCGCTGGAGCATCCGCATTTCTCCACCCTGCTGCGGGATCTCGCGCCGCTGGCCACCGAGGAGCAGCTGCTGCGGGTGCATCCGCCGGAATATGTGCAGGGCATCCTGTCGGTCTCGCCGGAGCCGGGGCAGCGCGTTGCGCTGGATGCGGACACGATCATGAGCACCGGCAGCCGGGAGGCGGCGCTGCGCGCGGCCGGCGGGGCGGTGATGGCGGTGGATGCGGTGATGGAAGGCTGGGCGAAGCAGGTGTTCGTCGCCGCACGTCCGCCGGGGCACCATGCCGAGCGCGACCGGCCGATGGGATTTTGCCTGTTCGCCAATGCGGCCATCGCGGCACGGCATGCCCAGGCGCGCTGGGGATTGAGCCGCGTGGCGGTGGTGGATTTCGACGTGCACCACGGCAACGGCACGCAGGATATCTTCCAGGCCGACCCGACGCTGTTCTACGCCTCCTCCCACCAATACCCCTGCTACCCCGGCACCGGCAGTGCGGAGGAGCGCGGGGTGGGGAACATCGTGAACGCGCCGCTGCCGCCGGGCTCCGGCGGGCCGGCGTTTCGCGAGGCGTGGGAGGTGCTGATCCTGCCGGCGCTGGAGGCGTTCCAGCCGGAGCTGCTGATCATCTCGGCGGGGTTCGATGCGCACAAGGCCGATCCGCTGGCGCAGCTGCGGCTGGAGGCGGCGGATTTCGGCTGGCTGACCGGGGAGCTGATGCGCCTGGCGCGGACGCAGTGCCAGGGGCGGGTGGTCTCGCTGCTGGAGGGCGGCTATGACCTGGACGCGCTGGCGGAGTCGGCGGCGGTGCATGTTCGGGCGTTGATGGACGGGTAGGAAGCAAGGCCTTCTTTTTCTGAAGAAAAAGAAGCAAAAAGACTTCATTTGTTTGAAGCGTGGATCCTTCGCTTCGCTCAGGACTAAAGGTTTTTTGGTTCTTTTTTCAAAAAAGAACATGCGTTCTTGAGGAGAGTCGACGATGAGCCTTCCGCCTGAGATCGCTGCGCTGAGTTTCGAGGATGCCTTGGCGGAGCTGGAGCGGATCGTGAAGGGTTTGGAAGGCGGCCAGCAGAAGCTGGAGGACGCGATCGGCGCCTATGAGCGGGGCGCGCTGCTGCGCCAGCATTGCGAGAAGAAGCTGGCCGAGGCGGAGGCGCGGGTGCAGGCGATCGTGGTGGCGGCCGATGGGTCGCTTTCCCTGGGCAAGCCGGAGTGAGTGCGATGGGGCTCAATGAGGCGCTGAAGGCAGCGGCGGCGGAGGTGGAGGCGGCGATCGAGGATCTGCTGCCGGTGCCCGAGGGCTCCGAGGCTCGGCTGCTGGAGGCGATGCGCTATTCCACGCTGGGCGGCGGCAAGCGGATGCGCGCCTTTCTGGTGATGGAGACGGCGCGGCTGTTCCGGGTGGACCGGCGCAGTGCGGCGCGAGCCGGGGCGGCGGTGGAAATGCTGCACGCCTATTCGCTGATCCACGACGATCTGCCGGCGATGGACGACGACGATTTCCGGCGCGGCAAGCCGAGCTGCCACAAGGCGTTCGACGAGGCGACGGCGATCCTGGCAGGCGATGCGCTGCAGGCCCGCGCCTTCGAGGTGCTGGCGGAGCCGGACACGCATTCCAATGCGGAAGCGCGGGTGGAGCTGGTGCTGGCGCTGTCGCATGCGGTGGGCGCGCGCGGCATGTGCGGCGGGCAGATGATCGACATGCTGGGCAACAACCAAGCCTGGTCGGCCGAGGCGATCGCGCGGATGCAGGCGCTGAAGACCGGGCGGCTGATCCAGTTCAGCGCCGAGGCGGGCGCGATCATGGGCCGGGCGCCGCTGCATCAGCGGCATCTGCTGGCCGCCTATGGGCGCGACGTGGGGGCGGCGTTCCAGATCGCGGACGACGTGCTGGACGTGACCGGCACGGCCGAGGAGATCGGCAAGACCGCCGGCAAGGACATCGCGCAGGGCAAGGCGACGCTGGTGGCGGCCTGGGGCGTGGAGCGGGCGCGGGCGCAGGCGGAGCTGCTGGCGGCGCAGGCGGCGGGGCATGTGGAGGGCTTCGGCGAGGATGCCCGGCTGCTGCGCGAGCTGGCGGCCTTCGTGGTGAGCCGCAAAAGCTGAAACCCCAAGCGGGTTTGGAGGGCATGGCGATGCTGGCGCGGCGGGCATTGTTGTTGGGATTGATGGTCCCCTCGGCCGTGTTGGCGCAGGAGGGGCCTGCGGGGCCGATTGCGGCGTTCAACGCGGCGTTGCAACGGGGGATGAAGGCCGGTCAGGCCACTTCCTTCGCGGCGCGGGCGGCGATGCTGCGGCCGGCGGTGGAGCGGGCCTTCGATTTGCCGGCGATCCTGGCGGCTTCCGTGGGGCCGCGCTTCGCGGGGTTTCCGGAGCCGGCGAAGGCGGAGTTGCTGGAGGCGTTCACGGTGTTCACCGTGGCGACCTGGGTGGCGAATTTCGATGCCGATGCCGGGGAGCGGTTCGAGCTAGCGGCGGAAACGCGGGCGCTAGGGCAGGACCAGGTGGTGACGTCGCGGATCGTGCCCGCCTCTGGCGAGGCAACGCGGCTGGATTTCGTGATGCGGCAGGGGCCGCAGGGCTGGAAGGCCGTGGATATCCTGCTGAACGGCACGATCAGCCGCGTGGCGGTGCAACGCAGCGACTTCCGCGCGCTGGTGGCCGGCGGCGATCCGGCGCCGTTGCTGGCGAGCCTGCGGAGCCGGGCGGCGAGCCTGGCGGCGGGAGCGAAATCCTGATCCTGGCGGGCGTGCTGGCCGGGCTGGCCGTGGCCGGGATGGGGCAGTGCCTGGCCGGGTGGCGCGCGGTGCGGCGGTTCTCGGGCGTGGCGCCGGCGCCGTCGGTGTGGCCTGCGGTGCTGCTGCTGAAGCCCCTGCATGGCGATGAGCCGCTGCTGGAGGCGGCCTTGGCCTCGATGTGCGCGCAGGCGTATCCGCGCCTGCGGATCGTCTGCGGGGTGCAGCGGGCGGATGATCCGGCGATCGCGGTGGTGGAGCGGCTGAGGGCGCGGTTCCCCGCGGTGGATCTGCGGCTGGTGGTGGATGCCACGCCGCATGGGGCGAACCGCAAGGTGGCCAACCTGATCAACATGATGGCGGCGGTGCCGGCGCTGGATGAGGGCGAGGTGGTGGTGGTGTCGGACAGCGACATCCATGCCGCG
>CANHKG010000247.1 GCA_947460455.1 Rhodospirillales bacterium | reverse complement strand
TGCTCGTCGGCGGTCATGATCACGCTGCCGGGCGTGGCCGCCTTGTCCACCAGCCGCTCGAAGGTGGCATCGGGGAAGATGTAGCGGTTGATCCAGTACAGCGTCTGCAGGTCGCGCAGCCCGCCGCGGCCTTCCTTCACGTTCGGCTCCACCACGAAGGGCGTGTCGCCATAGCGCCGGTGGCGCGTGTCGCGCTCGGCCTGCTTGGCGGCGATGAACTTCGCCAAGCCGGCCTCCACGCAGGCCGACCGGAACGCGCCCTGGTATTCCGCGAACACCGCCGCGTCGCCGGCGATATGGCGCGCATCCAGCAAGGAGGTCCGCACCGTGATGTCGCCCTTGGCCTCGCGCAGGCAATCGGCGATCGAGCGCGTGGCATGCCCCACCTTCAGCCCGAGATCCCACAGCGCATAGAGCATGAACTCCACCGCCGCCTGCGCCTCGCGGGAGGCATCGCCAGGCGTGAGGAACAGCAGGTCGATGTCGCTGAACGGCGCCAGCACCCCGCGCCCGTAGCCACCGGTGGCCGCCAGGCTCAGCCGGCCGATCTGGTCGCCCTTGCCCGCCTGCGCCGTCACCGCCAGGGCGTGTTCGTGCAGCGCCAGCACCAGCGTGTCGGTCAGCCGGCACAGCGCGCCCGCCGCCTCCAGCCCCTGGATGCGCCCTTCCTCGAAGCTGTCGCGCACCATGCCCTGGATCCGCGCCAGGTGCCGGCGCAACACCGCCAGGGCAGCATCCCGTTCCAACGGCACCCCGTCCGCCCCACGCAGGGACTGGCGAAGCTGGGCAAGCGCGCTGTCGGCCAGCGCTGGCAACGTGACGGGGTCTAGCATCAAGAGACGATGTTAGCCCCCCACGGCGCGAGCGCAACAGGCGCATCGCACGGAAGGCTGGCCATCACCACCGTCCGGGCTCGGGCCAGGCCCGCCCGCGGACCCATCACCGCGGATTTCCGGCGATCTTGACGAATGGCTAGGAAATCCGCCGCGGCCGGCCCGCCGCCCCAACGGCACCCCGCCATGGCGCCGCGGCAAACCCTGGCGGACCGCCTCCACACCGTGCTGTGTCAATGATTCAGTGAGATATCCGCAAGACTTCGCGTGCCCAGGCAAGCCGCACATATCCGTTGCCACGGCCACTTCTCCGCCCGTGGCCGGCATGGGCCACACGCTTCGCCAGCCCTACGGGGGCGGCCCTACGCCCCGACGTTAACGTGCTGTTCAGGCGCCCCCGGCTAAACATTCTGCAACGTGCCGCACAGAGGCGGCGCTGCCGCCCAGGCGGGCGTCCCTGTCGTGCAGAACGAGGCCAGGAGCATGATGCCACGTCCAGACCGTTCCCCCGCACCGACGCCGCGCTGATGTCCGGGCAGCATTTTCTTGCCTCCGATCCCGCGGCCCAGGGCCTGCCGCAAGCCGCCCGCAGCCGGCATGGGATGCTGGCGAACGGCATGCGCGCCGCCTCCGCCCTGTCTGGCCGGCTCGGTGCCGGAACGCCGCGCTCCGTCATGTTCCTTGCCGTTGGTGCCGCCGCCGCCGTGGTGGCGCTGATGTTCGCCGGCGGCCGGCCCGCCCAGCCGCCCCGCGTGATCCAGCACGCCTCGGCGCCGGTAGCTGTCCTGTCCTCGGCTGCCGCCACCCCTGGCACCGCCACGCAGTTCGCCGCGCTGGAGGGGCGCATCCAGGCGCTCGAAGCCGCACTGGCCGAGCGCGGCACCCTCGCCACCGAGGCCACCGCCCGTGCCGAGGACGCCGCGCGCATCGCACGCCTCGCCTCCGAAACCGCCACCCAGGCCGCCTCCCAGGCCAGCGCCGCCCTTGCCCAGGCCCGCCCGCAAGACCGGCTGGTGCCGGCGCTGCTGAACCTGCAGATGGTCGCCGCCACCGCGCGCCCCTGGCACCGGGAGCTGCGCGCCCTGCTCGATCTCGATGCCGGCCGCGACATCCCGGCCCCGGTGGTGGAGGTCCTGACCAGCCATTCCCTGCGCGGCGTGCCCACCGAGGGCGAGCTGCACGATCGCTTCGTGGCGCTGATCCCGGCCATCGCCTGGCGCATGCCGGCCGAACACGGCGTGCTGGACCGCGCGCAGCTGAACATGCGCGCCGCGCTGTCCGGCATCGGCCTGGTCGCCCCCCCCTCGCCCGGGGAGGCCGATGCCGCCACCGCCAGCATCGCCGAGCGCCTGCGCCGTGGCGACCTCGCCGGCGCCGTGGCCGACGCCGCCGCGCTCGATAAGCGCGCCGAGCCCCTCCTGGTGGGCTGGATGGCCCAGGCCCGTGCCCGCCTCGCCGTCGAACAGGCCCTGCGGGAGACCATCCTCACCCTGCTGGCCCGAACCCAACCGCAATAGCCGCGCCGCTTCCTTGCCTTCCGGCGGCCCTGCCGCCTGCCACCCCGCCCCCTTCCGCATGCCGCCCTTCCCGCCCCGTGCGGGCGAACGCCGGAGCTGTCCCTTGACCCGAACCACCGTGAGATCCCTGTTCCTGGGCCTGTTGGCCATGGCCGCCACCACGGCACAGCCGGCGCAGGCAGAAGGCGTGCTGACCCTGCGCGACCGCCTCATCGTCGCCAGCTCCAACACCGCCGGCCGCGTGTCAGACCTGCTGGCCGGCAGCTTCGCCGAACGCTGGGGCAAGGAGATGCGGCCCGATGTGCGCCATGTCGGCTCCAACCAGGCGCTGGCGCTGTTCTGCGGCGGCGTCGGGCCGGAAACGCCAGACGTGGCCATCTCCACCCGGCGCATGCCCTCCGGCATCCAGCAATCCTGCCGCATGAACGGCGTGCGCGACGTGATCGAGCTCAAGCTCGGCTTCGGCGCCGTGGTGCTCGTCGCCCGGCGCGGCGACCCGATGCCGCAGCTCTCCGCCCGCAACCTGCAGGAGGCGCTGGCCGCCGAGCGCCCCACCAGCGACGGCATCTTCGCCCCCAACACCTATGCCAGCTGGTCGCAGATCGCCCGCGGCCTGCCGCCCTCGCCGATCCGCGTGCTGGTGCCGCGCGGCGATTCCGGCACGCGCCAGCTGTTCGAGGATCTGGTGCTGGAATCCGGCTGCCGCGACATCAAGGAAATGCGGCTGCTGTTCGATGCCGGGTTCCGCCGCAACAAGTGCATCAGCCTGCGCACCGATGGCCGCGTGGTGGAGGTGGCGGAAGACCAGACCGTCGCCACGCTGATGTCCAGCCCCCCCGGCACCCTCGCCGTCGTCACCTTCGATGAGGCGATGCGCAGCGGCGGCAACCTGATCGCCCTGCCGCTGGATGGCGTGCTGCCCACCATCGCGAGCATCGCGGCGATGGATTACGACCCCACCCGCGTCGTCTATCTCTATGCCAAGCGCCAGCATGCCAGGAACAAGCAGGGCGTGGGCGTAGTGCACGGCATCGCCGAGCTGCTCACCGAGGCCTCCAGCGAAAGCGCCACCGGCCCCGCCGGCTTCCTCGCCCGCGCCGGCCTGGTCTCCCTCCCCCCTGCCGAGCGGGTCACGCAGCGCTCCATCGCCGAGCGCATGTCGACCATGTCGCTGAACTGACGCACCGCGCCCGAAGGATGCCCGCCATGATCACCACGAAGCTGCGTCGCCTCGCGCTCGCCACGCCCGTTCTGCTCGCCCCCGCCCTGCTCACCACCGCCCTGCTCACCACCGCCCCCGCCTCGGCGCAAGCCCCCGCCCAGCCCCGCCCATCCGTCAGCCTGCCGCTGCAAGACCTGCCGGATGCCGACAGCTTCACGGAGCGCGCCGAGCGCATGTGGGACAGCGTGGTGGGCCTGTTCCGCTTCCGCGACACCGCCAGCTACTACATGCACCGCAACAGCACGCTGGACCGCGGCCACGCCAAGGCACGCGACGACCTCACCGCCATGATGGATGTCGCCGGCTACAAGCTGAAGGAGATCGAGAGCACGGTCTCCCTGCTGCCCTCGCTGCAGATGACCTTCGGCCAGGCCCGCGAGCTGACCGATTCCGACCGCGAATACGTGGAGCGGTTCCTCGATCGCCACGCCCTGCGCAACCCCGGCCCGCTCGCCGCCCTGCAGCGCATGATCGTGCGCTCGGTGCTGGAAGCCTCCGACCTCAACGGCCTCGCCGTGGAAAAGGTCGAGATCGACATGTTCCCGCTGCCCAAGGTGAAGGTGGTGGTCGCCCCGTCCGATGCGCCGCTGGGCCTGGATGCCGCGCGGATCATGCGCTCCATCGAAACGCTCAACCGCCGCCTGCAGCAGATGTCCAACCGCTCCAGCGGCTTTGAGGTGCCCGAGGTGGTGCCCGGCCCCGGCCTGCGCACCACCGCCCATCCCTCGCTCTAGCGCGCTCCGCCTGCCGCCACCGCCCACTCCCCGAAAACCGTGGATCCGCCATGCCCATGAATGAGAACGACACCCGCCTGCGCTTCGGCGAGCTGGTGCGCCTGCACACCAACGGCCGCCGCTTCCTCGATCGGGACACCGAGCGCAAGCTGATGGAGGAAGGCCTCACCCGCTACAACCTCAGCTTCGACGAGGCGCGCGGCGTGGTGCGCGCCGCCGTGGCCGATACCGACGTGGCGCTGGAGCACGATCTGGCCGGCACCTCCACGGAGCTGCTGCGCACCCTGGCCGATCGCCGCGGCCAGGTGGGGCGCGACGATTTCGAGAAGGCCGCCGCGTTCTACCGCGCCCGCGCCGGCAAGCGCATCACCATCGCCGAGGCGCGCCAGCGCATGAAGGCGCTGATGGAGGAATCGGACCTGCAGCCCGCCCGCTCCGGCCGGCTGATCCGCACGCGCCGCTGGTACCGCCAGATCGAGGCCTGACCGTGCACGCCCCCAGCCGCCCCCAAAACAGGGCCCCGCGCTGATGGACGCGCTGATGGTGCAGAGCATCGCCTCCCTGCCCACCGCACTCGCGGCGCTGGTGGCCATCGGCCTGCCGATGCTGCTGGCGATGGGCGTGGGCATGGTGATCCTGTCCGTGTTCACGCCGCAGGAACTGGCGCTGAACGCCGAGGTCGGCCGGGCCAAGTTCTCCTTCATCGTGGAGATCTACGCCGTGGTCGCCGCCCTCGCCCTGGTCGGCGCCTGGGACATCTACCAGACCACGCGGGACACGCTGCAGAAGGAAACCAGCGCGCTCTACATGCTGGCCCACGCCACCGACACCTATGCCCTGCCGCACCAGGCGGAGGCGCGCGAGGAAATGCGCGGCGCCCTGCGCGGTTACGGTGCGGCGGTCGTGGAGCAGGACTGGCCGAAGATGCAGGCCGGTTCCCCCGGCAGCGCCTCCGACGCCACCTTCACCCGCCTGTCCCGCGCCTTCATGCTGCCGGAGCCAGAGACGCAGGCGCAGCAGGCGATCGCGCAGAACACCGCCCAGTGGCTGCATCAGATCGCCGAGGCCCGCACCGCCCGGCTCTCCGTGGGCACCCGCACCCTTACGATGCTGGTATGGTTCCTGGTGCTCACCGCCTCCGTGTCGGTGCTGCTGTTCCAGTGGTTCATCGGCAGCGCGCACCTGGCGCTGCACTACACCATGGGCGCCGTGGTGGCGCTGATCGTGGGCATCGTGCTGCTGGTGGCGCTCAAGCTCGCCTTCCCCGTCGTAGGAGAATCCGCGCTGCTCTCGCCGCGGCCCTTCCTTGAACTGATGAGGCTGCCGTGAGCCCCCGCTCAGTGCGCGGAACGGCGGCGACGCCGCCAAACCTGCAGGGCCATCAAGGCCAGCAGCAGCAGCCAGAAGCCCAGCTGCGCCATGCCCCAGGCCAGCAGCCGCGTGGCAACATGCGTGGCCAGGGCGGTGAGCCCAGCCATGGCGGCGAAGCCGACCAGCCCCAGCCACAGCGCGCGGCCGGCGCAGCGTCGCCACAGCGCGCCGATGCCCACCAGCACCGCACCCACCGCCAGCCAGCCCACGGCCATCTGCGCCAGGGTTCCGCCGAACAGCGCCGCCAGCGCATCGCGCAGCGCCACGCGTTCAGGCAGGGCCAGGCGCAAGGCATCCACAGGCCCGGCCCCCTGCCAGGGCCCACCGGCGGCGAACAGGCGCACCGGCTCGAAGCTCGCGCGGTCGGGTGCTGCCAGCAGCAGCGCGGCGGCACCGGCCAGCCCGGCCAGCAACGCGGCCACGCACAGCATGGCGGCGGGCGCACCCAGCGTCTCGGCGCCACGCTGGAACAGCGCGGCCGCGCCCACCAGCGCGCCCCCCACCAGCACGATCGCCACGAGCATGGCCGCCACGCCCAAGATCACATCACGCTCCCCTGCCGAACCGGCGCCGCCGTTCTAGCGCCGCGCCCCCGGGCTGGCGACAGGCTGTGTGCCCTGCTGGCGATTTTGCTCGCCGCCCTCGCCCTCCTGCCCGCCCCGGCCCGCGCCGCCGATCCCATCGTGGCGCTGATGCTGCCCGGCGGCACCTGCGAACTGCGCCAGGTGCCGGCCCAGGCGCTCGCCCAGCTCAACCTGCAGCTGGAACAGGCCCGGCAAGACGCCGCCGGCCTCGCCCAGCGCCTGGCGGTGGATGCCGCCTCCGCCCGCTATGCCGGTGCGCGCGAAGCCGTGCCGGGCTTCGGCGCCTGGGCGTACGACTGGGTGCAATCCTATGTCACCGCCTACCGCATCGCCGGGCGCATGGTCACCAGCGCCGCCGCCGCCTTGCGCGGCGACCACAAGTCGATGGCCGATGGCGTGGTGGAACAGATGGCGGAGCCAATGCGCCGCGCCTTCGTCGATCGCGTGCTGGCCCGCGCCGCCCCGCCCGAAACCATGCGCCGCGACCTGGAGATGGCCGCCTTCCTGGTAGAGAGCAACTGGAACCACGCCCTCGCCGGCGCCCTGGCCCCGCTGCGCGCCTTCCCGGAGGCCGCCGCGGCCAGCACCGCCACGCTCCGCCTGGACCCGGAAGCAGCCGCCCGCGCCGCCACGGTCACGCTGCACGCGGTGGGCGATGGCAACGCGGCGAACGCCTCCCCCGGCAGCGACCCGGCCTCGCTGTTCTTCCATTCCCTGCGCCCCATCGCCGCCCGCGTCAGCGCCCTGATGCTGCGCGCCACGGAAGCCGGCTCCATCGTCGCCACCGTCGGCGCCGTCGGCTACCGTTTCGGTGGCGTTCCGGGCCTCGCCGCCGGCACACTCGGTGGCGTCGGCGCCTACTGGGGCATCGACTGGGCCTTCAACCGTGCCGATGCCGCACTGAACCGCGAGGATTTCGAGGCACAGTCGCTCGGCGTCATCGCCCGCGCCGAATTCGCGGTGGCCGAGGAAGCCCGCCGCGAAGTGCTCGCCGCGCTGGATGCCCGCGTCGCCCGCCTCGCCACGCGCGGCGGCTGCCCCGCCAGCACCACCGCGGGGGCCACGCCATGAGCCATATCAGCTGGGACGGCATCGCGGCACGGCTGCTGTTCAGCCTGTTCGTCGTCTTCGCCACCTACAACCCCTCGGGCCGCTCGTACTGGCACTGGGCCTGGGAAGGGGAGGCGGGGTTCTGGACGCGGCTGGCCGTCGGCCTCGTGCT
>CANHKG010000246.1 GCA_947460455.1 Rhodospirillales bacterium | reverse complement strand
CGCCAACGGCCTGCTCGCCCAACTCGGTGGAAGCGCCGCGCCATGACCCTGCCCCGGAACCTCACCCGTCGCGGCGCGCTGTTCGCCGGCCTCGTGGCCCCCCTGGCGGGCTGCCAGGCCTATGACGACCTGTTCGGCGCCAAGAAGAAAACCCTGCCCGGCGAGCGGCAGACCGTGCTCTCCGGCACCCGCCCGCTGGCCGACGGCACCGCGCCGCAGCGCGTGAACCTGCCGGCCCCGGCCGCGGCGACCGACTGGCCGCAGCCCGGCGGCACCGCCGCGCATGAGGGCGGGCACCTCGCCCTGCCCGGCACCAACCGCGCCTGGAGTGCCGGCATCGGCAGCAGCTCCGGCTATCGCCGCCGCGTGACCGCCCAGCCCGTGGTGGCTGGCGGGCGCGTGTTCACCATGGATTCGGATGGCATGGTCTCGGCCTTCGATGCCGCCACCGGCCGTTCGCTCTGGAGCGCCGAGACCGAACCGGCCGACGACCGCAGCACCAATGTGGGCGGCGGCATTTCCGTGAGCGCCGATACCGTGTTCGCCACCACCGGCCGCGCCGAGATCCTGGCGCTGGATGCGGCCACCGGTGGCGTGCGCTGGCGCACCGCCCTCGGCGCCCCGGCACGTTCGGCCGCCACCGTCACGGCGGAGCGGCTGTTCGTCGGCACGCTGGACAACCAGATGCTCGGCCTGTCGGCCACCGACGGCAAGAAGCTGTGGTCGTACCAGTCCCCGGCAACGGAAACGCTGGTGCTCGGCCTGCCGGCGCCGGCCTTTGTGGACGGCATCGTGATCGCCGGCTTCGGCTCGGGCGAGCTGGTGGCCCTGCGCGGCACCAGCGGCACCGTGGTCTGGTCCGATACGCTGGCCGCCTCGCGCGGGCGCACCTCCATTGCGGACCTGTCCGCGATCCGCGGCATGCCGATGGTCAAGGAAGGCCGCGTCTATGCCGCCAGCCTCGGCGGCGTGCTGCTGGCCAACGACCTGCGCTCCGGCCGGCGGTTGTGGGAGGTGGAGTTCGCCTCCGGCGAAACGCCGTGGGTGGCGGGCGATTGGGTGTTTGCCGTCAGCACGCGCGCCGAAGTGGCCGCCATCAACCGCACCGACGGGGCCGTGGCCTGGGTGCGCCAGCTGGAGCGGTTCGAGAACCCGGCCAAGGAACGCGACCCCATTACCTGGTGCGGGCCGATCCTGGCGGGCGGGCAGCTCTTCCTCGGCAACACCTCCGGCAACGCGGTGCTGCTGGACCCCGCGACGGGGGCGACGACGGGCACGATGTCGCTGCCCGGTGCACTGACGATTGCACCCGTGGTAGCCGGCGGAACCATGTATATGGTCACCGACAACGCGACCCTGCTTGCACTCAGGTAGGCTGGATCGAGAGGATTAGCGCATGCTCCCCGTCGTGGTCATCGCGGGGCGGCCGAACGTGGGCAAGTCCACCCTGTTCAACAAGCTTGCGGGCCGCCGCGCCGCATTGGTAGCCGACACACCGGGCGTGACCCGCGACCGCAAGGAGGCCACGGCCACCCTGCGCGGGCGCGAGGTGCGGCTGGTGGATACTGCCGGGCTGGAGGAATCCGCCCCGGATTCGATCTATGGCCGCATGCGCGCCAGCAGCGAGCGGGCGGTGAACCTGGCCGACCTCGTGCTGTTCGTGGTCGATGCGCGCACCGGCGTCACGCCGGCCGACGAGCATTTCGCCGACTGGCTCCGCCGCCAGGGCAAGCCGCTGCTTCTGGTGGTGAACAAGGCCGAGGGCCGCGCCGGCGCCGCCGCGGCGCTGGATGCCTTTTCCCTGGGGCTGGGCGAGCCGGTGGCCGTCTCCGCCGAGCATGGCGATGGGCTGGCCGACCTGATGGGCCACATCGCCGAGCGCCTGCCGGAGGATGCCGAGGGTGCCGGCCGGGTGCAGCCGCTGAAGCTGGCCATCGTCGGGCGGCCGAATGCCGGCAAGTCCACCCTGCTGAACCGGCTGATCGGCGAGGAGCGCATGATCACCGGGCCGGAACCCGGCCTCACCCGCGATGCCGTGGCGGTGCAGTTCCACGACGACCAGGGCGCCATCGAGCTGGTGGACACCGCCGGGCTGCGCAAGCGCGCGCGGGTGGATGAGGGGCTGGAGAAGATGTCCACCTCCGCCAGCATCGAGGCGCTGAAGATGGCCGAGGTGGTGGTGCTGGCGGTGGATGCCACGGAGGCGGAGCTGGGCCGCGGCCTGCACGACCAGGATTTGCAGATCGCCCGGCTGATCGAACGCGAGGGCCGCGCCTGCGTGCTGGCCATGACCAAGTGGGATGCGGTGGCCGACCGCAACGCCGCCCGCAAGATGATCAGCGACCGGCTGGAAGCAAGCCTGGCGCAGATGAAGGGCATCCCGGTGGTGACGCTCTCTGGCCTCACCGGCCAGGGGCTGGAGCGCCTGCTGCCGGCCATCCGCAAGGCGCACGAGGTGTGGAACCGCCGCGTGGCCACCGGTGCGCTGAACCGCTGGTTCGAGGCAGCGCTCGAACGCCATCAGCCGCCGCTGGTGGAAGGGCGGCGGCTGAAGCTGCGCTACGTCACCCAGGCCAAGGCGCGCCCGCCGACCTTCATCATCTTCGGCACCCGCGCGGAACAGACGCCAGACGACTACCGGCGCTACCTGACCAACGGCCTGCGCGACACCTTCGACCTGCCGGGCACGCCGATCCGGCTGCAGTTCCGCGGCACGAAGAACCCCTACGCCGACGAGGCGTAGGGGCTTCGTTCAGCGCGTCGGCGGCACTGTTGGCGGTGACGCGGGCATGGCCGGCGGGGCGGTGGCCGCCGGGCTGCTGCCGCGCAGGGCCGCCAGCGTGGCGCTATCCGCCCGCCCGGTGGCGGTGAGGTTGTTCGCGCGCTGATAGTCGCGCGCCGCCCGCATGCTTTGCGCCCCCCACATGCCATCGGCCGGGCCTGGATCGTGGCCGGCCCGGGCCAGGGCCTGCTGCGCCTCGCGCGCATCGGCGCTGACACGCCGCCCGGCGCCGCGCGGCGCATCGTCGGACATGCCCGGCATCCGCGCCTGCGGATTGGTCCAGGGCGGGCGGCCCAGGTTCACATCCTGCGGGCTGGTGGTTGCCCCGGCCACGGCGCCCGCGCCGGCACCCACCGCCGCACCCGCCAGCGCGCCCACCGGCCCGGCCAGCGCACCCACGCCCGCACCCGCCGCCGCGCCCGCCGCGGCACCGCCGCTGGTGCGCTCCGACGATGTCTGCCCGCAGCCTGCCACGGCCAGGGCCAGCCCCAGCGCGGCGATGCCCCAGGGGGCCCCTCGTATTGCCCTCATGTTCCGGCTCATGCTCGCTCCTTTCCCAAATCGGGCGGCCTGCTGGTGCGCAGACAGCCCCTCGGGTGTCGGAACGCCTGCCGACCCGTTAGGGTTGCGGACATTCCGCGCGCCGCCCTTCCACGCGACGGCCTGGCGGCCATAGTCTGGTGCATCGTTTGGGGGGCGCACGGATGTACAGCGATTCGGAGCTGGACGCGGCGGTGGCGGAAGGGGCGATCAGCGCCGATTCGGCCGCCGCCCTGCGCGCCTTCGTCGCCCGCCACCGGGCCACGCTGCCGGCGGACGAGGAGCAGTTCCGCCTGCTGACCGGCTTCAACGACATCTTCGTGTCCATCGCCATGGTGCTGCTGTTGGTGGCGCTGGGCTGGCTGGCCTCCCAAACCTCGCCGGTGGCCGGGGCGGCGGCGCTGGTGGCGGCCAGCTGGGGCCTGGCGGAGTTCTTCACCCGCCGCCGGCGCATGGCGCTGCCCAGCATCCTGCTGCTGGGCAGCTTCGCCGGGGGCCTGTTCTTCTGCGGCCTGGTGCTGGCCAAGATCGTGCTGGGCATGGTGGCGCCCGCGGCCGGGGAGACGATGGGGATCTCCGGCGGGGCGGCGATCGCGGTGCTGGGCACCTGGCTGCACTGGCGGCGTTTCCGCGTGCCGATCACGGTGGCGGCCGGCGCCATCGCCGCGGTGGCCGCCGTTCTTGCCGCCCTGGTGGCGCTGGTGCCGGCGCTGGGGGATCGCTGGCTGGTGCTGCTGTTCGCCGCCGGGCTGGCCCTGTTCGGGCTGGCCATGCGCTGGGACATGAGCGACCCGGCCCGCACCACGCGCCGCGCCGACGTGGCCTTCTGGCTGCACCTGGCCGCGGCCCCGCTGATCGTGCACCCCGTCTTCGCCCTGCTCGGCCTGCTGGACGGCAAGGCAGACATCGCACGCGCCGCGCTGGCGATCGGGCTGTACGTGCTGCTGGCCGCGGTGGCGCTGGTGGTGGACCGGCGCGCGCTGCTGGTGTCCTCGCTGGCCTACGTGCTCTACGCGATCAGTACGCTGGTGCAGGCGGCCGGCGCGGTGGATGCCGGCTTCGCGCTGACCGCCCTGGTGGTCGGCTCCGGCCTGCTGCTGCTCTCGGCCTTCTGGCGCGTGGCGCGGCATGCGGTGCTGCGCGCGGTGCCGCAGGGCGTGCGGGCACGCATGCCGGCGGCCTGACCAAGCCCCCGAAACGCAAACCGGCGGGGACAGGCCCCGCCGGTACCGTCACCTGAACGGGTGAAGGCTCAGCAGCGGCGGCCGGCGCCATCGCGGCAGGCGCTGTTGCCGGGCTGGTAGCGCGGGTCGGAAGCGCGCTGCGCCATCGCCTCGCTGCCGCCCAGCGAAATGCCGGGCACGGAGACGTCGCCAATCAGCGTGATCTTGGTCGGCACGGCGGCCAGGCCCAGCACCAGGGCCGCGGCCATCAGGGCAATCCGGGACATTTCCTCGCTCTCCCATGAATGCAGGATCCATTGCCTGCAGGCGTAGGCTGGTCGCGAATTATGTCGGAATCAATGAATTTGTGACGCGCCCGGTCAGCCGCTGCCGATCAGCACGCCAGAGGCGAACACCAGCGCGCCGCCCAGGCCCACCTGCAACGCGGCGGCGAAGGGCGGGCTGTCCATGTATTTCCAGCGGATCCAGGTGATCGCGGCCAGCTCCAGCGCCACCACAACGAAGGCCAGGATGGTCGCGGTCCAGAAATCCGGGATCAGGTAGGGCAGGGTGTGGAAGATGCCGCCCAGCATGGTCATCACGCCGCAGATCGTGCCGCGCATCCACGGCGTGCCGCGCCCGGTGAGGCTGCCATTGTCCGAAAGCCCCTCCGCCATGCCCATGGAGATGCCGGCGCCGACCGAAGCGGCGATACCCACCAGGAAGGTCTCCCATGGGTTGTGCGTGGCAAACGCCGCGGCGAACAGCGGCGCCAGGGTGGAGACGGAACCATCCATCAGCCCCACCAGCCCGGGCTGCACGTAGCGCAGCACAAACAGGCGCCGCGCCGTCTCGTCCTCCTCGGCGCGGGCATTGTCGGTCAGCTTGGTGGCCGCCAGCGTCTCCGCCGTGTGCTCGTGCCGCGCCTCCTCCTCCGCCAGGTCGATCAGCAGCCGGCGCACGGAGGCATCGGTGGTGCGCGATGCCGCAAGGCGATAGAAGCGCGCCGCCTCCGCCTCCATCATCTCGGCCTGCTGGCGCACCTCATCCAGGTTCAGCTCCGGCAGCTGCCAGATCGGCTTGGGGGAGATGGCGCCGCGGATATCCTGCCGGCGGATCAGCGGAATGTGTTCGCCGAAGCGCTCGCGATAGGTATCGAACAGGCGGCGGCGATGCTCGCTTTCCTCCGCGGCCATGGCGGTGAACACGGCGGCACTGGCCGGATAGTCGGCGCGCAGCCGCTCGGCGAAGTCCAGGTAGATCCGCCCGTCCTCCTCCTCGTTGCTGATGGCCAGCGCCAGCACGTCGCGCTCGCTCAATTCGCTGAAGTTCCGCATCGTGTAGCCTTTCCTTCGCGCTGCAATGATGCCCGGCCAAGGCCGGAACGATCAACACGGCTTCGCAATAATGAGAATGCCTCGCAACCGCGTGGCGCGCCGGGCTTCCCTGTATGCCATGTAATGCGGCGCTTGCGGCGCGCCAGCCCGTCGGGCAGCGTTCGCACCCGAACCGATCGCATGGAGTCTACGCGTGAACCCCATCCTGGACCGCTTCCAGCTCCCCGCCCTCGGCACCACGGTGCGCACCGAAGTGCTGGCGGGCCTCACCACCTGGCTCGCCATGGTCTATATCGTCGCGGTCAACCCGGCGATTCTCGGCGCCGCCGGCATGGACAAGGGCGCGGTGTTCACCGCCACCTGCCTGGCCGCCGGCATCGCCTCCATCCTGATGGGCGTGCTGGCCAACTACCCGCTGGCGCTGGCACCGGGCATGGGGCTGAACGCCTATTTCGCCTTCGCCGTGGTGCTGGGCATGAAGGTGCCCTGGCAGGTGGCGCTCGGCGCGGTGTTCCTCTCCGGCGTGCTGTTCCTCATCATCTCGCTGCTGAAATGGCGCGAATGGCTGGTGAACGCCATCCCGCTCTCGCTCAAGCTCGGCATCGCCGCCGGCATCGGCTTCTTCCTCGCCGTGATCGGGCTGAAGGGCATGGGCCTCATCGTCGCCCACCCCGCCACGCTGGTAACGCTGGGCAGCCTGACGGACACCAAGACCGTCCTGGCCTGCATCGGCTTCGTGCTGATCGCCGGCCTCTCCGCCCGCGGGCTCACCGGCGCGGTGCTGATCGGCATCCTGGCCACCGCAGCCCTCGGCATCCCCTTCGGCCTCACCACCTTCCACGGCATCGTTTCCGCCCCGCCCTCCATCGCGCCGACCTTCCTCGCCATGGACCTCGCCGGCGCCTTCAGCCTCGGCGTCGTCGGCATCGTCTTCACCTTCTTCCTGGTGGACCTGCTGGACAACACCGGCACCTTGATCGCCACCACGCAGCGAGCCGGGCTGATGAACAAGGACGGCTCCGTGCCCCGCCTCGGCCAGGCGCTCACCGCCGATTCCGGCAGCGCCATGATCGGCGCCACGCTCGGCACCAGCACGGTGGTGAGCTACATCGAAAGTGCGGCCGGCATTCAGGCCGGCGGGCGCAGCGGCCTCACCGCCGTGGTGGCCGGCATCCTGTTCCTGCTCACCCTATTCTTCGCCCCGCTCGCCCAGTCCATCCCCGGCTTCGCCACCGCCCCCGCCCTGGTCTTCGTCGCCTGCCTGATGGCCGCGGCGCTGAAGCACCTCAACTGGGACGACATGACGGACTACCTGCCGGCGATCGTGACGGCCTTCGCCATGCCGTTCACCTTCTCCATCGCCACCGGCATCGGCCTGGGCTTCATCACCTACGCCCTGGTGAAAACCCTCGCCGGCAAACCCGGCGAAGTCAGCGGCGCCGTGTGGCTGATCGCGCTGGCCAGCGTGGCGAAGTTCACGCTGCTGTAGGAAGGGAAAGGCGAGGGGCTCTGCCCCTCGACCCCGCTGGGGCCTTAGGCCCCAGACCCCTCGACCTTTTCCGCCTTCGGCGGGAGGGGCCGACCCGGTCTGTGTCGCGCGCCGAGACGGCCCCTCCCGCCGAAGGCGGAACTCAGGTGGGTCCAGGGACCTCAGGTCCCTGGCGGGTCCAGG
>CANHKG010000245.1 GCA_947460455.1 Rhodospirillales bacterium | reverse complement strand
TGCAGCATGAGGCCGAGGAAGCCCATGAAGCCGGCCATGCCGCTCATGAAGCCGCCGCCCATCAGCATGCCGATCAGGCCGGCGCCGAGCAGGCCGCCCATGAGGCCGCCCATCAGGCCGCCGCCGAACATGCCGCGCGAGGGCTGGGCGGCAGCCGCCATGCCAGGGGCAGCGGGGCTGCCGGGCTGGGTGGTGGTACGCTGCATCGGGGCGGCGGTGCCGGGGGCGGTGTTGGTGGCCGGCGGCGCGCTGTCGGTGCGGCTGCCACGGCTGCCCTGGGAACTGCCACGTCCGGCCGCGGCGTCGGCCAGGGTCGGTGCCAGCACGAGTGCCAGCGCGGCGATGGCGGCCAGAAGTTTGAAGCGGCGCATGAAAGTTTGCTCTCCCTGAAGGGTTATCGTTCAGCCCACAGGATATAACGCAACCGCACGCGGTTTCGAGCGCTGATCAGCTTCCGGCGAGTGTCATTTCTGTAATGCGGACGCTGGGTGAATCCATCCCACGCCGCAGGCGCAGATCGTTGGCGGCCACCAGGCCGGCGAAGATGTCTTGCAGGCGGCCGGCGATGGTCACTTCCGCCACCGGTTCGGCCAGCACGCCATCACGGATCATGAACCCGGCCGCGCCCCGGCTGTAATCACCGGTGATGCCGTTCACGCCCATGCCGATCATCTCCGTGACGTAGAGCCCTTCCTTGATGTCGGCCATCAGCTCCGCCTGCGAGAGCGTGCCGGGGGCGAGGTAGAGGTTGGTGGGGCCGGGGGAGGGCGGGCCGCCGGTGCCGCGGCTGGCATGGCCGGTGGAGACGAGGCCGAGCTGGCGGGCGCTGCGGCTGTCCAGCAGCCAGGTGGTGAGAATGCCGTTGGCCACCAGCTCCATGCGCTGCCCGGCCACGCCTTCGCCATCGAACAGGCGCGAGCGCAGGCCGCGATGGCGGTGCGGGTCGTCGATGATGGTGATCCCGGCCGGGAAGACCTGCTTGCCCATGCTGTCCTTGAGGAAGCTGGTGCCGCGGGCCACGCCTGCGCCGTTGATCGCGCCGGCGAGGTGGCCCAGCAGGCTGGCGGCCACGCGGGGGTCGAACACCACCGGCAGCTTGCCGGTTTTCGGGCGGGTGGGGTTAAGGCGGCGCACGGCCCGTTCCCCGGCATTGCGGCCGATCAGGGCGGGGTCTTCGAGGTCGGACAGGTGCACGGCCGAGGTGTAATCGTAATCGCGCTGCATGCCGGTGCCGGTGCCGGCCAGCGCGGTGGCGGAGATGGAATGGCCGGTGCGCACGGTGCGGCCAGAAAAGCCTGCGGAGGTGACCAGCACGATCTCCGTGCGCGAATAACGGGCCGAGCCGCCTTCGGAATTGGTCACGCCGGAAACGGCCAGGGCGGCCTGCTCGGCGGTGTTGGCGGCTTCGATCAACGCCGCGGCATCGGGTTCGGAGGGGTCTTCGAGGTCGAGATCCAGCGCCTTCACCTGGCCGGCTTCGGCCGCCAGACCGCCATGCGGATCTTCCGGCACGACGCGGGCCATCGCCACGGCGCGTTCGGCCAGGGCCGCGAACCCGGCGGGGTCGACGGCGGTGGAGGAGACGATGGCCTGGCGCCGGCCCACGAACACGCGCAGGCCTAGATCGCGGCCCTCGGCACGCTCCAGCTGCTCGGTTTGGCCCAGGCGGCGCTGCACGGACAGCGAGGTGCTCGCCACCAGCAGCGCATCTGCCGCATCCGCCCCCGCCGCCCGGGCGCGGGCGATCAGGTCGGCCATCAGGGCGAGGGCATCGCTCATGCCGCGAGCCTTTCGCGGATGCGGGTGACGTCTGGCACCTGCCCGGCCGGGCCCATGGTGGCCAGGGTGGGGGCGGAGCGGAACAGGCGGGCGGCGGCGCGCTGCACATCGGCCACGCTCACCGCCTCGATCTTCTGGACCGTCTCGGCGGTGGGGATCACGCGGCCGAAGACCTGGATCTGCCGGGCCAGCTGCTCGCAGCGGCTGCCGGTGCTCTCCAGGGACATCAGCAGCCCCGCCTTCACCTGGGCGCGGGCGCGGGCCAGTTCGGCCATGGAGACCTCACCCTGCACCTTCTGCAGCTCATCGACCGTGACCGGGATCAGCTCCGCGGCCTCGCTTTCGCCGGTGCCGGCATAGATGCCGAACAGCCCGCCATCCATGCTGGGGGCGGTGAAGGAATAGATCGAATAGACCAGCCCGCGCTTCTCCCTCACCTCCTGGAACAGGCGGGAGGACATGCCGCCGCCGAGCAGGGTGGAGAGCAGCATGGTTGGGTAGAAATCCGGATCCGCATAGGCGACCGAGGGGAAGCCGAGCACGATGTGCACTTGGTCGAGGTCGCGGTCCTCGCGGAACTCGCCGCCGCCATAGAGGCCGGGCAGGGCCGGGGGGGCGGCGTGCAGGGGCAGGTCGGCGAAGTGGCGGGCGGCCAGTTCCACGAAATGCTCGTGCTCCAGGTTGCCTGCCGCGGCCACCACGGTGTTGGCGGCCGTGTAGTGCCGCTTCATGTAGCCCATCAGCGAATCGCGCTTCATGGTGCGGATGCGCTGTTCCGTGCCCAGCACCGGGCGGCCCATCGGCTGGCTGGGGTAGGCGGTTTCCTGGAAATGATCGAACACGATGTCGTCTGGCGTGTCGTTCGCCTGGCCGATCTCCTGCAGGATCACGCCGCGCTCGCGCTCCAGCTCGTCGGGGTCGAAGGTGGAGTGGGTGAGGATGTCGCCGATCAGGTCGGCGCCCAGCGCCATGTCTTCCTTCAGCACCTTCACGTAGTAGGCGGTCTGTTCGCGGGCGGTATAGGCGTTGATGTGGCCGCCCACCGCCTCGATCTCCTCGGCGATCTGGGCCGCGGTGCGGCGTTCCGTGCCCTTGAAGGCCATGTGCTCCAGGAAGTGGCTGGCGCCGTTCTCGTCTGCCGTTTCGTGCCGTGTGCCGGCGGCCACGTAGGCGCCGAGCGAGACGGTTTCCACCCGGTCCATCCGCTCCGTGACGACGGTGAGGCCAGAGGGTAGGCGGGTGACGCGGATGGCGTCGTTTGTCTTGTCGCTCATGCGGCGTTCCTCAGCACGGTGGCGCGCACGCGGGCCTCGATGGCGGCGAGGTCGGCGGGCAGGCGGGTGTAGCGTTCGGGGCGATCATAGAGGTCGGCCAGGGCGGCCGGCAGGGCGGGGCGCTGGCCGGTGGCGCGCTCCATCGCGTCGGGGAACTTGGCCGGGTGGGCGGTGGCCATCGCCACCATGGGAATGCCATGACCCAGCATGTGGGCCCGCCCGGCCGCGATGCCAATGGCCGAATGCGGGTCCGCCAGGTAGCGCGCGGTATCGTGCAGGCGGCGGATCTCCGCCAGCGTGCCCTCGTCGTCCACGGTGTGGCTGTGGAACACGGCGGTGGCGCGCTGCCAGGAGGCTTGGGGCACTTCCATCCGGCCGGTGGCGCGGAAGCTGGCCATGGTGGCGGCGGTGGCGGCGCCGTCGCGGTCCAGCAGCTCGAACAGCAGGCGTTCGAAGTTGGAGCTGACCTGGATGTCCATGCTGGGGGAAAGGCTGGGTTCCACCGCGCGCATGCTCATGTCGTTGCCGGCGATGAAGCGGCTGAGGATGTCGTTGCGGTTGGAGCCGATCACCAGCCGGGCCACCGGCAGCCCCATGCGGCGCGCGGCCCAGGCGGCCAGCACGTTGCCGAAATTGCCGGTTGGCACGGCGAAGGCCACTTCACGGTCCGGCGCGCCCAGGGCGAGGGCGGCGGCGACGTAATAGGGGATTTGGGCGGCCACGCGGGCCCAGTTGATGGAGTTCACCGCGGAAAGACTCACTTCCCGGCGGAAGGGTGCGTCGGCGAACATGGCCTTCACCAGGTCCTGGCAGTCGTCGAAGCTGCCATCCACGGCGATGTTGCCCACGTTGGGGGCCATCACCGTGGTCATCTGCCGGCGCTGCACCTCGCTGGTGCGGCCATCGGGGTGGAGGATGACGATATCCACCCGTTCCCGCCCGGCGCAGGCCTCGATCGCCGCCGAGCCGGTGTCGCCGGAGGTGGCGCCCACGATGGTGACGCGCTCGTCGCGCTCGGCCAGCACGTGGTCGAACAGCCGGCCCAGCAGCTGCATCGCCATGTCCTTGAAGGCCAGCGTGGGGCCGTGGAACAGCTCCTGCGTCCAGAGATGCGTTTCCAGCTGCACCATCGGCACCACGGCCGGGTGGCCGAAGCTGGCGTAGGATTCCTGGCACAGGCGCTGCAGCGTGGCCGCGGGCAGGCTTTCGCCCACGAAGGGCTGCATCACGCGGGCGGCCAGCTCCGGGTAGGACAGGCCGCGCATGGCGCGCCAATCGGCCGGGCCGAAATGGGGCCAGGTTTCGGGCACATACAGCCCGCCATCCTCGGCGAGCCCGGCCAGCAGCACGCCGGCGAAATCGCGCACGGGGGCCTGGCCGCGGGTGGAGATGTATTTCATCGGGGTTCCGGCCGTTCTGATCGAAGCTGCCCTAGATGGGCCAGGAACGGCGCAGGATCAATGCCGGGGGGGCGGGAGGCCCGGTTCAGACGCGCACGATTTCCTCGGCGATGCGGTCCAGCGGGAATTCCGCCTCCACCGCGCCGGCCTGCATGGCTGCCTTGGGCATGCCATAGACCACGCAGCTTGCCTCTGTCTGGCCCAGCGTGCGGGCGCCGGTGCGGCGCATTTCCAGCAGCCCGGCGGCGCCATCGCGCCCCATGCCGGTGAGGATGATGCCCACGGCGGAGCGCCCGGCCGCCGTGGCGACGGAGTGGAACAGCACGTCCACCGAAGGCCGGTGGCCGGAAACCAGTTCGCCGTTGCGCACCCGGCATTCGTGGTGGGAGCCGGTTCGCACCAGCTCCAGGTGCAGCGCGCCGGGCGCGATATAGACATGGCCCGGCAGGACCCGTCGCCCGTCTGTCGCCTCCTGCACCGTGACCGCGCATTGCGTATCCAGCCGGCGTGCGAAGGAGGCGGTGAAGCCGGCCGGCATGTGCTGCGTGATCAGTACCGCCGGCGCGGTGGCGGGCAGGCGCATCAGCACCTGCTGCAATGCCTCCACGCCCCCGGTGGAAGCGCCGATCGCCACGATTCGCCCCACCGTTGAAAGCCGGGGATCGACCGAAAGTGCGGATCGCGGCGGGGCGGCGCTGCGGGCCCGCGGCCGAGCGCGCGCGGCCGCCTTCACCTTGGCCACCATCTCCTCGCCCAGGGATTGCATGCCGGACGAGATGTCGGCCAGCGGCTTGGCCACGCAATCCACCGCGCCCAGTTCCAGCGCGCGCAGCGCCGCATCGGTGTTCTTCTGCGTGAGGGTGGAGACCACCACCACCGGCATCGGCCGCAGCGCCATCAGCCGTTCCAGGAAGGTCAGCCCATCCATCTTGGGCATCTCGATGTCCAGCGTGAGAACATCGGGCTGCAGCGTGCGGATGCGTTCGCGCGCGATCAGCGGGTCGGAGGCCGTGCCCACCACCTCGATCGCCGGATCGGCGGAGAGGATGTCGGTCAGCAGCCGCCGGATCAGGGCGGAGTCGTCGATGATCAGAACCTTGATCGGCATGTCCTATTCCTTTGCGCCGCGGTGCCGGGCGCCCCATGGCTTGTCGCCGTTAGCTGGTTCGGTTGGCGCCTTCTCGCGCAGTTCCGTCATGAAGGCGCGGCCGGTGGTGGCCTGGAACGCCACCCGCCGTGCCCATACCCCGCCCAGTTCCCGCGCCCGGAGCGGCAGGCCCCGCTTGGCCAGGAAGGCTTCGGCGAAGCGGGCATTGCCGTCGCCCACCATCCCCTGGTCCACGCCCAGCCGGGCGGCGCCGAACAGCTTCGCCTCCATCCGGTCCAGCCGCCCGCCCAGGCGCTGCAGCTGCTCCAGCAGATCGGCCATCGCCGTGTTGCCGTAGCGCAGCCGCGCGGCGGCGCCGTGCCAGGAGCCGGTGCTGGCGTCGCTGTGCGTGCCCGGCTGCGCCAGCATGAAATGGTTCATCCCGCCCACCGACGCCGCCGGGTCCCACACGCAGGCAGACACGCAGGAGCCGAGCACGGTCAGGATCGCCTCGCCGGGATCGCCCGTGACATGCATTTCCCCAGGCCCGATCTTCACCACCCTGCAGCCGGCCAGTGCCGCCGGGCTGATCATTTGATCCGCCGGTGCACGGTGCGGCCCAGGTGCTGGAACCGCTCGCTGACGCGGAACAGGCTTTCGGAATGGCCGATGAACAGCAGCCCATCCGGCTTCAGCATCTCCGCATAGCGGTCGAACAGCACGCGCTGGGTTGGCTTGTCGAAGTAGATCACCACGTTGCGGCAGAAGATGGCATCGAACGGGCCGCGCATCGGCCACTCGCCCAGCAGGTTCAGCGGCTTGAAGGCGATCAGCTCCTTCAGCGCCTGGTCCATCTCCACCGTGTTGCCATCGACCCGGCGCACGAAGCGCTGGCGCAGCTCGGCCGGGATCGCCGCCGCGCGTTCCATCGCGTAGCGCCCCGCCGCCCCGTGCGCCACCATGTCGGTGTCGATGTCGGTGGCCAGGATGCGCACATCCTTCGAATCCACATCCGGCAGGTGGCGCCGCAGGGTCATCGCGATGGTGTAGGGCTCCTCGCCGGAGGAGCACCCCGCCGACCAGATGCGCAGCCGCTGCCAGCCGGTGGGTAGCGCCGGGATCATCTGCTGCGCCAGGTAGTCGAAGTGGTGAGGCTCGCGGAAGAACCCGGTCAGGTTGGTGGTGATCGCGTTGATCATCCGCACCAGCTCCTCCGCCCCCGCCGCGCCCACCAGCCGGGCGCGGTAGTCGGCGAAGGAGGTGAGGTGCAGCGCGCGCAGCCGGCGGCGGAGCCGGCTGTACACCAGGTCCCGCTTGCTGCTGGTCAGCACGATGCCGGAATGCTCCCGCACCATGGCCGCGATCGCGCCGAAATCCTCGTCGGTCAGTGGCACGTCGCCCAAGGAGGGGGCGGGCGGGGGGGCAAGCAGGGCGGTGCTCATGGCGGCGATGCCGGGCTAGAATTCCTTCCAGTCGTCTTCCGCCGTGGTGGCGCGGGTGGCCGGGCGCGTTGCGGGGCGGGCCTTGCGTGCGCCGGCGGGCGCCTGCTTCGCCTTTTCGGGTGCGGCCGGCACATGCCCGCCCTCGAGCACGAAGTCTGACACCATCTGCGTCATCGCGTCCGTCTGTTCCTCCATCGATTTGGCGGCGGCGGCCGCTTCCTCCACCAGGGCGGCGTTCTGCTGGGTGATCTTGTCCATCTGCGAAACGGCGGTGTTCACCTGCTCGATCCCCGCGCTTTGCTCCTGCGAGGCGGCCGAGATTTCCGCCATGATATCCGTCACGCGCCGCACGGAGCCGACGATCTCGCCCATCGTCTGCCCGGCTGCCGATACCAGCTTGGAGCCGCTATCCACCTTGGCCACGGAGTCCGAGATCAGCGCCTTGATCTCCTTGGCGGCGTTGGCGCTGCGCTGGGCGAGGTTGCGGACCTCGCTGGCCACCACGGCGAAGCCGCGGCCCTGGTCGCCGGCGCGGGCTGCCTCCACCGCGGCGTTCAGCGCCAGGATGTTGGTCTGGAAGGCGATCTCATCGATCACGCCGATGA
>CANHKG010000244.1 GCA_947460455.1 Rhodospirillales bacterium | reverse complement strand
CGCCCTCGGCGCGCTGCGCGACGCGGCCGAGCGTAGCCGGACGGTGCGGCGCAGCGGGGCGCACCTGGTGGCCCAGCCCGAGGGAAGGCGCTACCTCGCGGTGACGTCCGGCGCGCACCTGTTCGCCATGATCCTGTCCTACGGCGCCATCGATCTGATCGGCGCCATGGTGGCGCGCGGCGGTGCGGCGAAGGAAGCGGCGCGGCGGCTGCTGATGGGCGCCTATCGCGGCTTCGCCACCATGAACTGCTGGAGTCCGCTGAACATCATGACGGTGGTGGTCGGCGCCGCCGTGCCCGCCGCCGATCTGCGCCCGGTGATGCCGATCGCCTTCCTGGCCGCGATGCTGCTGCTGTTCGCCGGCGCAGCGGTGGATCGGTGGGAGGGGCGCAGCGGCGGCGCGGCGGCCCGCTCGGCCGAGCGCTGGACCATCCATCTGCGCATCGCGGCTATCGTCGCGCTGGTGATGGCGGTGGCGGAGGCGGTGGCCGTGCTGTTCGCGACCTCCCTGGCCACCGGCGTGACGGCCGCGGTCCCGGCGGTGGGCGCGGCATGGACGCTGGCGCAACTGGTGCGGCGGCGGCATGTGGCGGCGATGTTCGCCCGCCGGCTGCGCGGATTCCACGCCAGGTTGCCGTCGTTCCGCGGCGAGGCGACGTTGCTGGCCACCAGCGGGTTCCTCGGCGTCACGCTCGGCATGGCGTTGCCGGTGGGCGGGTTGGCCGGGTTCCTGCCCGCGGTGCCGCCGCTGCTGGTGCCGCTTGCGGTGCCGGTGGTGCTGATCGGCACCTCGCTGCTTGGGCTCAATCCGATTGCCGTGGTGGCGGTGATCGGGGCGGCCATACCCGACCCCGCGGCTCTCGGCGTGGCGCCCGGGGTGCTGGCGCTGGCCTGCATGCTGGGCTGGGGCGTGGGCGTGGGGATGACGCCGTTTTCCGCCAGCGCGCTGGCCACGGCGCGCTGGACGGGGGCCGATCCGTGGCAGGTGACGACGGAGTGGAACCGGCGCTTCACCCTGGTGGCGTTGGCCATTGCGCTGGCCGTGCTCGCGGCGGCGCATGGCTTGACGGGCTGAGGCGGGCGGGGAAGGCTCGGCCTACCAGGGGAGCGCATCCATGCACGTCAGCGTCAACGGCACCCGCATCTTCTTCGATGTCTCCGGCGAGAAGCTGGTGCCGGACGGGAAGCGGATGCGCGAGCGGCCCACCTTGCTGCTGCTGCATGGCGGGCCCGGCGGGGACCATTCCACCTTCCGCCCGTTGTTTTCCCAGCTCGCCGATGTGGCGCAGGTGATCTACCTGGACCATCGCGGCAATGGGCGCAGCGACTGGGGTGAGCCGGCCAGCTGGAACCTGCCGCAATGGGGCGACGATATTCGCGGCTTCTGCGATGTGCTCGGGATCGAGAAGCCCATCGTGCTCGGCTACTCCTTCGGCGGCATGGTCGCGCAATCCTATGCCACGCGGCATCCCGATCATCCCGGCAAGATGGTGTTCTATTCCACCTCGCCGAAGCGCGACCGGGCGGAGACCTACGCGATCTTTGAACGGCTCGGCGGGGCCGAGGCACGGGCGGTGGCGGAGGCGCGCTGGACGAACCCGACCCCGGAGACCTCGGCCGCCTATCTGCGGGTCTGCTCGCCGCTGTACAACCCGCGCGGCAAGCGCGACCCGGATGCCGTGGCGCGGACGGTGCGCAACGAGCAGGTGTCGTTCCAGTTCGCCAAATCCGATGACGGGCCGCACCCGATGGATTTCCGCGCGGCGCTGGCGAACATCAAGTGCCCGTCGCTGGTGATCGGCGGGGAGGACGACCCGATCACGCCGATCTCGCGCAGCGAATTGCTGGCTGCCTGCCTTCCGCAGCACCTGGTGCGGCTGGTGCGGGTGCCGAACGCGGGGCACGGGGTGCACAACGACGACCCCGCGCTGGCGATGCGGGTGCTGCGGGAGTTTGTTCTCGCCTAGCGGATCAGGTTCCAGGGCTCGTTGCCGGCCAGCACCTCGGCGATGGCATCCAGGCAGAGGTCTCCCATCGCGGCGCGGGTTTCGGTGGTGGAGCTGCCCATGTGCGGCAGCAGGACCACGTTCTCCAGGCCGAAATAGCCCGGGTGGAGGTTGGGCTCGCCGTCGTACACGTCGAGGCCGGCGAAGGCGACCTGGCCGGAGCGGAGCGCTTCCTGCAGGGCGGCGTCGTCCACCAGGGAGCCGCGGGCGGCGTTGGCGACGATGGCGCCGCGGGGGAGCAGGGCGAGGCGTTCGGCGTTCAGCCATTTCGCGGTGCCGGCGCCGCCGGGGGCGGTGAGGGCGAGGGCATCGCAGCTGGCGAGGAAGCTTTCGTCGGTGGCGTGCCAGGTGGCGCCTTGTTCGAGGTCTTCGGGCAGGCGGGTGCGGTTGCGGTAGTGGATGGTCATGCCGAAGCCGCGGGCCATCTTGGCCAGTTCGCGGCCGATGCGGCCCATGCCGAAGATGCCCAGGCGCTTGCCGCTGATCTGCGTGCCAAGCAGCAGCATCGGGGCCCAGCCCTTCCATTGGCCGGAGCGCACCAGGCGCTCACCCTCGCCGGCGCGGCGGGCGGACATCAGGATGAGCAGCATGGCGATCTCGGCCGTGGCGACCGAAAGCACTTCCGGCGTGTTGGCCACCGGGATGGAACGGGCGCGGGCGGCGGCGACGTCGACATGGTCGTAGCCGACGGAGCAGGTGGCGATCGCCTTCACGCTGGCCGGCAGGGCGGCGATGGTTGGGGCGAGGAGGCGGTCGGTGGAGAAGCAGAGGATCGCGTCGCAGCCCTGGGCGAGGGCGACGATCTCATCCGGCGACCATTGCAGGTCCGGCTGGTTCAGGCGCACGTCGAATTCGCGCTGGGCGCGCTCGGCGACGGCTTCGGGCAGCTGGCGGGTGACGAGCAGCACCGGCTTGGTCATGGGGCACTCCCAGAATTTCGCGCCTTATGGCGGCTGCGGGGCGGTTGCGGAAGAGTGGCCATTGCTTGTGACCAAGTGGGGCGGCAGGGTTGGGGGGACCGAAGGAGACTGACCATGCGCCCCAACCTGACCCCCGACATTGAGCTGGCATCGCGGCTGTTCGATGCGTTGCGCGAGCGGACCTTTGACGGGGTGGGGGTGACGCGGGAGGCGTATGGGCGGGGCGAGCGGATCGGCCATGAGATCGTGCGGGCCGAGGCGGAGAAGCTGGGGCTGGAGACGCGGAATGATGCGGCGGGCAACCTGCTGATGACGCTGCCGGGGCGGGACCGGTCGGCGAAGCGGATCATCCTGGGGAGCCATCTGGATTCGGTGCCGCAGGGCGGGAATTTCGATGGGGCGGCGGGTGTGCTGGCGGGGTTGGCGGCGGTGGCGGGGATGGTGCGGGCGGGGTTCCAGCCGGCGCGGGACATCACGGTGTTGGCGATCCGGGCGGAGGAGGGTGGGGCGTGGTTTCCGTCTGGTCTGCCCGGCAGCAAGGCGGCGTTGGGGCGGTTGCCGGCGGAGCATCTGAAGGTGGCGCGGCTGGATAGCGGGCGGTCCTTGGCGGACCACATGGCCGAGGAGGGGTTCGATCCCGCGGCGGTGGCGCGCGGCGAGTGCCTGCTGCCGCCGGAGAGCATCGAGGCTTATGTGGAGCTTCATATCGAGCAGGGGCCGGTGCTGGAGGCGCAGGAGATTCCGATCGCGCTGGTGACGGCGCTGCCGGGATCGCGGCGCATCCGCGAGGGGCGGGTGCTGGGTGAATACAACCATTCCGGGGCGACGCCGCGGCGGTATCGGCGGGATGCGGCGATCGCGCTGGCGGAGTTCGCGACCAAGCTGGACGACGAGTGGGCGCGGCTGGAGACGCTGGGGCACCGGCTGGTGGTGACGTTCTGCATTCTGGAGACGACGGAGCAGGCGGGGTTCACCAAGGTGCCCGGCGAGGCGCGGTTCCAGATCGATATTCGTGGCACGACGGAAGAGGGGATCAACGCGGTGCATGCGGCGATCGACCGGCTGGTGGGCGAGGTGGAGGCACGGCGCGGGGTGAGCTTCGAACTGGTGCGGGGGCCGATGAGCGCGCCGACGCCGATGTCGGCCGAGGTGCGCAGCGGGTTGGCGCGGGCGGCGGAGGCGCTGGGGGTGGATTACCTGACCATGCCGAGCGGCGGTGGGCACGATGCGGCGAGTTTCGCGCAGGCGGGGGTGCCGAGCTGCATGCTGTTCGTGCGGAACCAGAATGGCAGCCACAATCCCGACGAGGCGATGCGGATCGAGGATTTCGCCAAGGGGTGCGAGGTGATCACGCGCTGGGCGGCGGAGATGGCGGGATAAAGTTTTGACATCGTAACAAAATGGACGTGGCTTGGCGCGGCGGCCTGGGCGGGTTTTGAAAACGCGAGGGGGGCGGGGCGGCGCAGGGCCGGGGCAGGTCCGGTGTACGGTTCGGACGCGGGTGTGGGGACGCTGGCCCGGGAGGGCGCGGGCGGGCGCGCGGGCTGGGTGGCGGCCTGGGGCGTGCGACGGCTGGCGACGCGGCGGGCGAGGCGGGCCAGGCGGTGGAGGGAATCCGGGCGCGTGGACAGCGTGTAGCGGGTGGCCGGCGTGGGGGTGGGGGGCAGCGTGAGGCGGCCTTGGTGCCAGGCCTCGGCCATGTCGGCGAGGCGCATTATGAGGCTGACCAGGAGGCACAGTACGGCCGCCTGCATGGCGGCGGCGATGCCGGCCTCTGCCTGCTGGGCCTGGGCCATCGCGCGCAACTCGCTGGCGATGGCGGCGAGGCCATCGGCCAGCGAGGCGGGGGCCTCCTGGTGCGGGGTTTCATGGGTCATGGCAGATAATATATCTAACTTTATGTGAGGTGGCAAGCGGATTTTTTTACGTACGTACTCGCGGGGTTGGCTTGTGGATGAGGGTTGGGGAAGGGAGTGCGCAAGAAAGGAAGAAAGTGGCCACAGAGACACAGAGGCACAGAGGAGCAAGGCAAGGGAGGGAATGGGGCCGGATGCGGCGGTAGCACACTCGGGTTGGGTTTCCGTGAGGCTTTCTTCTCCCTTGGATTGCTTCTTTGTGTCTTTGTGTCTTTGTGGCTGCTTTCTTATTTGCCTTTTACATGGAGGTAGATGGCGGATCCGGCTTCGCCGATCCGGCCTACGCGGGGTTTAGCTGCCGCTGAAGGGGTAGATGGTTTCGGTGGGGACCTGGCGGTAGGGCAGGGTGGTGAGGTCGGCGGGGCCCCAGTCGGGCGTGTCCACGATCAGGATTGCTTCGGAGAGCGGTTCGTAGACGGCGCGGAAATGGGTTTTGCTGCGCAGGACGATGATGGCGAAATCCTCCGGCTTCAGGCCGAACTGCTCGAAGGGGGCGCGGTCGATCGCCGTGGTCTGGTGGGTGGTGATGGAGACGACGATGCCGCCCGCGTCGATCACCGCGGTGGGGCCGAGATCCATGCTGTCGCCGCGGCCGACCGGGCCGGTGCGGGTGAAGATGGTGGGCTGGGCGTAGAGAACCTTGCCGGTGAGGCGGACCTTGCCGCCGGCGCGGGGCGAGGAATCGCTGCCGACATCGAGGGTGACGGGGGCGCCGACGCCGGCTGCCATGGCGGCGGCGGCGGCGGCGGGGTCGCAGAGGAAGGGCACGGCGACGCGCTGCAGGCCGCGGGCCAGGACCTCGCGCAGGATGTAGGTGGAATCGTTCATGCGGTCGGCGTGTTCGAGCAGGACGACGGGCTTGGTGGCGGTTTTCGCCAGGGCCACGGCGCGGTCGATGCCGGTCTGCAGCCCGTACACGGCGTCTCTGTGCATCAATGCCTCGCGCTCGCCGTGCAGGCGGGCGCTGAATAGTTGGGCGGTGGCGTGGGCCAGCTTGGCGTTGCCGTCGGCCACTGCCACCGCGGTGAAGCCGCAATTCGGCACGTCGGCATAGGAGAAGCCGGCGAAGATGGAGACGTCGAGCAGGCCCGGGATGCGGCTGGGCATCTCGACGGATTCACGCACGATGTCGCTGAGGGGCGCGATGTCGGTGGCGCTGAAGATGCTGGGCACCATGATGCCGGGCTTGGCGATGGCGACGACGGGGCGGATTTCGCCGCGCAGGGTCCGCACCAGGCACATGGCGGCGCGCTCGCCGGTGGTGCCCATGTCGATATGCGGGGAGTAGTGGTAGCCGAACAATCCATCGACCAGCGGAAGCCAGGATTCGTCGATGTTGCCGTGGTAGTCGGCCGCGACCACGAGTTTGGTGGCGCGGCCGATGGTGCCGCGCACGCGTTCGACGAACTCGCGGTCCGGGTCCAGGCGGGTGGTGGTGGTCATGGCGCCGTGGGGGTGCAGGAGCACGCCATCGAGCGTTCCGGCGGCTGCGAGTTCGGCGCAGATGCGGTCGATGTAGTGGGTGAAGGCCTCATCGGTGGCGGGGCCGGCGGCGCCGCCTTCGGCGTGGAGGATGGGCACGATCTCCGCGCCTTCCGCTTCCAGCACCTTGATGAAGCCGCCCATCACCGTGTTGGTGCCGCGCGACCCCTGGATCAGGGCGGGGCCGGCGGATTCGGTGCGGGCGAAATCCTCGCGCGTGGTGGGCACGGGCAGGAAGCTGACGGATTCCAGCGACAGGCCGGCAATGGCGATGCGCATGATCATTCCTCTCGCGGAAGCGGGATGGGGTGGCGGAGGCGGTGGGCGACCCAGAAGCGGGTGAAGATAAGCGCGGCGCTGGCGGCGCTGGCGGCCCAGATGGGCCAGCCGGCGGCAGGAGCGGCGGCGGAGGGGGCGCTGGGCAGGGGATCGGACAGCCACCAGGCGATGGAGGCGATGAGTACGGCCAGGGCGATGCGAGCGGGCAGGGTGTTGTACCTCTCCGCGGACAGCACGAGCAGCATCCAGCCGAAGACGAGGCCGAGCAGGAAAACGCCGGGGCCGGCGATGACGATGGCCCAGGGGGCGAGCGCCAAGGCGTAGGCCGCCTGGAAGGACAGCCCGTTGGCCTGCACTGCCAGCAGCACGGTGGCCACCGTGGGGGCGACGATGGCGCAGGTGACGGCGATCAGCAGCAGCGTGGTGGCGTGGCGGGCGAGGCGGCGCCAGAGCGGTGGCACTGTGGGGTCGGCGACATCTTGCATGGCCGTAGAATGACACAGGGCCCGCCGCGATGCGACGGGCCCTGTCCCTGCTCAGAGGCCGGGGTTGGTCAGGCGGCGCGGACCTGGTGGAGGAAGGAGTCGACCTCGCGCTTGAGGCCTTCGGCCTGCTCGGCGACCTCGGCGGAGGAGGCCTGGACCTGGCTGGCGGCGGTGCCGGTTTCGGCCGAAGCCTGGGTGACCTGGAGGATGTTGGTGGAGACGAGCTGCGTGCCATCCGCCGCCTGGGCGACGTTGCGGGCGATTTCCTGGGTGGCTGCGCCCTGTTCCTCCACCGCGGACGCGATGGCCAGCGAGATTTCGTTCATCTGCTGGATGACCTTGTTGATGCGGTCGATCGCTTCGACCGATTGGCCGGTGGCGGACTGGATTTCGTTGATGCGCCCGGTGATGTCTTCCGTGGCGCGGGCGGTTTGGGTGGCGAGGTGCTTCACTTCGGAGGCAACCACCGCGAAGCCCTTGCCGGCGTCGCCGGCGCGGGCGGCCTCGATGGTGG
>CANHKG010000243.1 GCA_947460455.1 Rhodospirillales bacterium | reverse complement strand
CCGGTGCCGAAGGTGACATAGTATTGGGTATTGTTGGCTAAGTTCGCGGTTGGGTCGAGGGTGAGTGTGTTACCCGAGAGCGTCAGGCGGGTGCTGCTCGCAGCGTCAAAGGTCTCGATAATGGCACCCGTGGCCGATCCGGCGCGTAGGTATATGGCGCCTGTTCCACGCGTGATGGTCTCGCTGAATGTGAGAATGATGTTGCTGTTAAGGGCAACACCTGTGGCGCCATCGAGTGGACTGAAAGACCCCACCGTGGGCGCCGTTGTATCGCCTCCTCCTGGACCAGTTTTCATTAGCATGGCCCCAACATCAAGTCGACCACCTGTTGCGGTCTTGCCATTCAATGATGCGGTAGGTACGGTCGATTCGAGTAGAGCCTGAACGATATCAGGACCGTTTGCGCTTGGATTAGTCGATGAATATAACGCAACAGCTCCAGTCACATGCGGCGCTGCCATAGAGGTGCCGCTATAAGTGGCGTACGATCCTCCAGGAATTGTCGAATAAATAGACGATCCAGGCGCCCCTAAATCGACGGTCGAGGCTCCATAGTTTGAAAAATATGAAAGTGATCCGTATTTATCGATGGACGATACTGAAATCACCGCTTCGTAGCCGGCCGTGAGTTTTGTAGTGTAAGAAGAAGGAAAGCTGGACTTTAAATCGTTATTTTGGGCAGAATTGCCGGATGCGGCAATAAACAATATTCCAGTGAGAGCGGAGCGCAATATTGCTTCGTTCATTTGTGATGAAAATACGCCGCCACCCCAAGAATTATTGGTGGCAACAAAATTCTCTAGGGCGTTATTTTTGGATGCGAGGTCGGTATAATAATTGATTGCCCTTATGGCATTAGCCGTCGACCCAGATCCGGTGGCGGAAAGGAATTTAATAGGTAATATTTGAATGCTCCAGTTAACTCCAACAACCCCTGTTGTATTGCCGCCAGTAGCCCCAATTGTTCCACTTACATGAGTGCCGTGACCATTGTCGTCATAGGGGTTATTGTCATTATTAACAAAATCCCAGCCAATGAGGTCGTCCGTATAGCCGTTACGATCTCCGTCTATCTTGTCGCACCACCTTGGGTCCAGGAGCAAATCACCCGCATCAATAAATCCATTTTTGTTGCTATCAACAGACCGGCTCCTGTTAGTCGAGTGATTTAAGTCATAAAAACTAATTATATCATCGTTGTCAATGTCAGAAATGACGCTCTTGATAATAGCTGGAATTTCATTCTGATTAAGCCATATGTTAAGATAAAGATCAACGTGAGAAAAATCGATACCCGTATCTATCACTCCAACGACAGTCTTTAACGAGCCAGTATGGCCATTTAACCATGCATCAGCAGATTGACTTCCAAATATATTTCTGTCCTCCCCCTCATCACCAAGCATGCCCCACAGAAAACCATTCCCGAACGCAGGGTCATTACTTATAGCCGCTATAAAAATATCATCGGGGAGAATTACTGTAGTTTGAGAATTGTAGGGGGGTGGCGTAGAGTGCTCGTTGAGTTCCGGAGATGTCTCGGTTCTAATGACCGCCCCGGGCACTAATTCTGGGGCATTGTCATTATCAGTCTCACTGGAGAGCATTTGTTTCAGACCCAGCTTTCGGCTCTTGTGTGCCCAGCTTAGCTGGGTTGGCAGTGTTGCGCAATATGAGACTGCTTACGGCAGTTCGGGAGACGCGAACGCATGGCATGCTCATCCCGATGCGCTGCGGCAAAGTGCAACACCCAAGTTTCACACCACCCGCACACGCCCACCCAGCTTGGCCGCGCTCTGCATGGGCGTTGCATGACGCCCGTAGTAGTCGTCGATGATCTTCACCGACGTGCCCATGTTGCGCGCCACGGTGTAGATGTCGATGCCCTTGGTCAGCGCCTGCACCGCGTAGAAGTGCCGCAGGCTGTAGAGCGTGAACTTGTGCCCTGCGCTGTTGCGCACCAGCCCAGCCAAAGCCAGCACCACGTTGAACTAATCGATCAGGGTGGAGACGGCGCTGCCATCGCTCATGCGGAACACGAGGTCGCTGGGTTTGCTTTCGCCCCGCAAGCTCCGCACGCGCTCCAGGTAGAGGGTGGTGGCCACACGCGGCACAACCACGCGCTCGCCTATCTTGCGCAGGATGTGCAGCTTGGGTTTGCTGCGTCCCTGTCGGAACATCGAAGGATGACGGCGGCAACCGTCTTCTTTGGATAGGCAGCTTGCGGTGCCGAAAGATGTTGCGCTTGATTGGATGGCTGGAGATAGGGTGAGGCGGGCAGGATATTAGGATCGAATCAACAACCAAAAGCATTAGGTTCTGTGTCACGCACTTTGTAGCGCACTCAACCAAATTCGCGTAAGATGCAGTGTATAGCTGCATTCTTTAAGTACTAATGTTATCATATTCCCTTGGTCGGCGGTTCAAATCCGTCGGCCGCTACCATCCCTCTCTCTCCCTTATCCCCTGCTGCGCCTGCGCTGGCGATGGCCGATCAGGGCCAGCGTGGCGGCCAGGAACGCCATGGCGCTGCCCGGCTCCGGGATGGCCGCCTGCGCGGTGTTCCTGACTGGCGCGCCAGTGGTGGACAGCACATCGCCGGTGAGGGTGTAGGCAGAGACCTGCAGCATCAGCGCCGAGGGGTCCTTCGGCAGTACATCCCAACGCATCCGTGCCTCGCCCGTCAGCGAGAAGTCGCCCGACAGGCCTTCCAGCAAGGACGTGTCCTGCGCGCCGGACTCTGCCTTGAGGTCCGCATTGTCCAGGGAGCGGCCGTCCAGCGCCAGGTCACGCAGAATGACCCGACCGTCCTTGGTGCCGGCGAGCGCCGACAAGGCCAGGGCGGAGATCTCCTCACCCTTCGGCAAGGCCAGCGCCGTGGTGGCACTGCCGATCGTGAAGGCCAGCGTTTCGCCGAAGCGCGACAGGGTGAACGGCACCCAGGAGGTCTTGTCCTGCCGGGCGATCCAATCCAGCTGGGCCGAACTGGCGGGTTTGTCGTCGGCATCCGCACCGGCGTTGAACAGGCCAAGCTCCCAGGTGCCGCTGGCCCGGCTGTCGCCCACACGGGCCTGGGCCATGGCTCGGATGTCGGCGCCGGCATCCAGGCCGCGCCTGGCGAGGTATTCGGTGAAAGCCTCCTGGCTGGTGAAGTGCTGTACCAGGATCGCCGCGGCCTGCGCCGGCTGAACGACGGCGCAGGCCAGGGATGCCAGCAGGGCGCCGGCAAGCAAGGGGCGGGCAGGCATGGGCGGCTCCGGTACCGGAAGGGGCATTCCAGCCTTGCCGGTCCGGGTTAAGGTTGCCTTGCCGTACTACCCTATTCACCGGCGGGAGCCAGAAACATGCCTGCGCCGATCCACTTCCTCGACCGCAGCAAGCTTGCCTTCGCGATCGATCCCGATGCCCCGCCCAGGCTGGCGGTGCAGGCCCCGTGCGAGGTGATGGTGGAAACACATGATGCGCGCTCCGGCCGCGTGAAGCGCCCGGAAGACGAGGCGCTGACGGCGCCGGTGTTCACCGACCGCTTCCCCAAGACCAACCCCGCCACCGGGCCGATCCGGATCGAGGGTGCCGCGCCCGGCGATGCGCTGGTGGTGGAGGTGCTGCGCATCGACCTCGATGCACAGGGCTTCGTGATGGTGAAGCCGGATGCCGGGCTGATCACCGGGCTGGTGAACCGCACCGAGACGACCATCGTTCATATCGAGGATAACCAGGCGCGGTTCGGTTCCCTGCGCTTGCCGATCCGCCCGATGATCGGGGTGATGGCCTGCGCGCCGGAGGAGGCGATCGCCACCGCCTATATCGGCCGGCACGGCGGCAACATGGACAACAACCGCCTCGCCGTGGGCACCCGCATCCATCTGCCGGTGCGGGTGCCGGGGGCGCAGTTCTACGTGGGTGACCTGCACGCCACGATGGGCGACGGCGAGATCAGCGGCAGCGGGGTGGAAATCGGCGGGCGGGTGCACCTGCGGATGAGCGTGGACAAGGGTGCTGCGACGGAGTGGCCGTGGATGGAAACCGACCGGCTGTGGATCACCACCGCCGCGGCGCCGCGCTTCGAGGAAGCAGCACAGATCGCCACGCGGTCGATGATGGAGCTGATGCAGGACAAGCTCGGCGTGAGCGCCAGCGAGGCGTTCGCGCTGCTGTCGATCGCGGGGGATCTGAAGGTGAACCAGCTTTGCCTGACGGGCATTGGCAGCAGTGCCCGGATGGAGTTTCCGAAGGCGAATGCAGGGTTCAGGAAAGAGGTTCTTTTTTGAAAAAAAGAACCAAAAAACTTTTGTGAGTTTGGTGCGGGGAGGAACGAGCCTCCC
Source organism: Rhodospirillales bacterium (assembly GCA_947460455.1). Taxonomy (GTDB): domain Bacteria; phylum Pseudomonadota; class Alphaproteobacteria; order Acetobacterales; family Acetobacteraceae; genus CAMDGX01. The sequence goes on along the minus strand of CANHKG010000243.1, from coordinate 3,317 downwards.
CGCATCAAAGTCATGAAGTCTTTTTTGCTTCTTTTTTCTTCAGAAAAAAGAAGACGCTTAAAGCTTCAATTCCTGCTTCACCAGCTCCACCCAATACGCCACGCCGTAGGGGATGGCTTCGTCGTTGAAGTCGAAGGTCGGCGTGTGCACGCCCGAGGACGGGCCGTTGCCGATGCGGATGAAGGCGCCCTGCTTCTGCTTCAGCATGTAGGCGAAGTCTTCGCCGCCGCCGGTGGCGGGCATGTTGGGGTTCACGGCATCCTCGCCCACCACGGAGGCGGCAGCGGCCTTGGCCACATCGGTGGGGCCGTCGGCGTTCACCAGGGGTTCGGCGACCCAGACGAATTCCACTTTCACGCCGGCGCCGTGCAGCTTGGCCAGGCCTTCGGCGAGTTCGGTGATGCGGCGCTCGATGATGTCCTTGGTGGCGTCGTTGTAGTGGCGGGCGGTGCCGGAGACGGTCATTTCAGCAGGCATGACGTTGGCGGAATCACGGGCGCCGCCACCGATGTAGCCAACGCTGATCACCGCGGGGTCGAAGGCGGAGATGTTGCGGCCGACGATGGTTTGCAGGCCGAGGACGAAATGCGCCTGGATGATCGAGAGGTCGATCGACAGATGCGGCGTGGCGCCGCCATGGCCGCCCTTGCCGGTGAAGGTGACGTGGAACATGCAGCCGCCGGCCATGGCAGCCCCCTTGCGGATGCCGAACTGGCCGATGGGCATGCCGGGGGAGCAGTGCATGCCGTAGAGCGTGTCGCAGGGGAAACGCTCCAGCAGGCCGTCGGCCAGCATGGCGAGCGCGCCTCCGCGGCCTTCCTCGGCGGGCTGGAAGATCAGGTGGACGGTGCCGGCGAAATCCGGGTTCTCCTTCAGTGCGCGGGCGGCGCCGAGGAGCATGGTGGTGTGGCCGTCATGCCCGCAGGCGTGCATCACGCCTTGGTGGGTGGAGGCGTGCGCGGCGCCGGTCTGCTCGACGATGGCGAGCGCATCCATGTCTGCCCGCAGGCCGATGGCGCGCTGGCCGGGGAGCTTGCCGCGGATGGTGGCGACGAGGCCGGTCTTGCCGATGCCTTCCACGTATTCCACGCCCCATTCGCGCAGCTTGCTGGCCACCAGCGCGGCGGTGCGGGTTTCCTCCAGGCCCATTTCGGGGTGTGCGTGGATGTCCCGGCGGATGGCGGTGAGCTCGGGGACGAGGGGTTGGATCAGGGCGAGGGTGTCGGTCATCGGGGGCTCCGGGTAAGGCGGCGCAATCTGCCACCGGCACGTGGCAGCTACCAAGTGTGCTCGGCTTCGTGGGGTGGGTGGGCGAGGCGGAGCACTTCGTTCCAGCGGGCCAGCGCGTCGGCGTTGCGGATGTTCTCCAGCAGGCCGGCGGTGGCGGCTTCGGTGGCGGTGAAGCGGCCGAAGACGAGGGAGGCGAGGGTATCCGGCGTGAGGGTGAGGTCGGTGTCTTGCCCATCGATGCGGGTGGCGTTTCCGCCTTCGGGGGAGGTGGCGATGCGCCAGCTGCCTTGGTTCCAGGGGCAGAAGGGGTCGATGAGGGTGAAGCGGAGCTCGGAGGCGGCGGCGTAGGGGCGTTGGGCGAGGGCGTCTTCCACGGTGACCAGGCGGGCCATGATGCCGTCTCGCACGCCGCGGTTGAGGTGGCGGGGTTCGGTGAGCATCAGGGGCAGGGGGTCGTCGGACGGTGCGTTGTCCCAGAGGATTTCCTCGACGTTGTCGTAGCTGGCCAGCGCCTGCCAGATCGCCTGGTGGGCGTGGGGGGTGAGGGCGAAGAGGTCGGTGATGACCAGGGGGCGGGGCCGGGGGGCCATGCCGTGGTGGTAGGCGACATAGCCCAGCGTGGTGCCGGATTCCTGGTAGGCGAGGATGACCTGCTTGTGCCCGCCCGGCGGGGCTTGCAGGGCGCCGGCCTGCCACATGGCGCGGCCGCGATGGACGAGGCCGGTGCGGGGTTCGCGGTATTGGCGATAGACGTCCACCAGGGTAGCGAAATCGGCTTCCGGATGGAGTTCGCGCAGGGTGCCGGCCGGCGCGAGGGGGCGGTGGAAGGCGATGTCGCGCGGGGCGATGCGGTAGGTGTGGCGCTGGTGGACGCTGCCGTAGCCGTAGCGCTGGTAGAGGGCGACCCAGGCGGGGTGGAGGCCGGCGAAGGCGACCTCGCGCTTTTCGTGCAGGGTTTCAAAGTGTTTTTTGCTCACGGCGCGGAGGTAGCCGCGGCGGCGGTGGGCGGGGTGGGTGGAGACCTGGGTGACGCCGGCGATCCGCACGGCGCGGCCGGCGAGGCGGATCTGCAGCGGCCAGGCGGCGTAGGTGGTGGCGATGGTGCCATCGACGACGGCGCACATGGTCCAGGCGGGGTCCATGCCTTCGAAGAGGGAATCAGCCATCGCCAGCTGGCGGGAGGCTTGGCGGGCGTAGTCGGCCATTTCCTCGGCGCGGGCCGGGCGGATCTCGACATGGGGCATGGGCGCTCTCCCTGGGGTGGGGGGAGCTTAGGGCGGCCCAGGGGATATCGGGAGGGGGGCGGATCGGGAGGGGTGGCGGACCCGAATGGATTCGAACCATCGACCTCTGCCTTCGGAGTACACAAATCAATCTATTTTATATAATTATTACAATGGTTTAGAGTCTCTCTACAGCCAATGTACAGGTTTTGTGTACTCCGTGATGCGTCGAAATTCATAGTCATAGCAGTAGGATAGGGGAAGGACCGTTGCCTGAAGGTGCTCGATCCGATTCCCGCTACAGTCTTGCTCACCGTCGTGTCGGTGTAGGCGTTCTGATCGCTGCCATACGCCGTTCGCCTTTGTAGTTCTGACGACGGAGAGAAAGTGCATCGTCGGGACCCAGCGGCGCTCGGTCGACCAATTCCAACAGAGATCGGCACATCCCCCCCCACTAGAGACAGAAAGCATACAATAGAGTAGCGTCGACGCCAAGTGAGGGGTCCGCTGTGGGTGTCATAGGCAACTGTGTGAGGGTGACAGCGCTGTTGGTGCTGGTCATGGCTAATTCCTCCACTGGATGGGGGCAGAGTCGGCTGCCGTCATGCCCAGCTGAACCGAACGTATATCGGACAAACTGCGTCGGCACCTATACGTTTGCTAATGGCAACAAATACGTCGGTGAGTTCAGGGACGGCAAATACCACGGGCAGGGCACCTACACGTCTGCCAATGGCGACAAATACGTCGGTGAGTTCAGGGACGACAAACGCCACGGGCAGGGCACCTTCACATTTGCTAATGGCAACAAATACGTCGGTGAGTTCAGGGACGACAAACGCCACGGGCAGGGCACCTTCACAT
>CANHKG010000242.1 GCA_947460455.1 Rhodospirillales bacterium | reverse complement strand
GGACTGCACCGCGAGGTAGCCAAGCTGCCCCGCCAACGCCAGCCCGGCCAGCAGCCACGCCCGGCGATGGTCCCGCGCCAGCGCATGCCCGAGCCCGGGCAACAGCAGCGAGACGAGCGCGAGCAGCCCAGCCGGAAGCCGCCTCACCCCAGCGCCCGGGCCAGCACCTGCACCGAATGCAGCGCACGCCGCCCGCCCAGCGACTCGATCTGATGCCGGCAAGAGGTGCCGTCGGCCACGATCAGGTCCTCGGCCGCCGCCGCGCGCACCGCCGGCAGCAGCCCGGCTTCGGCCATGGCGCGGGAGGCATCCTGCGTTTCCGCCTGGTAGCCGAAGGCGCCGGCCATGCCGCAGCAGCTGGAGGCGATGGGTTTCACCGTGAGGCCGGGCACCGCGCGCAGGGCGGCAAGGCCGGGCAGGAAGGCGCCGAAGCTTTTCGCGTGGCAATGGCCATGCACATGCGCGGTGGCCGCCAGCGCCTGCAACGGCAGCTTCTCGGCGTGCTTCGCCAGGAACTCGCCCAGCAGCACCGCGCGCTTGCCCAGGCTTTCCGCCTCCGCCCCCGGCAGCAGGGAGGCGAACTCGTCGCGCAGGGTCATCAGGCAGGAAGGCTCCAGCCCGATCACCGGCCGGTCGCCGGCCAGCGCTTCCAGCGTGCGGCGCGCTTCCTCGCGCGCACGGTCCACCATCCCCGCGGAGAGATAGGTGCGGCCGCAGCACAGGTTGCGCCCGTCCCAGCTCGCGGCGATCTCCACCCGCAGCCCCATGGCGCGCAGCACCTTCACCGCGGCGCGCAGGATCTCCGGCTCGAAATGGCGGTTGAACGTGTCCGCCAGCAGCAGCACGTCGCCGTTGGTGTCGGCCTCGTCGTCGCGGAACGGGTTGCCGGCGAATTCCGGCAGGTCGCGGCTGGCGGCGAAGCCGATCTTCTCCGACAGCGCGCGCAGTGCCGGGATGCGGTTGCGCAGATTGGCCAGCGCCGGAAACCGGCTGGCCCAGGGGGCGAGGCGGGGCAGGGCGGCCACCAGCCGGTCGCGCAGCTTCACGCCGTGCCGGTCGGCGCGGGCGGCCTGCACCTCGATCTTCATCTTGGCCATGTCCACGCCGGTGGGGCATTCGCGGCGGCAGGCCTTGCAGGAGACGCAGAGGGAGAGCGCCTCGGCCACCGCCTCGCCGGCCATCGCATCGCGGCCGAGTTGGCCGGTGAGGGCCAGGCGCAGCGTGTTGGCGCGGCCGCGCGTGACGTCCTTCTCATCCCGCGTGGCCCGGTAGCTGGGGCACATCACCCCGGCATCGAAGCTGCGGCAGGTGCCGTTGTTGTTGCACATCTCCACCGCCCCCAGCATCCCGCCCAGCGGGCCGGGCCAGGCGGACCAATCGAGCTTGGGCGTGAAGCCCGGCGCCGCGCCGTAGCCGGGCGGGTAGCGCAGCAGGGAGCGGTCATCCATGCGCGGCGGATCGACGATGCGGTTCGGGTTCAGCAGCCCCGCGGGATCAAACGCCGCCTTCACCTGTCCGAAGGCGCCGACGATGCGTTCGCCGAACATCGGCGTGTGGAACTCACTGCGCACGATGCCGTCGCCATGCTCACCGGAATGGGAGCCCTTGTACTCCCGCACCAGCGCGAAGCATTCCTCGGCGATGGTGCGCATGCGGGTCACGTCCGCCCCGTCCTTCATGTTCAGCACCGGGCGCACATGCAGGCAGCCGACGGAGGCATGGGCATACCAGGTGCCCTTGGTGCCGTGCTTCTCGAACACGTCGTTCAGCCGCTCGGTGTAGTCGGCGAGGTCGGCCAGAGGCACGGCGCAGTCCTCGATGAAGGAGACCGGTTTCCCGTCCCCTTTCATCGACATCATGATGTTCAGCCCGGCTTCGCGCACCGAGGCGATCTCGGCCTGGAACGCGCCGTCGGTGGCGCGCACCACCATGCCGGGATAGCCGAGATCGGCCATCATCGTGTCGAGATCTGCGAGCTTGGCGAGCAAAGGTGCGTCTTCGTGGCCGTGGAATTCCACCAGCAGGATCGAATCCGGCTCGCCGATCAGCATGCGGTCGATGGTGGGGCGGTAGATCGGGATGGCGCGGCCGAGATCGATCATGGTGCGATCAACCAGCTCCACCGCCTCCGGGTCCAGCGTCACCAGATGCTGGCTGGCCGCCATCGCGGCGCGGAAGCTGGGGAACTGGCAGATGCCCAGCATCTTGCGCGGCTTGATCGGATGGAGAATGAGCTCCAGCGCCGCCGAGAAGGCCAGCGTGCCCTCGCTGCCCACCAGCAGGCGGGCCAGGTTCTCCCGCCCTTCGGCACGGGCCCGCGGCGTCAGCGTTTCGATGTTGTAGCCGCCGACGCGGCGCAGTTCGGTGGGGAAGCGCGCGGCGATCTCATCGGCTTCGGCGGCCCCCAGCGCGCGCAAATCCTGGATCAAGGCCGCGACGCGGGCGGGCATGTCGGCGCCGAGATTGTCCGGCAGGGCGCCGAAGCGATGGCCGGTGCCGTCGGCCAGGATGGCGTCGATGGCGCTCACGTTGTCGGCCATCAGCCCGTAGCGGATGGATTTGCTGCCGCAGGAATTGTTGCCCGCCATGCCGCCGATGGTGCAGCGCGCATGGGTGGAAGGATCCACGGGGAAGAACAGCCCGTGCTGCTTCACCGCGGCGTTCACGTGGCCGAGCACGATGCCCGGCTGCACCAAAGCGCGGCGGGCGGCGGGATCCACCTCCAGCACGCGGTTGAGGTGCTTGGAGCAATCGATCACCAGGGCGCGGTTCACCGTTTGCCCGCACTGGCTGGTGCCGCCGCCGCGCGGCAGCACGGGGATGCCGGCCTCGCGGCAGATCGCCATGGCGGCCTGCACGTCCTCGATGCGTTTCGGCACCAGCACGCCCACGGGCATCATCTGGTAGATCGAGGCATCGGTGGCGTAGCGCCCGCGATCCCCCTGTGAAAACAGCACCTCGCCTTCCGTTTCGCGGCGAAGGCGGTCGGCGATGGAAGACGTGGCAAACGGTGCGTTCATGGGTGAGGATAGGCCCCCGATGGCGCAGTTTGGCAAGGCGCGATGCACACACGAAAAGCCCCGGCGACCTGGATCGCCGGGGCCATGCGCCTATCGTGTGCCGGCTCGATCAGGCCGCCTTCGTGTTCCTGCGGCGCCGTGCCGCGGCAAGCCCCGCCAAGGCGACCCCGATCACCATCATGGACGCGGGTTCCGGCGTGGCCGTCGTCTCGGTCTGCACGAAGGAAATCAGGTTGCGCAGCAGGGTTTGGGAATCGGCTTCGGCGCCGGTCTGCATGAAGTTAACATCGAAGATCGCCGTCAGTGCCCCTGCCGGCGCATTGACGAGGTCGCCGGCCCCCCAGGCCACACCGGTGCCGTGGTTCGACCCGTCCATGGTGATGAACTGCCCCGCGGTTCCCGGCGAAGTGACGCCGCCACTGGCCAGGTAGTCGACAAAGCCGTCCGCGACGGTGTTCGGCCCGGTGAAGGGCGCGATCACCTGCTGGTGGTCGCTCGGGCTCACGAACGACAGCGTTTCGCCGGTAGCATCCGCAATCAGCTGCAGCACCGAGTTGTTGCGGGTGGGGAAGTTGGAATTCTCGCCCATCACGAAGATGCCGCCACCGCCCTGCATGAATGAGAGGTACTGCGAAAGCACCCCGGACGTGAGCGGGGAGGAATTGCTGAAACGGATGTCCCACACCTGGCTGTAGCCCGCGAGGCTGCCCGGTACGTTGTCCACCACGGTGATCGTATTGCCGGCGGCAACCTGGAAATTGCCCAGCTGCGTGGTGATCGAGTTGGTCGTGCCAACCTCGGAGGTCGATCCCAATCCATTGACGATCAGGATGTCGCCGGCGAACGCTTCGGGAATCGTCATCAAGGCAATGGCGGCCGTCGCGAGCAAAAGCTTCTTCACCGTGTGTCTCCCATAGCCCAGCGCCAGCGGGCGGTCCTGATCAAAAACGCAACGTTTGACCACGAAGGAGCAAGATCCGTTCCAGAAAATGATATCAACGGGTTGTCCTCCCTTGATACGGGCACGGAGTGGATCCGTAAAAATCTCCGACAGGTCGTTTGGACGAAAACGCCAGGAATCAATGACGCGGTCTCGGATCGATGCAAAAACTGTAAGATTTTCTGACAGGCCGATGCAGTCTGCCGCTTGTCGAAACATGCCGGTCCGTCGAACACTCCGTTACATGTTCGGCGGAACAGTGCATAATATCGCATGACCATCGACCCGCTCCTGAATGCCCCGCTCGCCGTGCAGCTCCACGCGTTGGCCGCTGCCAGTGCCTTCGTGCTGGGGATCGTGCAGTTCGCATCGCCCAAGGGCACGCGCCCGCACCGCATGCTGGGCTGGATCTGGTCGGGGCTGATGCTGGGGGTGGCGCTCTCCAGCTTCCTGATCACCGGGGTGGCGGGGCCTGGCCGGTTCTCCTGGATCCACCTGCTCTCGATCCTGACGCTGGTGATGCTGCCGGTGGCGATCTGGGGGGCGCGGACGGGGCGGATCGCCACGCATGAGCGGACGATGAAGGGGCTGTTCCTGGGCGGGCTGGTGATCGCCGGCGCCTTCACCTTCGTGCCGCCGCGCATTCTTGGGCGAATGGTGTTCGGGGGCTGATCTGGCCAATTGCCGCCCCGGCAGGGCATTGTGGCGGCAACGAGGAGCACCACGATGGCCTACTACCAAACCAAGCCCGCCGCCGGCCGCCACTTCCTGCAGATCCCCGGCCCCACCAACGTGCCGGATCGCGTGCTGCGCGCCATGGACAATCCCACCATGGACCATCGCGGGCCGGATTTCGGCAAGCTCGGCGCGCAGGTTCTGGCCCGGCTGAAGCAGGTGTTCCAGACCGAGGGCCATGTGGTGATCTACCCGGCCTCCGGCACCGGCGCGTGGGAGGCGGCGTTGGCCAACACGCTCTCCCCCGGCGATACCGTCCTGATGTGCCGCACCGGCTGGTTCGCGCATCTGTGGCACGAGATGGCCAACCGGCTGGGCCTGGTGGCCGAGTTCATCGAAACCGACTGGCGCCGAGGGGCCGATGTGCCGGCCATCGCCGAGGCTTTGGCCAAGGACACGCAGCACCGCATCAAGGCCGTGTGCGTGGTGCACAACGAGACCTCCACCGGCTGCACCAGCCGCATCGACGAGGTGCGCGCGGCGATCGATGCCGCCAAGCATCCGGCGCTGCTGATGGTGGATACCATCTCCTCGCTCGGCAGCATCGACTACAAGCACGATGCCTGGGGCGTGGATGTGACCATCGCCGGCAGCCAGAAGGGGCTGATGCTGCCGCCGGGGCTCAGCTTCAACGCCGTCAGCGCCAAGGCGCTGGCCGCGGCCGAGACCGCCAAGCTGCCGCGCAGCTACTGGGATTGGCGGCCGATGCTGGCGGCCAACGCCACCGGCTACTTCCCGTTCACCCCGGCCACCAACCTGCTCTATGGGTTGGATGCCGCCTGCGGGATGCTGCTGGAGGAAGGGCTGGCCAACGTCTTCGCCCGCCACGACCGCTTCGCCGAGGCCACGCGCCGCGCGGTGCGGGCCTGGGGGCTGGAGATCCAGTGCGCCGAGCCACGGCACTATTCCAGCGCGCTGACCGCGGTGCGGGTGCCGGAAGGGCACAGCGCCAATGGGCTGCGGGCGACGATCCTGGAGCGGTTCAACATGTCGCTCGGCAACGGGTTGGGCCAGTTGAACGACCGCGTGTTCCGCATCGGCCACCTGGGCGATTTCGGCGATCTGCAGCTGGTCGGCACGCTGGGCGGGGTGGAGATGGGGCTGCGCGCCGCCGGCATTCCGCACAAGGAGGGCGGGGTGCAGGCGGCACTGGCCTATCTCACGGGGAACTGAGCTACCGCAGCGGGATGTTCAGGCCGAAGCTGAGGCCTGGCGCCATGTACACCGGCGGTGGCGGGGCGTAGTACACCGGCGGTGGCGCGTAGTAGATCGGTGGCGGATAGTAGTACGCCGGTAGCGGGTAGTATCGATAGGGTGGCGGGCCCCAGCGGTGATGGTGCCCGCGCCCGCGTTCCCACGGCGGATCGGCCTGCGCCGGCGTGGTGAGGGCGACGAGGCCGATCAGGCAAGCCGCCCCTGCTGCCCAGCGGATCACCGTTGCGTCTGGTCGCATGGAAGCGGCTCCTTCTTCATTTCAGCAGCGCGCCCACCGCCGTGCCGCCGGCACCGCCGACGAGGCCGCCGGCGAGCAGGCTGCCACCGGTGAGCGCCGTCAGCGCCACGCCGCCGGCTGCCCCGATGGCGCCACCGCTCAGCATGCGCTGCTGGGTGGAGGACATGCCGGAGCATGCGGCCAGCGGGAGGGCGAAAAGGGCGAGCAGCGGCAGGGTGCGCCAGGTCATTTGGGTGGGTTCCTTCACGTCACGGTTCCGGTGGTGGGGTAGAGGTAAGCCTCTGGAATCCGGGCTTCAATCCAGGTCACAGCCTTCTCACGCGCTGTGACCGGACGGGACTTGCGCGAAGCGGGCCGGGCGGGACAGTGTGGCCGGATGGTCGATGGCATGTGCCCTGCGAACCGGCCGAAGGCAGCAACGCGGTGGCGGCTGCCCGGGTTGGCGGCGTGCCTGGCGCTGCTGGCGGGATGCGGTGCGTTCGCGCCGGCCCCGCCGCCGCGCCCGGCGGTGGTGCAGCGGCAGGCTGTGCGGCCAGCGCCCAGGCCGGCGCCGCCTGGTCCGGTGGTGCCGCAGCCGGACCTGCCGGCGGCCGAGCAGCCTGCACCGGCACCGGCCGCGTTGCCTTCCCTGGTCCGCATGCCGGCGGGGCAGGTGGAGGCGATGCTGGGGGCGCCGGAGTCGCGCGTGGCGTCGGGGGCTGGGGAGCGGTGGCGGTATCAGGGGCCGGGCTGCACGCTCGATCTGTTCCTGTTCCCCGATGTCGGCAGTGGCGGGCTGGTGGTGCTGGATCGGCGGGCGAGTGGGATGGGTGAACAGGATTGCCTGCGGCGGATGCGCGATGGGGCCTAGCGCGCGGCTGGTGCTGGTGGATGACGACCCGGTGTTCCTGCGCCTGTTGGCAGAGAATTTGCGGGCGGCGGGCTATGCGGTGACGGCGTTCAGCGATCCGCAGGCGGGGTTGGCGGCGCTGCTGAACGACAGCCCGGATCTGTGCCTGTTCGACTGGGACATGCCGGGGCTGGATGGGCTGGAGCTGCTGCGCACGCTGCGGGGTGGCGGGGCTTCGTATCCGGTGCTGTTCCTGACCGGGCATGCCAGCCCGATGTTCGAGGAGGCAGCCCTTTCGGCGGGTGCGGTGGATTTCATCGACAAGTCGCGCGGGCCGGCGATCGTGCTGCACCGGATCGGGCTGGCGCTGTCGCGCGGGGTGGTGGCGGAGGTTGTTCAGGATACGGCGGTGGGGGCGCTGCTGCTGCAGGAGGGCAGCAAGCGCGTGCTGTGGCGCGGGCAGGCGGTGCCGCTGAGCCGGGGCGAGTTCGAGATGGTGGCGCTGCTGGCGCGCCATGCCGGGCGGGATGTGCCGTATCGCGCACTGTACGACGCGCTGCATGGCGATGGGTTCCTCGCCGGGCAGGGGGAGGAGGGGTACCGGGCCAATGTGCGGGCGATGATCAAGCGAATCCGGCGCAAGTTCGCCGAGGTGGACCCGGGCTTCGATGCGTTGGG
>CANHKG010000241.1 GCA_947460455.1 Rhodospirillales bacterium | reverse complement strand
TTCGCGCCGGCGTGCTTGAGCAGGGGACGGTTGGCCTGTTGCAACAGGCCGGCGTTGGCGCGCGCCTGCAGCGGGAGGGGCTCGTGCACGAGGGCTTCGCGCTCACCTACAATGGCCAGAGCCTGCGGATCGATCTCGCCGACCTGACCAATGGCAAGACCGTGACCGTCTATGGCCAGACGGAAGTGACGCGCGACCTGATGACCCATCGCGACACGATCGGCGCGACGACGATCTATGAAGCGAAGGGCGTCAGCCTCGAAGGCTTCGATGGCGGGTCGCCCCGTGTCTTCTACAGCAAGGACGGGCTGCGCCATGAGATCGCCTGCGACTTCATTGCCGGCTGCGACGGGTTCCACGGTGTTAGCCGTGCCAGCGTGCCGGACGAGGCGCTGTCGATCTTCGAGCGCGTCTATCCGTTCGGCTGGCTGGGCGTTCTGGCGGATGTTCCGCCCTGTTCCCATGAGTTGATCTATGCCGGGCATGAGCGCGGATTTGCGCTCTGCTCCATGCGCTCGCTGACCCGCAGCCGCTATTATATCCAGTGCAGCCTGGATGACAGGGTTGAGAACTGGTCTGATCAGGCCTTCTGGGATGAGCTGCGGCGCCGCCTGGATCCAGAGGCGGCCGCGGCGGTTGTGACGGGACCGTCGATCGAGAAATCGATCGCGCCGTTGCGGTCTTTCGTGGCGGAGCCGCTGCGGTTCGGGCGGATGTTCCTGGTGGGCGACGCGGCCCATATCGTGCCGCCCACCGGCGCGAAGGGGCTGAACCTCGCCGCCAGCGATGTGCACTACCTGTCGGAGGCGTTGATCGAGTTCTACGGCGAGCGCTCCTCGGCGGGGATCGACGACTACTCCCGGCGGGCCCTGGCGCGGATCTGGAAGGCCGAGCGTTTCTCCTGGTCGTTGACGGGCCTGCTGCACCAGTTCGACCTGATGACGCCCTTCGAGCGCCGGATGCAGGAGGCGGAGTTCGTCTATCTCCAGGGTTCGCGCAACGCCCGCGCCAGCCTGGCGGAAAACTATGTCGGGCTGCCGTTCTAGGGTGGGCCGGGCTTCTGGCCGAGCCACCCGTCTGGTGACGCACACTTGATCCCACGCGCAATCGAGCATTGGATATCCCGATCATGGTGAAGGTTCTCACTCCCCGCGATTTCGGATCGCACCCCGCCTACATCGACAAGAACTATCGTTCGACAGCCCTGCGCGGGCCCACCAGGCCGCTGATCCCCATTCGCGGCATTTCGCTGGCGGCGCCGGTCTATGGTCACGACCGCGTCTCCGCGGGGGATGCCGACCTCACCGCCAACGGGCGCAAGGATGGGGATCCGCAGGGCGAGCGCATCATCGTCACCGGCCGCGTGCTCGACGACGCGGGCCGGCCGCTTGCCAACACGCTGGTCGAGATCTGGCAGGCCAATGCGGCGGGCCGCTACATCCATGTCGTGGACCAGCATCCGGCCCCCATCGATCCGAATTTCTTCGGCGGTGGGCGCTGCCTCACCGACGATCAGGGGCGCTACCGGTTTGTGACCATCAAGCCGGGCGCCTACCCCTGGGGCAACCACGCGAACGCCTGGCGCCCCAACCACATCCATTTCTCGGTGTTCGGCCATCAGTTCGGCCAGCGGCTGGTGACGCAGATGTATTTTCCGGGCGACCCGCTGCTGGCGCTGGACCCGATCTACCTGGGCGTGCCGGCCAAAAGCCGCGAGCGCATGGTCGCGCAGTTCTCGATCGATGCGACCAAGGAGAACTATGCCCTGGGCTACGTCTTCGACATCGTTTTGCGCGGCGAAAGCGCCACGCCCTGGGAAAACCACGCATGAGCAACGATCACCCTCTCGGGCAGACCCCATCGCAGACGGTCGGCCCGTTCTTCGCCTATGGGCTGACACCTGAGCAGTATGGCTACAACTGGCCCTCCATTGCGGGCCCGGAGATGGCGGACGAGGCGACCGCGGGCGAGCGCATCATCTTCGAAGGGTGCGTGTTCGATGGTGCCGGCCAACCCGTGACGGACGCCCTGATCGAGATCTGGCAGGCGGACGGCGCCGGGACCTATGCGACCGCGCAGGGCCGAAACACCGGCTTCACCGGCTTCGGCCGCGCCGGAACCGGCGTGGCGGGCGATGGGGTGTTTCGCTTCGCCACGATCAAGCCAGGCGCGCCCTCCGCAACCGAGGCCCCGCACATCAACATCATCCTCACCATGCGCGGGCTGCTGATGCACACGTTCACCCGCGCCTACTTCGACGGTGAGGCGCGGAATGCACGCGATCCCGTGCTGGCGCAGGTTCCGGCGGATCGGCGCAGCACGTTGCTGGCGCGCCAGAGTGCGCCGGGCGTATGGCGCTTCGACATCCACATGCAGGGGGAGAGTGAAACCGTCTTCTTCGATCTGTGAGACCTGCCGCCCCGCCACAATTGCCGCCACGATCTCCGGCGCCAGCCGTGTCAGCCGACCCATTGACGAGGTCGTGTTGAACGCCTCCGTGGCGGACACGGAGGTCGCGCCGTGTGCAACGAACACCTCCACCGGCTTGGCGAAATCCATCAGAGCGCGGGACGGGCGATCGATCCTGTAGGCGACCACCACATCCACCCTGCCCGCCTCGATACCGGCCAGCAGCCGCTTCAGCACCGGACGCTCCGGGGGGCCGCCGGGATAGTCGCCGTCGTCGAAGAGGACCTCGATCCAGCCTTGATGGCGTTGGCTGACGATGTCGGCGGCGGCTTGGTCCTGCCGCACCTGCCCCATGCCGGGGGCCTCTATCGCCAACGCCACAAGGCCGAGATCATGTTCGGCCGCCTCAGGGACTGGAGGCGCAGCGCCACGCGCTACGACAGATGCGCCCACACCTTCTGCTCAGACATCTGCATCGCAGCCACCGTTCTATTCTGGCACCGATAGTGAATCTTGCGCCCGGATGGCTGCCGCCAGCGCCTCATCCGCGACCGATGAGGCTGATCCCATGTTCCACCCTCCCTGACGACGCGCTTCAGTTGATCCCCAGCAAGCGCTCGGCCGTCCCGCCCAGGATCGCGGTCCGCTGCTCATCCGTCAGGTCCGGCGTGTTCATCACCAGGTCCACCTCGGTGCTGGTCCAGGGGAATGGATAGTCCGTGCCCATCACCACGTGCTCGGCACCGACCTCGGCGATCAGGTGTCGCAGCGCCTCGGGCGTGAACACGATGGTGTCGAAGAACAACTGGCCATCCTTGAGATAGGAAGTCGGCGGCTTTTTCGTCGGCGGGCCGACCCGGTGGGGGAAGGTGCGGATGACCGCGTCGGAGCGGTTGGCATAGGAAGGGAGGTAGCCACCACCATGGGCGGCGCAGATGCGCAGGCCGGGATAGCGGTCGAGCGTGCCCTCGAAGATCAGGTGCGACAGCGCGATCGTTGTCTCCAGCGGGTTGCCGATCGTGTTGGACAACAGCCCATTGCCGCGCAGACGGCCGGAAGCCTCGAGTTCGCGCGTGCCTTGCGGGTGCAGGAACACCAGCGCGCCCAACTCCTCGCACTTGGCCCAGAACGGGTTGAACTTCGGGTCTGCGAGTTCCAGCCCCTCGACGCTGCCGCCGACGCCCACACCGCGAAAGCCGAGTTTCTTCACCGCGTGCTCCACCTGTTCGGCGGCAAGCTCCGGATGCTGCAGGGCGGCGGTGGCAAAGGCGGTGAACCGCTTGGGATTGGCTTCCCGGATCCCGGCCAATGCCTCGTTCTGGATACGGATGATCTCGGCGGCGGCATCGCGCTCGGTGGCGTACCACCAGGGGTTGATGGACAGCGCCTCCATGTCGATGCCCTGCGCATCCATGGCGGCGAGACGGCCTGAGGTATCGGACATCAGCAGGTCCTTGGCGTCCATGCGCCGGTCAACCACCGCATGGGCTTCGGGCACTTCGCAATGGGCATGGATATCGAGGGTCCGTACCCGGCGGCCCCCGATCATCACCTCTCGGCGACGTGGCTGGCTCTGCCCCTGCCGGTGGCCCTCTGCCGCGCGGGTGAATGCGCAGCCGCAGAACATGATGCCTGCCATGTCGACGTCCTCCAGTTTGGCTGACTCTCGCGCAGTGCTTGATGCGGTTCAATGGGTGCCGCACCGCCCATCATCCCAAGCGCTGCTCGTATCGCAGCACTGTTGCTTGTGCCGCGTCGTGTGGCAACGCTGCCTGGTATCGGCGGCGATAGCTCTCGGCGAAGGCGGCGCGCTCCAACCGTTCACATTCGTCCAGCCAGCGAAGCAGCCTGCGCTGGGCGCGCACACTGCCCAGCCGGCGGCGTTCGGCGCGCCATGCCGTCCAGGCGTTCACCGCCCAGGCATCGTAGGCGTGCTCTCGCAGTCGCTGGCGCAGTTCGGGGGGCAAGGCATCGAAGCAGGTCCAGTCGTCGCCGGCGAAGCGCTGCCAGATGCGCTCGCGCTCGGTGACGTCGTTGGTGCGGCCGGTGTCTGTCGCGGCGGTCATCGCGCTGGCCAGGCGATCTCCGGGCCGGCCGAGGCGATCCAGCGTAGCGGCGGCAGGCGACCAATGATGCCGGCCCGCAGGCGATCCGGCCGGTCAGCGCGCGCAACGAAACCGTCGGGCCGCGCCTCATGCAGCCGTGCCATGTTGTGGGCAGCCGGGTTGCTGAATGCCGTTGAGGCAGCGGTTGGGGTGGCAGCCGGCTGCCGCGTTTGCGCAGGCCCAGGGCAGCAGGGCAGCCGCGCCCAGATCGCACCTTGGACGCGCCAGTCTTTCGCTCCGACAGCGGCCACCGACCGATCAGACAGGACGCGGGCGCATCAGGGCGCCGTCACCGTTGCCAGGGCCGCGGGATTGCCGATAGGTTCAACGCTCGATGGACGGATCGGCTGGCCATCCGGAGAATGTCGGTCCAGATCCCGACGAGGCCTGCACTCCGCTCATCTACACCGCGCGTTGCATCCAATGTCCTGACGACGGACACACGCGCCAACATCAACAATTTCCGCCACGGGGGACCGGCCATGAACGGCATCGACTACATCGCGCAGATTCTGAAGCAGGAAGGCGTCGAGTGGATGGCCTGTTTCCCCAGCAACCCGCTGATCTCGGCGGTGGCGCGGGTTGGTATCCGGCCGGTTGCGTTCCGGCACGAGCGCGGCGCGGTGATGGCGGCGGATGGCTACAGCCGCATCAGCGACCGGCAGAAATTCGGCGTCTGCGCCGTGCAGGCCCAGGCGGGCGCGGAGAACGCCATGGGCGGCATCGCCCAGGCCTTTGCCGACAATATCCCGATCCTGGTGTTCCTGGGCGGTAACACGCTCGACCGCCTGTCGGTGAAGCCGAACTTCACGGCAGCCCGTAACTACCAGGGCTGGGTGAAGCAGGTGGAGGCGATCTATACGCCGAACCAGGTGGGCGACGTGATGCGCCGCGCCTTCCACGCCCTGCGCAACGGAACGCCCGGCCCGGTGGTGGTGGAGCTGACCGCCGATGTCTGCGACCAGGAAGTGCCGGAAGCGGCCCGCACCTACAAATCCCCCAAGATCCACCGCCAGGTGCCCGAAGCCTCTGCCATCGAGGAAGCCGCCGCGGCGCTGATCGGCGCGAAGCGGCCGGTGGTCTGGGCCGGCCAGGGCGTGATGTTCTCCGGCGGAACGGATGATTTGCGCGACCTGGCGGAACTGATCGCGGCACCCGTGTTCTGCACCATGCCCGGCAAGTCCGCCTTTGACGAACGCCATCCACTGGCGCTGGGCGCCGGCAGCGGCACCACCACCGGCCCGGCCAATGAATGGCTCACCGGCAGCGACGTGATGCTGGCGCTGGGGACCAGCCTGACCCGCTCGCCCTATGCCCAGAAGATCAAGCCGGGCAAGACCATCATCCACAACACCAACAACCCCGACGAGCTGAACAAGGACGAGGCGGCCGATATCGGCCTGGTCGGCGATACCAGGCTCACCATCCAGGCCCTGATTGCGTGCATCAAGGCCAAGACCGGCGGCAAGGGCGCGGGCGATCGCGCCCGCATCGAGGCCGAGGTCGCTGCGGCGAAGGCGACCTGGATGGCCAAGTGGACGCCGGTTCTGACCGATGATTCGGAGCCGCTGAGCTACTACCGCGTCATCCAGGCGCTGAACGAGACGCTGGATCCCGAGAACAGCATCGTCACCCATGACGCCGGTGCGCCGCGCGACACGATCGTGCCGTTCTATACGGCGACAACGCCGCACAGCTATGTCGGCTGGGGCAAGACCACCCATCTGGGTTTCGGCATCCCGCTGATCATCGGTGCGAAGATGGCGCACCCGGGCAAGTTCTGCATGAACCTGATGGGCGACGGCGCCTTCGGCATGTCCGGCACGGATATCGAGACCGCGGCCCGTTCCGGTGCGGCGATCACCACGGTGCTGCTCAACAACAGCGCGATGGCGACCTATTCCGGCCCGACCCAGGGCACCATCGGCAAGGAAGCGCGCGAAGAGTTTGGCGTCTCCACCATGCACGGCGACTACGCCAAGATCGCCGAGGGCATGGGCGCGGTGGGCCTGCGGGTGAACACGGCGGCGGAGCTCGCCCCGGCCTTGCGGCAGGCGCAGAAGCTGAACGCCGAAGGCCGGACCGTGCTGATCGACGTGAAGGCGAATGTGGAGGACCGTCGGTCGCGGTTCTGAGCAAAGCCGGGATATCCGCTGTCGATTGCTCGGCAGGCGGATATCCCGTTCCTTGTTGAAGCGCAGAGACCGGGATCCGGCCTTCCAGGCATTCTGGTTGCGCCGGCACGACAGTCGCGTGGGTGGGACATCGCTCCACCTCCGGTCGCCTTTCCGCCCGTCATGCCCGTATGGAACGGCAAGACGGATGCCGGTCGCGTTCAGGATGCCCAAGCTGGAGCGCCCGACCGACAAGTGGTTTGGAGTGACCAAGATGCCTGAACCCCAATGTGACGACCCGCCACGGATCGTTCTTGGCCGCCAGCTCCATGCCAAGCTGCGCGACGCCTTGATGCTTGGCGAGCTTCGTCCAGGGGATCGGCTGACGTTTCGTGACGTGGCGGCACGCATGAGCACCTCCGTGACCCCCGTGCGAGAGGCGCTGCTGCAACTCGTCGCGGAAGGCGTGCTGCACGCCGAGCCGGGCCGCACCATCACCGTGCCCCGCCTCACCCGCGCCAAGTTCGCCGAGCTGCGCGATATCCGATTGATGCTGGAGCCGGAGGCCGCCGAGCGGGCCGCCAGGCGGCGCCCGCCGGGCCTGGTGGCCGCCATGTACCGGCTGTACGGCGAACTGCTCAGTTGCCGGGAAGCCGGTGACATCCCTGGCTGCATGCGCGCCCATCGCGACCTGCACTTCACGCTCTATGAGGCAGCGAGGATGCCCACGCTGGTCGACCTCATCTCCACCGTATGGGTCGGCACCAGCCCCTACGTCGTCTTCCTCTACATGGACCCCGAGTCTGGCCTGCTGGAGCCGCCCTATATCGGCCGGGGCCGCAAGGTGGACGAACACCTCACGATGATCGAGGCCCTGCGCGCGGAGGATCCCGCCGCGGTCCGTGCCGCCGTGGTGCGCGACATCCCGCTCGGCGAGGAGATCATCTTCAAATACCTGCTGCCGGACGAGGAGGCTCAGCCGCCCGCGAAGCCGCCCAGCAACCGCCCCAGCGGGGCCGCCGTGCTGGCCCAGTAGCGCCGGGCGCGC
>CANHKG010000240.1 GCA_947460455.1 Rhodospirillales bacterium | reverse complement strand
GACCTTGGCTTCCGGCGGGAAGGCGCCGAGCAGCAGGAAGCCACCGCCGAGGACCAGCAGAAGCAGCAGCACGATGGCGAGAATGATGCGGCTCATGGTTATCCCGATGGGGGCGGCGTGGCCGGGTCCAGTATGGCTGTGCTAGCCTCCGGCGCCATGACACGCAACACCACCCTGAAGGAAAGCTTTACCCTGCCGGCCGCGCTGGCGGGGCGAAGCATTGTGCTCGTCGGGCTGATGGGGGCTGGGAAGACCTCCATCGGCAAGCGGCTGGCGGCCAGACTCGGCCTGCCGTTCCGCGATGCGGACATCGAGATCGAGGCGGCGGCAGGCTGCTCGATCCCCGATATCTTCGCGCGCTACGGCGAACCGGCGTTCCGGGATGGGGAGCGGCGGGTGATCCGGCGGCTGCTGGCCGGCGATCCGCTGGTGCTGGCGACCGGGGGCGGGGCGTATATGGATGCCGATACCCGGGCCGCCATCCGCCACGATGCCGTCTGCGTGTGGCTGCGGGCGCCCTTGCCGGTGCTGCTGCGCCGCGTGGCGGGGCGAACGCATCGGCCGCTGCTGAATGCGGGCGACCCGGCCGAGGTGCTGCGCAAGCTGATGGAGGTGCGCCACCCCATCTACGCCGAGGCGGACGTGGTGGTGGAGTGCAGCGACGACAGCCCGGACCATACGACCTCCCTGGTGCTGGATGCGATCATGGCCTGGCAGAAGCCGCGACGGCTTTCGCTGGCGCTGTCCCAGGCCAGCTACGATGTGGTGGTGGGCGAGGGGCTGATCGGCCGGGCGGGCGCGCTGCTGGCGCCGGTGCTGCCGCAGAAGCGGGCGGTGGTGGTGACGGACAGCCACGTGGCCGGGCTGCACCTGGCGCGGCTGCAGGCGGGGCTGGATGCGACCGGGTTCACCCATACCGCGCTCACGGTGAAGCCGGGCGAGACGACGAAGAACCTGGAGACCTATGCCAGCCTGGTGGACCAGGTGCTGGAGTGGGGGGTGGAGCGGCGGACGGCGATCATTGCGCTGGGCGGCGGCGTGGTGGGGGATTTGGCGGGGTTCGTGGCGGCTTCCACCCTGCGCGGGCTGCCCTTCGTGCAGGTGCCGACAACGCTGCTGGCGCAGGTGGACAGCTCCGTCGGCGGCAAGACCGGCATCAACACGCGCCACGGCAAGAACCTGCTGGGCGCCTTTCACCAGCCGCGCGCGGTGCTGGCCGATACCGGGGCGCTGGCGACGTTGCCGGTGCGCGAACTGCGCGCGGGCTATGCCGAGATCGCCAAGGCCGGGCTGATCGGCGATGCCGCGTTCTTCGACTGGTGCGAGGCGAACGGCGCCGCCGTGGTGGCCGGCGACCGGGAGGCGCAGGCCGAGGCGGTGCTGCGCGCCTGCGCGTTCAAGGCGATGGTGGTGGGCGACGACGAACGCGAGGAAAAGCCGAACGATGGCCGGGCGCTGCTGAACCTGGGCCACACCTTCGGCCATGCGCTGGAGGCAGAGCTGGGCTACGGCGCCATCCTGCATGGCGAGGCGGTGGCGACCGGGATCGGTCTGGCCTTCCGGCTTTCGGCAAAGCTCGGGCTGTGCACCCAGGCCGATGCGGATCGCGTGGTGGCGCACATGGCGGCGATTGGCCTGCCGTCGGAGCTGACGCACCTCAATCGGCGGCTTTCGGCGGAGCGGCTGATCGGTCACATGCGCAAGGACAAGAAAATGCGCGACGGCCAGCTGGCCTTCGTGGTGGTGAACGGGATCGGCCAGGCCTTCACCAAGCGTGACGTGCCGCCCGAGGCGGTGGTGGAACTGCTGCGCGAGAACGGTTGCGAGGCGTAGAGAGGGACGTGCCTTCGCTTCCCTGAGGCGGAGAGGCCCGACCGTCGCGTTGATATAGTTACGATAACGAATAAAAAAGCAACCACTGGTGCCGCGCTTCTGGGGCGATTTCGGCACATGCCGGGCGGCGGGGTGCGGGCGGGCAGGGCGCGGGGGCGGCAGGCCGCTTCCGTCAGGTGCCCGAGGCCGGGTTCCCCGGCAGACGCAACGCACCTTCCACTCCGATGCATATTGTGGGCGCCGCCCGATCTTCGTTACATTCCATTACGAGGGGTCAATTGACGTGCTATCCGGAGGGTTTGGCATGAAAAAATTATCTTTTGGACTTGCCGTGGCCGCTGTCATGGGTGTCGCCTCAACGGCATCGGCGGCCACGATTGCCTTCGACGATGCGTATGCGTTCGGTGGGAATCTTTTTAGGCCCGGGACGTTCTATCAGGGATCGCAGGGCGTCACGATCAGCGGAACGTATTTCGGAACCATCGGCGGCATTGGGAACGGAGACCCCGGCAACTGGAGCCTGTTGGGCACGAACGGGTCGGCGTTCCTCGGGTGCAATGCCGGTTTGTCGTGTTCGCCCACCTTTTCGTTTGCCAGCGACGTGGCATCGCTGTCGCTTGATCTCGGCCTCGGCGGCAATCCGGGCTGGACGGCGAACTTCAGCGTCACCGCCCTGCTCGATGGCGTGCCGGTGGCAACGCAGGGACTGACGTTGGCAGCCGTCAGCGATCCGGGGCCGTGGGGCACCGTGAGCTTCGACACGCCCCTTGATCAGATCCGCGTTACCGCGACCTATGGTGGCGGTGCCTTCGCCTTCGGCATCGACAACGTCGTCTACACCAACGCGACCGGGGTTCCCGAGCCGGCGACGCTCGGGCTTTTCGGGCTCGCCGTGCTTGGCTTGGGCGCGACGCGGCGGTTCAAGGCGCCGGCGCGTCGTTCGGCGTGAGGGTTGCAGGATAAGCCGAGCGCTAGAGCGGTAGCCGACCTGACAGAAGGTCGGCCGCCACTCTAGCTGTTTGTTTTGGCGAGCCACTTAAGCCTATCGGATGATTCCATCCGATAGGCTGTCGCTCTGGGAAGCCGAAGCGGAAGTCGGCCCGAGGGGCGGTCGCCTTCCGCTTCGGCTCCCTGTCCCTCAGACCTTCTTCAGGAACTGGGTCTTCAGTACCAGGCCCTTGATCTTGTCGGCGTTGCACTCGATCTCGCCGTCGTCGTCGGTCAGGCGGATGTTCTTGATCAACGTGCCGCGCTTCAGCGTGGACGACGTGCCCTTCACCTTCAGGTCCTTGATCACCTGAACCGAGTCGCCGTCGGCCAGGGCGGTGCCGTTGCTGTCCTTTGGCGGCACGCTCAATAGACCACGACGGAGCGGATGCTCTCGCCGCGATGCATCAGGTCGAAGCCCTCGTTGATCTTCTCGAAGGGCAGAACGTGGGTGATCAGGTCGTCGATGTTGATCTTGCCGTCCATGTACCAGTCCACGATCTTCGGCACATCGGTGCGCCCGCGCGCCCCGCCGAAGGCGGTGCCCATCCAGGTGCGGCCCGTGACCAGCTGGAACGGGCGGGTGTTGATCTCCTGCCCTGCCCCGGCCACGCCGATGATCACGCTCTTGCCCCAGCCGCGGCGGGTGCATTCCAGCGCCTGGCGCATCAGCGTGGTGTTGCCCACGCATTCGAAGGAATAGTCCGCGCCACCCTTGGTGAGGTTCACCAGGTAGGGGACGAGGTCGCCTTCCACTTCCTTCGGGTTGACGAAATGGGTCATGCCGAACTTCTCGGCCATGGGCACGCGGCTGGGGTTGATGTCCACGCCGATGATCTGCTCGGCGCCGACCATGCGCAGGCCCTGGATCACGTTCAGGCCGATGCCGCCGAGGCCGAACACCACGGCGCGCGCGCCCAGCTCCACCTTGGCCGTGTTGATCACCGCGCCGATGCCGGTGGTGACGCCGCAGCCGATGTAGCAAACCTTCTCGAACGGCGCGTCCTCGCGGATCTTGGCCAGCGCGATCTCCGGCAGCACGGTGAAGTTGGAGAAGGTGCTGGTGCCCATGTAGTGCGCGATCGGCTGCCCGTCGCAGCTGAAGCGGCTGGAGCCGTCCGGCATCACCCCCTTGCCCTGCGTCGCGCGCAGCGTGATGCAGAGGTTGGTCTTGCGGCTGAGGCAGTATTCGCAGTGGCGGCATTCCGGCGTGTAGAGCGGAATGACGTGGTCGCCCTTCTTCAGGCTGGTGACGCCCTTGCCGACATCCACAACGATGCCGGCGCCCTCATGGCCCAGGATGGCGGGGAAGATCCCCTCGGGGTCGGCGCCCGACAGGGTGAATTCATCGGTATGGCAGATGCCGGTGGCCTTGATCTCCACCAGCACCTCGCCCTCGCGCGGGCCTTCGAGGTCGACGGTTTCCAGGCTCAGCGGGGCTCCGGCCTTGCGGGCCACGGCGGCGCGGGTCTTCATCGGGGCGGTTCCTCCCAGGGCGAGCGGCAAAATGCGTGGCCTCAATCTGCCGATGGCGCCGCGCCGGATCAACCGTGCGGGTGGGGTGGGTTTGTGATATCCCATCTGCCACATGGCCAGGCAGGTTGAGACGAAAGGTGCGGCAATGGACGGACTTCGTCCTGAAAGCCTCGATGCGGAATGGGACGACGAGGCGTTGGACGCCTTTGTGCGCAGCGAGGCGTTCGATCAGTTCCTGCTGGACTGCTTTGCCGAGGGTATCCGAAAAGCAGTGGCGGAACAGAGATCGCTGGGGCTGCCAGACAGCTTGCCGCCCGAGGTCAGAGCCGCCTTGGCCGCCTGAACGGGTGTGCCGACAGCGCTGATCCTGGGTGGGGTAAACGGGGCGGGGAAATCGACCCTGGCGCGAGCGCTGCTGCAAACACCGCAACTGCGCCGACGCACCTTTCTCAACGCGGATATTTTCGCGGCACGGTTGCGGCACGATCGGCCGGACATGACAATTCCGGCGGCCAATTTCGTGGGGCTTCGCATGGTCGCCGAGGGACTGGAGCGGCACCTCGCTGTGCGGACCTCCTTCGTGGCCGAGACAGTTCTGGCCAATGCTGCGTACCGGGCGCTGTGCGAGCGGGCCCGGAATGCGGGGTTTGCGGTTGAACTGGCATATGTCGCGGTTCGGTCGGTGGAGGAGTCGCTCGCCCGGGTGCGGCTGCGCGTGGCCTCAGGCGGCCATGACGTGCCCGAAAAGGATGTTCGGCGGCGGTGGGATCTCTCCCATGCCAACCTGGGCTGGTTCGCGCGGCATGCCGACGAAGTGCGGGTCTACGACAATTCTCAGTGGGGCGTTGCGCCGCGCCGGATCGCGGTTGTTGCCGGCGGCCAGGTGAAGATGCATGTCGCCGAGATGTTGCCGGAGGTCGATCGGGTTCTGGCCGGGTTGTAGCGGCAATTGCAGGCTTGGGCCGGGCCGCGGCATGGTGTGCCTTCCTGTATCGGAGTGCCTTCATGCCCGTGATCAACCGCATCGCCGCCGACGCCCCGCTGCTGACCGAATGGCGGCGCGACCTGCACGCCCATCCCGAACTCGGCCTGGAGGAGCACCGCACCAGCCAGGTGGTGGCGGAGAAACTGGCCAGCTGGGGCATCGAGGTCACGCGCGGCCTGGCCGGCACCGGGCTGGTCGGCACGCTAAAGGCCGGCACCTCCACCCGCTCCATCGGCATCCGGGCAGACATGGATTGCCTGCCGATGACCGAGGAGAACGACTTCCCGCACAAATCCACCACCCCCGGCCGCATGCACGCCTGCGGGCATGACGGGCACACCACCATGCTGCTGGGTGCCGCCAAATACCTGGCCGAGACCCGTAATTTCGACGGCACGGTGCATTTCATCTTCCAGCCGGCGGAAGAAAACGCCGGCGGCGGGCGGATCATGGTGGAGGAAGGCCTGTTCCAGCGCTTCCCCTGCGATCGCGTGTATGGCGCCCACAACGATACCGGGCTGCCGGTGGGCACCATCACCGCCGTGGCCGGCAGCGTCTCCGCTGCGTCGGACAGGTTCATCATCACCCTCTCCGGCCGCGGTGGCCACGCCGCCCGCCCGCACATGACCATCGACCCCGTCGTGCTGGGCAGCCACGTGGTGCTGGCGCTGCAAACCATCGTTGCCCGCCGCACTGATCCGCTGGCCAGCGCCGTCGTTTCCATCACCCAGTTCCACGCCGGTAGCGCCCACAACGTGATCCCCGACACCGCCATGCTCTCCGGCACCGTGCGCACGTTGCGGCCCGAAGTGCAGGACGAGGTGGAGCGGCTGATCCCCCAAATCGTCAACGCCACCTGCGCCGCCCACGGCGCCACCGCCGAGATCGACTACAAGCGCGGCTACCCGCCGGTGGTGAACGACGCCGATGCCGCCGAGCGCGCCGCCCGCGCCGGGGAAAAGCTGCTGGGGGCCGGCAAGGTGCTGCGCGAACGGCCGCCGACCATGGGCGGGGAGGATTTCTCCTACATGGCGCAGGCGGTGCCGGGGTGCTTCGTGCGGATCGGGCAGGCGGAAGGGGATCGGTTCAAGACCCAGGTGCATCATCCGAAATACGACTTCAACGACAACATCCTGCCCATCGGGGCGAGCTATTGGGCGACGTTGGTGGAGCAGGAGTTGAGCAAGTAAGCATGTTCTTTTTTGAAAAAAAGAACCAAAAAACTTTCATTCGTTTGCGGCTCGCTCTGGCGCGGGCGCAAACGAATGAAGTTTTTTTTGCTTCTTTTTTGTTCACAAAAAAGAAGAACTTTCCTTGTCTTTAGCCCTTGCAACCTTCCTTCTCGCGGTCCCGGCGCTGTTCTCGATCGTGAACCCCCCCGGGGCCGCGTTCATCTTCAACGAGGTCACCGCGCATCTCACCGCGCAGCAGCGGCGCATGCTGTCGGACAAGGTCGCGTTGTATTCGCTGGGCGTGATGCTGGGCGCGTTGTTCGCCGGCTCCTACATCCTGGAGTTCTTCGGCATCTCGCTGGCGGCCTTGCGCATCGCGGGCGGCGCGGTGGTGGCGGTGCGGGCGTTTGATCTGCTGAACGCGCCGGAGCGGCAGGAGGCGCGCAAGGCAGAGCAGGCCGAAAGCGGTGAGGGCGACGTGGCCGCGATGGCGTTCTTTCCGCTGACGCTGCCGTTCACCACGGGGCCAGGAACGATCGCGGTGGCGGTGGCCCTGGGCGCGCAGCGGCCGCGGGTGCCGGCGGATGTGATGTGGTTCTTCCTGGGCGCCTCGGCCGCTGCGGTGGTGATCGCCGGGGTGATCTGGCTGTCCTACCGCTCGGCGGACCGGATCGCGGCGCTGCTGGGGCCTTCGGCGCGGCGCACCTTCGCGCGGCTGTCGGCGTTCCTGCTGCTGTGCATCGGCGTGCAGATCGTGCTGGCGGGGATGGCGGATGCCTGGCGGGGATTTGGCGCAGGCTAAAGGGGAGTGGTGGAGCTGAGCGGGATCGAACCGCTGACCTCGTCATTGCGAACGACGCGCTCTCCCAACTGAGCTACAGCCCCAGCCTCTCGGCCGCCGGGACTTTGGGGGGTCACGGCGCGGCGGTATTTGCTCATGGTGGGGGGGCAAGTCAAGCCGCCGAAATGCCGGTCAGGGTTTACCGGCGGGCGCGCCCGTGGCAGAGGACGCTGGATGGCCGCGACAGGTGCCGCGCGGCTGCTGCGGAGGTCCCGTGATCACGATCCTGTTCCAGATCGCTCAGGAGATTCTGAATCTCTACAAATGGGCGGTGATCCTCGGCGCCGTGATGAGCATGCTGGTGTCGTTCAACGTGCTCGATACGCGCAACCGCTTCGTGTGGATGGTGGGGGATTTCCTCTACCGCATCACAGAGCCGGCGCTGCGCCCGATCCGCCGGGT
>CANHKG010000239.1 GCA_947460455.1 Rhodospirillales bacterium | reverse complement strand
GCTGATCGGGCGAGCCGACGATCCCCAGAGCCCGCGTAGGGTGGTGGCCAGAAGAGGCCGCCGATCCGTTTGGGAGGGGATCGCGGAACCCATCTGGGCCAGCGGTCACGTGCCGCACAAACAGGCCGGACACACGGACGCTCTCGCACACGGATCAGACATTTTCTCCCAAGACACCCTTGCAGCGGAGGGGCCGTCCACACACGCCCTACTTGGTGGGGGGTTGCCAGAGGACTTCGCCTTGGAAAAGGCGGCGGGCGGTGCGGAAGACGGTGGCGTGGGGGACGGTGAGGTTTGGCCCGCTTGGATCGAGGCGGATTTCCGCGGCGACCATGATGCTGCCGGAGGGGTGGGCGATGCGGATGGCGGCAGTGGGATCGGAGGGGCGGGCGAGGGTGTTGGCGAGGCTGCCGGGGATGCGGCAGGCGACGGCCAGGCAGAGCGCGCCGGTGAGCGGGATGGCGCGGTGCGGCTGGCCGACCGAGATCATGCGGGCGACGATGTCGGCTTGATCGGCCGCGAGCGTGCGGCCGGAGAGCAGCGTGGTTTCCATCGGCGCGGCGAGCAGGCCGAGCTTGGGGATGGAGGTGATGCGGGCGGCGGCTTCCAGGCTGGGCGCGAGGCCCATGCGGACGGAGGCGGCGCGGCGCAGGGCCTCCAGCATTTCGAGCAGAGGCTTGTCCTGTTCCAGGGCGGTGGGGAGTTCGTGGCCCTGGAGGCCGAGATCGGCGGCGGCGATGAAGACGCAGGGGTTGGCGGCATCGACCAGGCTGGCGCGGATGGGGGCGTGGCCGGGGATTTCCAGCAGGTCGATGGCGTTGCCGCTGGGCAGGAGCTTGCCGGTTTTGGAGCCGCCGGGGTCAGTGAAATCGAGGCGGATGGGCGCGCCGGTGCCGGCGACGCCATCGAGCGCGAGATCGCCTGCCACCACGGCGCGGCCGGCTTGGACGGGGAAGCGGGCGACGATGATTTTTGAGGTGTTGGTGTTGTGGATGCGGACGACCGCCTCCCCGTCTGGCGGGGTGGGGACGAGGCCCTCATCGACCGCGAAGGGGCCGATGGCGGAGGACATGTTGCCGCAATTGCCGGCGTAGTCGACCTCTGGCCGGTCGATCTCGATCTGGGCGAAGGTGTAGTCCACATCGGCATCGGGGCGGCTTGGGGGGCCGACGATGCAGACCTTCGACAGGGAGGAGACGCCGCCGCCCATGCCGTCGAGCTGGCGCATGCTGGGGTCGGGCGAGCCCATGGCGGCGAGGAACAGGGCGTTGCGGGCGGCGGTGTCGGCGGGGAGATCCGCGGCGCGGAACATCAGGGCCTTGCTGGTGCCGCCGCGCATGAAGACGGAACGGGTGGCTTGGAGGGTCATGTGTGGGTTCCAAGGAAGGAAGAATCTTCTTTTTCTGAAGAAAAAGAAGCAAAAAGACTTTTGATAATGGCGCCCGGGCTAGCCACGGCGCAAAGTCGGGGAAGTTTTTTGGTTCTTTTTTTCAAAAAAGAACATGCTTTCTTCCTACGACCCCGGGCAGCTCTCGCCGTGCGCGATGATGTTGTTGCTGCGGCTGACGGGGCCGCGCAGGTTGTCGGTGCCGGTGTAGCCGGAGATGCGGTTGTTGGCGACGGTGGCGGTGCCGAGCGTGGCGCCGGGGTTGTGGTAGATCGCCCAGCCGGGGTTGCTGTGGCAGATGCGGTTGCCGGTGATGGCGAGGTTGCTGACGCCGGGGCTGTCCGGGCCCTCGCCGATTTCCAGCGCGGTGACGAGCTGGCTGGGCTTGCAGTTGGCGCAGTTGCTGCCGACGAAGATGTTGTTTTCCGCCCGCATGCCGGTGCCCTGGGCGAAGAGGAGCTGGCCGCCGGGCGTGATGCCGCCGGGGATGTTGGGGACGGGCCAGAGGCCGTGCCAGTGGTTGCCTTCGAAGCGGGTGTTGCGGACCACGGCGCCATCTGCCCCCTGGAGCGCGATGCCGTTGGTGCGGGCGCGAAGGATGCGGGAATTCTCGATCAGGATGTTGGTGGTGGGGCCGTATTTGTAGTGGCCGGCGTAGAGGGCGATGATGCCGGCATCGGCGATTTCCGTGCGGCGCACGACGATGTCCGCCGCGCTCCAGATGCGCACGACATAGCCCTTGCCCCAGAGGACGCGCACGCCATCGAGCGTAAGGCCGCGGGTGTTGCCGATATCGAGGGTGGAGGGACAGGGCTTGTCGGCGAGTTCGCAGGGGGGTGCGGCGCGGTCTTCGTCGAAGGTGAGGTTGGCGATGGTCAGCGCGGGGGCGTTGCGGATGACGACGGCCTGGCAGCTGCGCTGGCCGGCAGTGCGGCGGAAGCTATGGCCTTGGCCGTCGATGGTGAGGGATTGGATGCCGGTGAGGCGCAGCGGGGCGGCGCCGCCGGGGCAGCATTCCTGGACGCCGCGG
This sequence comes from Rhodospirillales bacterium, assembly GCA_947460455.1. Taxonomy (GTDB): domain Bacteria; phylum Pseudomonadota; class Alphaproteobacteria; order Acetobacterales; family Acetobacteraceae; genus CAMDGX01. The sequence continues at coordinate 5,290 of CANHKG010000239.1, read as the reverse complement.
CAGGTGATGTCTTGCGTGAGGGCGATGCGGGCGCCGGGCTCGGCCTGGGCGATGCAGGCGCGCAGGGCGGACAGGGTGCCGGCCTGGCAGGCGGGGGCGGGTTGGGCGGCGGCTTGCCCCGGCGCCGCCCAGGCGACAAACGCCAGGGCGGCCAGGAGGAGCAGGCGCACCGCCCTGCCCCGGCCTAGAGGCTGAGGCGGCGGCGGGCGGCGAGTTCGCCGATGAGGCCGCGGCGGAAGGCGAGCACGCAGACCACGAAGACCACGCCCTGGGTGACGGTGACCCAGGCGCCGAAGGGGGCGAGGTAGTTCTGCATGGTGATGACGATGGCAGCGCCGACGACGGGGCCGAAGATGGTGCCCATGCCGCCGAGCAGCGCCATCAGGATGACTTCGCCGGACATGGGGAAGTTGACATCCGTGAGGGTGGCGATGCCGAAGACCAGGGCCTTCATGCCGCCGGCGATGCCGGCGATGGCGGCCGAGAGGACGAAGACCATCAGCTTGTAGTCATCCGTGCGGTAGCCCAGCGAAGTGGCGCGGGGCTCGTTCTCGCGGATCGCCTTCAGCACCTGGCCGAAGGGGGAGTGGACGATGCGGTGGATGAGCAGGAAGCAGGCGACGAAGACCACGGCCACGACGGCATACATGGCGAGATCGGACTTCAGCGAGAAGAGGCCGAAGAGGTTGCCGCGGGGGACGCCCTGGATGCCATCCTCGCCGCCGGTGAAATCCCACTGGGTGCAGAGGAAGTAGTTCATCTGCGCGAGGGCCAGGGTGATCATGGCGAAGTAGATGCCCTGGCGGCGGATGGCGAGCCAGCCGAAGGCGAGGCCGAGGCCGCCGCCGACGAGGCCGCCGGCGAGGATGGCGATCTCCGGTGTCCAGCCCCAGGCCTTGGCGGTGTAGGCGGTGATGTAGGCGCCCATGCCGAAGAAGGCGGCGTGGCCGAAGCTGCCGAGGCCGACATAGCCGATGAGCAGGTTGAAGGCGCACGCGAAGAGCGCGAAGCACATCACCTTCATCAGGAAGACGGGGTAGAGGATCGCCGGGGCGATCATGATCGCGGCGACCATCAGCCAGAAGGCCGCGGTTTGCGGGCGGGAGAAACCCATCATCTTCAGTGCGCCCTTCCGAAGAGCCCGGCGGGGCGGGCCAGCAGCACGATGACCATGACCACGAAAATGACCGTGGCGGAGCCTTCGGGATAGAATACGCGGGTGAGGCCCTCGACGATGCCCAGGCCGAAGCCGGTGACGATGGAGCCGAGGATGGAGCCCATGCCGCCGATCACCACCACGGCGAAGACCACGATGATGAAGTTGGCGCCCATGTTGGGGTTCACCGAGTAGATCGGTGCCGCCAGCACGCCGGCGAAGGCGGCCAGGGCCACGCCGGCGCCGTAGGTGAGGGTGATCATGAGCGGCACGTTGATGCCGAAGCTTTGCACCAGCGGCGCGTTTTCCGTGGCGGCGCGCAGCTTGGCGCCGATCGAGGTTTTCTCGATGACCAGCCAGGTGATGACGCACATGACGATGGCGGCGAGCACGACCCAGCCGCGGTAGTTCGGCATGATCATGAAGCCGAGGTTCTGCGCGCCCTGGAGCTGGGAGGGGATGCGGTAGGGCAGGCCCGAGGAGCCGTAGTAGTTGCGCACCAGGCCTTCGAGGATGAGGGCGAGGCCGAAGGTGAGCAGCAGGCCGTAGAGGTGATCGAGCTTGTAGAGCTTGCTGATGAACAGCCGCTCCAGCAGCACGCCGAAGGCACCGACGATGAGGGGGGCCAGCAGCAGGGCCCACCAGTAGCCGATCCCTGCGTAGTTCAGCAGGCCCCAGGCGGTGAAGGCGCCCAGCATGAACAGCGCGCCGTGCGCGAAGTTCACGATGTTCAGCATGCCGAAGATGATGGCGAGGCCCAGGGACATCAGCGCGTAGAACGCGCCGTTGACCACGCCCAGCAGCAACTGCCCGAAGAGCAGCGGTGCGGGGATGCCGAGGATCATCATCATGGCCGTGCGCCTTCTTCCGCCTGGGGCCGCCGCATCAGGCCTTCACCAGCGGGCAGTTGCCATCCTTCATGGGGCGGAACGCCTCATCCGCGGGGGTGGTGCCGAGGAGGTTGTAGTAGTCCCACGGGCCCTTGCTCTCCGACGGCTTCTTGACCTGGAAGAGGTAGGCGGGGTGGATCTTGCGGCCGTCCTCACGAATGATGCCCTGGCCGTGCACGTCGTCGTCGGTGGGCATCTTCTTCATCTGGGCGATCAGCGCCGCGCCGGACTTCTTGGCCTCGGCCGGGCCCATCGCCTGGACGGCCTTGAGGAAGTGCAGGGTGGAGCTGTAGGGGCCCGCATTGGCCATGCCGGCGCGACGGTTCGGCATGCGCTTCCACAGGCGATCGGAGAAGGCGCGGGTGCGGTCGTTGAGGTTCCAGTAGAAGCTCTCGGTGAGGACGAGGCCCTGGCAGGTGTCCAGCCCCAGCGAGTGGACATCCGAGATGAACATCAGCAGGCCCGCGAGCGGGGTGGTGATGCCGAATTCCTTGGCCTGCTTGATGCAGTTGATGGTGTCGGCACCGGCATTGGCGAGGCCGATGACCTTGGCGCCGCTGGCCTGGGCCTGGAGCAGGTAGGAGGAGAAATCGGTGGTGCCGGGGAAGGGCGTGCGCACGCCGCCGAGGACGCGGCCGCCGGCCTGGGTGACGAAGTTGCCGACATCGCGCGTGAGGGCGTGGCCGAAGGCATAGTCGGCGGTGATGAAGAACCAGCTGTTGCCGCCGGCCTTCACCATGGCAGCGCCGGTGGACTTGGCGAGCATGTAGGTGTCGTAGGTCCAGTGCAGGGTGTTGGCGTTGCACTGGGTGCCGGTGAGATCGGAGGTGGCGCCGCCGGAGTTGATGTAGGCCTTGTTCTTGTCGCGGGCGACGCCGGAGACGGCGAGCGCCACGGCCGAGGAGCCGCCTTCGACGACGATGTCCACGCCATCACGGTCGTACCACTGGCGGACGAGGTTGGAGCCGATGTCCGGCTTGTTCTGGTGGTCGCCGATGAGCACTTCCACATCGAAGCCGCGGTCGCCGAAATCGGCCACGGCGAGGCGGGTGGATTCGACGGCGAGCGGGCCGACGATGTCCTGGTAGACGCCGGAGAGGTCGGTGAGCACGCCGATCTTGACCACGGGGCGCTGGGCGCGGGCGGAGCGGAAGGTGGCGGCTGCCGGCACGGCGGCGGCGGTGCCCAGAAGGGCGCGACGGGACAGGCTCATTCTCGGTTCTCTCCAGGAGGCGGCACCGGGCCGCGGAAGTGCGGCCCGGCTTGGGCGGTTTGGGATCAGGTCTTCACGAGGCTGCAGACGCCGGCGGATAGCGGCCGGAAGGCTTCCTCGGCGGGGGTGGAGGCCAGGGTCTTGTAGTAGTCGTAGGCGCCTTTGCTCTCTGACGGCTTCTTGACCTCGTAGAGGTAGGACGGGTGGATCTTGCGGCCGTCCTCCCGGATGATGCCGGCGCCGAAGCAATCGTCGTCGGCGGGCAGCTTCTTCATCATGGCGATGGTGGCGGCGCCATCGGCCTTGGCCTGGGCGTAGCCCATCTCCTTGGCGGCCTTGAGGTAGTGCAGCACGCAGGCGTAGTTGCCGGCCTGGACCATGGAGGGGCGCTTGCCCTGCATGCGGGGGCTGTAGCGGCTGGAGAAGGCGCGGGTGCGGTCGTTCTGGTCCCAGTAGAAGCTCTCGGACAGGATCAGGCCCTGGCAGACATCGAGGCCGAGGGCGTGGACATCCGACAGGAAGACCAGCAGGCCGGCGACCTTCATGCTGTTGCTGACGCCGAATTCCTTGGCCTGCTTGATGCAGTTGATGGTGTCGGTGCCGGCATTGGCGAGGCCGAGCACCTTGGCGCGCGAGGCCTGGGCCTGGATGAGGAAGGAGGAGAAATCGGTGGTGCCGGGGAACGGCGTTTTCACCGAGCCGACGATGCGGCCGCCGGCGTTGCGCACGAAATCGGAGACGTCGCGTTCCAGGGCGTGGCCGAAGGCGTAGTCGGCGGTGAGGAAGAACCAGCTGTCGCCGCCGGCCTTCACCATGGCGCCGCCGGTGGACTTGGCGAGCATGTAGGTGTCGTACACCCAATGCACCGTGTTGGCGTTGCAGGCGCGGCCGGAGATGTCGGACGTGGCGGCACCGGTGGCGATGACGGCCTTGTTCTTCTCGCGGCCGATGCCGGAGACGGCCAGGGCCACGGCGGAGTTGGAGAGGTCGATGATCACGTCCACGCCATCACGGTCGAACCACTGGCGGGCGGTGCCGGCGGCGATGTCGGCCTTGTTCTGGTGGTCGGCCGAGACGATTTCCACGCGCGCGCCGGGGTTGGCGGCCATGAACTCGCTGGCGACGAGCTGGGTGGCGGCGATGGAGCCGGGGCCGGCGAGGTCCTGGTAGGGGCCGGACATGTCGGTGAGCACGCCGACCTTGATGGCTGGCTGCTGGGCACGGGCGGGAACGGTGAGGGCGGCAGCGGCGCCGAGGCCGGCGGCGGAGCCCAGGAGGGAACGGCGAGAGAGGCGCATGAGGTGAAGTCTCCCTGTGTGTGAGGTGGCGGCCACTCGTGGCGGTGGCTTCGCGCGGGGGCAGGCGGCGCTTCGGGGTGGACCCTTAGACGCCCAGGTATTCGTGGAGCTTGTCCATGCTCCGTTCGAGCTCGGCATTGGGGATCATGTCGATGACCTTGCCGTGCTCCATGACGTAGTGACGGTCGGCGACCGTGGAGGCGAAGCGGAAGTTCTGCTCCACCAGCAGCACGGTGAAGCCGAGCGCCTTGATCTCGCGGATGGTGCGGCCGATCTGCTGGACGATGACGGGGGCCAGGCCTTCCGTGGGTTCATCGAGCAGCAGCAGGCGCGCGCCGGTGCGCAGGATGCGGGCGATGGCGAGCATTTGTTGTTCGCCGCCGGAGAGCTTGGTGCCGGGGCTGTTGGCGCGTTCCTTGAGGTTGGGGAACAGCGTGTAGATGCGATCGAGATCGAGCCCGCCCTCGGCGATGCGGGGCGGGAGCATCAGGTTTTCCGTGACGTCGAGCGAGGCGAAGATGCCGCGCTCCTCCGGGCAGAAGGCGATGCCGCGGCGGGCGACGAGATCGGGGCGCAGGCCGACAATCTCCTCCCCCTTGAAGCGGATGGAGCCGGCGCGGCGGCCGACGAGGCCCATGATGGACTTCATCGTGGTGGTCTTGCCGGCGCCGTTGCGGCCGAGGAGGGTGATGACCTCGCCTTCCCGCACCTCGAAATCGACGCCGTGCAGGAT
>CANHKG010000238.1 GCA_947460455.1 Rhodospirillales bacterium | reverse complement strand
GCGGAGCTTGCCCTGGTCTGCCAGGCCGTGGCGGGTGGTGGCGAAGCGCAGCAGGCGGGGGTCGCCCAATGCCTCCCCGAGCCAGGTGAGGCGGTAGCGCAGGGCGAGCGGGGTGCCGGCGCGCAGGCCGTCGCGCGGGGACCAGAAGCTGGCGATGTTGTCGTGGATTTCGCTCTTGGTCGGGATTTCCACCAGCGTGATCTCGCCGGGCCCCCAGGGATCGAGCGGTTCGGCCCAGAGGCTGGGGCGGCGGTGGTAGGCGGCCTCCAGGTCGGCATAGTGGGGGAAGGCGCGGGCGCGCTGCATCAGGCCGAAGCCCTGGGGAGCCTCGTCCTGGAAGCCGCTGAGCTGGAGGTCCTGCGGGTTGGCGAGCGGGCGCCAGATCTGTTCGCCGGTGCCGCTGCGGATCAGCAGCCCATCGGAATCGTGCACCGCGCCGCGCCAATCGGCGATGCGGGCGCGGTCGTGCGGGGCGAAGTAGAACATGCTGGTGGCGGGCGCGATGCCGATGCGGCGGATATCGCGGCGCGGGTGCAGCGTGGCCTGGATCTCCATTGCGGTGGCTTCGCCGGGGGTGATGGCGAAGCGGTAGGCGCCGGTGAGGCTTGGCGATTCCAGCAGGGCGTGCACCACCATTTGCCTGTCGCCGGGGCGGGGGCGTTCCACCCAGAAGGCGGTGAAGGCGGGGAATTCCTCGCCGCCGGGCTCGGCGGTGTTGATGGCGAGGCCGCGGGCGGAGAGGCCATAGACATGGCCGCGGCCGAGGGCGCGGAAATAGCTGGCGCCGAGGAAGCTGCAGACCTCATCGAAATGGTCCGGGCGGTTCAGCTTGTGCAGCAGGCGGAAGCCGGCGAAGCCGAGATCGCCGATGTCTTCCGCCAGGGCCTTGTCTTCCGACAGCTTGCGGCCGTCGAAGCGGAAATCCTCCGGCCGGTAGCGCAGGCGGGTGGCCTGGCCCTCGGCGACCTCGAACAGTTCCACGCGGTCGTGGAACAGGAAGCCGCGGTGGTGGGGCTGGAGCTGGAAGGGCAGGCCATCGCGCCACAATGCCTGCTCGCTGTCGAAGCGCAGGCGGCGGTAGCCGTCGTAATCCAGCCGGGCGAGGAAGGGGGGCAGCGGGTCGCGGCGTGGGCGGTGCGGTTGTTCGGCCAAGCTGCGCGCGAGCGAGGGCACGGTGGCGCCGTCGAAGGGCAGCGGCAGGTAGCGGCTGTCCGGCGCGGTTTGCGTGGCGCCGGTGGCGGCAAGGGTGGGGAGGGCCAGGGCAACCTGGAGGAGCCTGCGGCGCCGCATCTCGGTTCTCGCTGTATCGGCGCCGGGCCGGTGACTGCAGCTTGCCGCATTGGCACCGGACGACCACGCGCCGTGGGGGTGGCGGCGGTGGTCGTCCGGTGGTGCGGGGCGGGAAGCCGAGAACCGCACGGTCTTTCAATGCACGCGACGGCGGGGGGTTCCGTCGCGTGCTGTTCAGCGACGCGAGAGCAGGAAGCCGGTGAACAGGCCGAGGGCGGCGGCGGCGAGCACGGTGGTGACGGGATAGTCGCGGATGCGGCGTGCGGCTTCCTCCGCCATCATCTCCCCGGTGTGCTGCACGGTGCCGCCGTAGTCGCCCACGGATTGCATGGCGCGGCGGCCCTGGTCGGTGGCCATGGTGATGGCATCATCCAGCCCGTGGCGGGCTTCGCTGGCCATGGACTGCACGCGGTTACGAACGTTGGGCATTGGGTTCTCCTGGGTTTGGGGACCGCAGGGCAACGCCGATGCCGGTGGGCGGTTCCGCGCGTGGTGCGGAGGCGGGTCAGCTCCGAACGACGAAGCTGGCCGGGAAGGTCAGGGTCCAGTGCAGGCCTTCGGGCCGGTATTCGGCCTTCACCTCGCCCTGCACGCCACGGGCCACGGTGCGCTCGATGACCAGCCGGCCGAAGCCGCGGCGGGAGGGCGGGGCGACGGGCGGGCCGCCGACCTCATGCCAGGTGATCTCCACCTTCTCCCCGCTCTCGCCGTTGCCGGGCAGCAGGCGCCAGGTGATGACGACGCGGCCGCCGGGGGCCGACAATGCGCCGTAGCGCGCGGCGTTGGCGGCGAGTTCGTGCAGCGCCATGCCGATATGCTGCGCGGCATCGGGCTGCAGGTGCAGCGGTGGGCCGGTGATCTCGGTTTGCGAATCCGTGATATCCGCGAAATGGCCGAGCTGGGAGCGCACCAGGGCGCGCAGCGAGGCGCCGGACCAGTCTTCCTGCACCAGCAGGTCGTGCGAGCCGGCGAGCGATTGCAGGCGCGAGGAGAAGCGGGTTTCGAAATCGGCCACCGAGGTGGCGTTGTTGGCGGTCTGGCGGGTGATCGCCGCGATCACCGCGAGCAGGTTGAGCGAGCGGTGGGTGACCTCGCGCATCAGCAGGCGGATGCGGCTTTCCTGGTCCTTGTAGTGCGTGACATCGATCGCCGCGGCGATGATGCCGATGATGGCGCCGCTGTCGTTGCGCATGGGCTGCACGGAAAGATCGAGCCAGCGTTCCGCGCCGCCATGCACCACGCGGATCTCGCGCCGGGCAGGCTCGCCGCTGTCCACCACGGCGCGCTTCAGCGCGGTGACGGAGGCCATGGAGGGATCGGGGTTCACCTGTTCGTCGGTGCGGCCCACCATTTCATCTGCGGTATGGTTGTATTCACCCTTGCTGATCCAGGTGAAGCGCAGCGCGCGGTCTTGCAATGCGACGGTGACGCCGGTGGCGCTGAGCGCGATCTCGAAGCGCAGGCTTACTTCGGTGAGGGCGCGGGTGCGTTCGGCCACGCGCTGGTCGAGCGTGGCGGAGAGGTCGTGCAGCCGGGTCTCCCGCAGGGCGAGCTGGCGCACATGGCGGCGCGTGTCGCACAGCAGCAGAACGGCCAGGGCGGTGGCCAGGAGCAGGCAGGCGACGATGGCGAGCACCACCTGGGTGCCGAGGCGGCGCTGCTGCAGGGCCAGCTGGTCGAGCGCGATGTTGGCGGCGGCGACCATCTGGGCCGCGGCGGCCTGGGCCTCTGCCATGGCCTGGCGGGCGGCGGGGTCGCGCAGGGCGGCGGCGGGGGGCGCGGTAGCGCGATCGGCGACGGCCTGGAGCTGGGCCTGAGCCTGGCGCACGGCATCGCGCAGGGCGTTGCCGTCGGGGCCGGGGAGGGGCGCGAGCAGGGCATCAAGCCGCGCTGCCGCGGCCTGCAGGGCGGCCTGCTCCGGTGGTTCGTGCGTGAGGAGCAGGGCGCGCTGGGCGGATTCCACCGCCATCAACCCTTCCACAACAGCAACGGTGGTGCGCCGTGCCTCGGCTGTGGCCAGCACGGCGTCGCTGGAGCGGATGGTGCGCCAGGCGAGATAGGCGGCCAGCACGCAGGCCAGCGCCAGCAGCAGGAAGCCGCCGGCCGCGGCCAGCAGTGAGCGCCGGCGCTGGCGCAGCACGGGGAGGAGGCTGGGCAGGTTCGGGCGCGGGCATTCGGCGCCGGGCTGGGTTTCGCCTTCGGCGTTCATGACCCCATCTTTGCTGCCGGGCATCGCGGCCTGGTGGCCGCGCTGGGTGGGGTGGGTCAGGCGGTGGCGGAGGGCGTGGCGGCCAGCGTGGCGCGCCGGTCGAAGAACAGCGCCTGGGTGATGATCGCCTTCACCGCATCGGTGCGGAACGGCTTGGTGATGAGGAAGGTGGGCTCCGGCCGGCTGCCGGTGAGCAGGCGTTCGGGATAGGCGGTGATGAACACCACGGGCACGCTGCACACGGCCAGGATCTCCTTCACCGCATCCAGGCCGTTGCTGCCATCGGCCAGCTGGATATCGGCCAGCACCAGGCCGGGGCGATGGTCCGCCATCGCGTCCACGGCTTCGGTGCGGGTGCGCGCCACCTGCAGCACGCGGTGGCCGAGGCTGGTGACGACGGCTTCGAGGTCCATGGCGATGATCGGCTCGTCCTCGATGATCAGCACGTCGGTGGAGAGATGGGCGGCGATCTCGCTGCTGGCCATGCCGAGCAGCGCCTGGATCTCCGCGGGCGTGCGGCCCATGACCTCGGCCATTTCCTCTGTGTTGAAGCCTTCCAGGGCGTTCAGCAGGAAGGCGACGCGGGGCAGCGGGGTGATCGCCTCCAGCCGGCTGTGGGTGGTTTGCATCAGCCGGTTCTCGGGGTCGGCGGTGCCGCCCTTGTTGACCGGGATGGAGCCCCAGATGCGCAGGAAGGCGCGGAACAGCGAGAGGCGCGTGGGGGCCGGGTCGCCGGCGCCGGTGCCTTCCACCACTGCCTCCAGCGTGGCGGCGACATAGGCATCGCCGCTGGCCTGGCTGCCGGTGAGGGCGCGGGCGAAGCGGCGCAAATACGGAATATGTGAGGCAATAGAAGAAACAATGTTCATGAGGCTCCCCTGTGACAGCCGCGGGTCCCCCGGCGTGGGCAGCCTTACCAAAGGGGGGGGCAGGCCGCCACATGGCGCGGGAACCAGAGGGCTGCTGGCGCGTTCACTAATGCGAGATATTCGGAATGGCCGGCATGAGTATTGTACCGCAGGCGTTAGGAAGAACCGGGGACGCCCGGTTTCACAGAGAGGTGCAGATGGATCAGCGTAAGCCCGCCGCGCCGGTGCCGGCCCCGGAGATGTCTCGCGAAGGCGAGGCGGAGGGGGATGCGGCACCGCAGGGTGAGCCGGCCGTGCCCGTGCCGGCGGTGGAATTGCTGATCAGCCGCCAGCTTCGCGCGATCTATGATGAGGTGGTGAACGAGCCGGTGCCAGACCGGTTCGTGCAGCTGCTGGAGGAGCTGGAGCGCAAGCGGAGCGGCTCATGACTCTCGCGGAGAGCATGGGGGTGACTGCGGCGGAGGAGAAACCCCGCCCTGTGGTGACCGAGGCGCAGCGCGCGGCCAGCAAGGACGAGCTGCTGGCGGCGGTGCCCAAGCTGCGTGGCTTCGCGGTTTCGCTGTGCGGGCGCACGGCGCGTGCCGATGACCTGGTGCAGGAAACGCTGGTGAAGGCGTGGGCCAACCTCAATTCATTCCAGCCCGGCTCCAACATGGTGGCGTGGCTGTGCACGATCCTGCGCAACGAATTCTATTCCGAGTTCCGCAAGCGCCGGCATGAGGTGGGTGACGAGGATGGCCGCTTCGCCGCGCGCCTGGCCGCCAAGCCGGCGCAGGAAGGGCATATGCGCCTGCTGGAATTCCGCGACGCGCTGGCGCTGCTGGCCGATGAGCAGCGCGAGGCGCTGATCCTGGTGGGTGCCTCTGGCCTGTCCTACGAGGAGGCGGCGGCGATCTGCGGCTGTGCGGTTGGCACGATGAAGAGCCGGGCGAGCCGGGCGCGGGCAAAGCTGGCGGAGATCCTGCAACTGACGCCGCAGAATCCGATGGAATCCGACCGCGCCTGGGATGCGGCGGTGGACAAGGCGTGGACCGCGCGCGGTCCGGGCGAGGGATAGGAGGGCGAGATGGCGAAGCCGACGGACAAGCCCGTTCATGAAATGGTGCCGAACGCGCCGCCCATCCCCAAGGTGGAGCGGCCCGATCCCACCTCGCCGGCGTTTCAACAGGAGGCCCGCGAGGAGATCGCCAAGGAGAAGCTGGACCCGTGAGCGGGCCGGAGAGCCTCGCCGGCCATCGCGTGCTGGTGGTGGAGGACGAGGAGCTGATCGGGTTGATGCTGGTGGACGTGCTGGAGGAACTGGGCGCGGCGGTGGCCGGCCCGGCCGGCTCGGTGGCGGAAGCGTTGCAGCTGGTGGAGCAGGAAACGCCGACCGGGGCACTGCTGGACCTGAGCCTGCGGGGCGAGACGGTGTATCCGGTGGCGGACCGGCTGTTGCTGCTGGGCGTGCCCTACATCTTCATCACCGGCTACGGCCAGGGGCACCTGGTGGCGCGGCACGGGCATGCGCCGGTGCTGAGCAAGCCGTTCGGGGCGGAGCAGTTGGTGGCGGCACTGGCGCGGGCGGGTTGGATGGCGCCAGGCGACTGACGCCGGCAGATCTGCCTTCAGTCCAGGCGGTAGCGGATCGGCAGGCTGACGCTGCGGCGGGCCGGGTCCATGCCCGCGGGTGGCGCCGGCAGGGTGGCGCCGGACAGCAGGGCGAGGGCGGCGGCGTCCAGCGTGGGGGAGCCCGATGGGGCTTCGAGGGCGACGTGGCGGACGGCGCCGGCCGGATCGAGTTCAAAGCGCACGCGCACCACGCCTTCCTCCTGCCGGAAGCGGGCGGCCGGGGGGTAGCGGCGGTGGCGTTCCACCCAGGCGGAGAGGGCGGCCTGCCACGTGGCGATTTCGTCCTGGCTGGCGGCTGGTGGGCCGGGCGTGGCCGGCGCGATGGCGGCTGGGGGCGCGGCGGTGGATGGGCGCTGGGCCGGGGCGGCACGGCTTGGTGCCGGCGACGAAGGGGCAGGTTGGGGCCACATAACGGGGCCGGGCGTGGCTTCCTGCAGGTCTGCCGCGCCGGTCAGGGGCATGTCCGAAGGTGGTTCCGGCACTGGAACCGGTGCGGCCATCAGGTCCACGGCCGCCGGCTCCATGGCCGGGGGCAGGCGGCGCGGTGGGGCGGTGGCCAGGGCGGCGACGGCGGCCAGATGCAGGGCCAGGGCGGCGGCCAGGGGCCAGGTTGGGCGCCGGGCGCGCATCCTGGCTGGCCCTGGCCCCGCGGTCAGGACCGCTTGGAGAAATCAACCACCGCGGCGAAGCCGGTCTCCGTGCCGAAGGCCAGATGCGTGCCGTCCGGGCTCCAGGCCAGGGCGGAAATCGGGCCGCGGCCGGCGGCGGCCACCGGCAGGATGCGGGCCGAGTTGATATCCGCCATCACCACCAGCCCATCGGCAAATCCAGCCGCGATCGCATCATGCGTGGGGTGGGCGGCCACCCGGGTGCAGTTCACGCCATCCCCGCCGGCCAGCTCCGTGGGCGGCTTGCCCATCGGGCCGCCACCGTGGAACGGCCACATCACGATGGAATCCGCCCCCGAACTGGCCAGCCACTTGCCGTTCTTGGTGAAGGACAGCGCCATGGTTTTCGCCGGATACCCCGTCATGCGCATGTGCTGGCCGTCGGACAGGCGCCAGCCGTGCAGGGAATTCTCCTGCATCGCCGTCACCACGCAATCGCCATCGGGCGACATGGCGATGCCGATATGGCTGCCCTTCCATTCCAGCTTGCGCGGATTGTCGGTTTTCGATGCGACGAACCACACGCTGGCGCCATTGTAGTGGCTGGCGGCAAACCGCTTGCCCTTGGCATCGAACACCAGGCCCGTGACGGAGGAGGGATGCTGCACCGTCTTGAGCTTCGTGCCCGCGCCATCGAACACATGCACCGCCTTGCCGACGGAACAGGCCAGCACGCCCTTGCCATCCGTGGTGGCGGCCACGTGCTCCACCCACTTCATCATGCCGAACTCGGCAATGGCCGAGACGGTGCCATCGGTGGACACGCGCACAAACCGCCCGTCATCCCCGCCAGTGACCCAGCCCGCCGCGCGGCTATCGGCGGCAATGGCCATCGCCGCGCCCTCATGCGCCGCCACCTTCTGCCACTCCCCGCCCTTGCGGACGATGTGAACCGAACCATCCCCCAAGGCGAACGCCACATTGCCACTGCGGTCGTAGGCGGCACCGACGACAAAGCCATCCAAGGTGCGAGTCTCCCCCCGCTCCTCCAACAACCGGTCCGGCGTGATCGTCTGGCTCATGGCGTGGTTCCTGAGAAAGGAAGGCCAGGGCTCTGCCCTGGACCCGCT
>CANHKG010000237.1 GCA_947460455.1 Rhodospirillales bacterium | reverse complement strand
GGCGCCTCGGCCATGCGCTGCAGCTCCCGCCCCGCCGGCAGGTCGCTGCGGGCAGCCAGGAACGCGCCCACCTCGCCATCCATCGGCAGCCCCTCCGGCACGGGCACACCCCCGGCCCCGGCCTCCAGCGCCGGCAACAAATCGCTCAGCCGCACCACCAGCGCGCCCTGCAGCAATGGGCTGCGGCAGGCCAGTAGCGGATTCAGCCCGTAGCGCAACCGCGCGATCCCACCGCCCGGACCGCGCTGGCGCAGCATCTGGCGGTTCTGGTGCGCATCCACCCGCAGCAGGATGGGGTCACAACGCTCCGGCCGCATCGCCGCCCAGGCCGCGGTACCCTCGGCGGCCACCATCTCCGCCAGAATCCGCTCCCCCTCGCTCCCCGCCGCCCCGGCCAGCGCCGAGCCCAACCCATCCGGGAACAGCGAAACCCCACGCCAACTCATCGGCGCCAGCGAATCCAGCATCGCCACCGCCCGCACCGCCAGCACCGCATCGGCCGTGGTGTCCTCGGGCGGCATGTCGGCCACGCGGGCCCGCACCAGCTCGTCCAGCTGCCCGCCCAGCGTCGAATCGCCCAGGCTGCGCCGCAGCCAGCGATCCACCGCCCCGCTGCGCAACTGCCGCACCCCCTCCTCCGGCTGCGTCGCGATCGCGAAGGCCAGGGTGCGCAGGTTGATGGCGGAAGCCCGCCCGATCTCCAGCGGGCGCTGCGCCCGCGGCGGCGGCCGTGCCGCCACCCGCCGCGCCCGTGCCGCCGCGGGATCGGCCAGCAGCACCGGCGGCGGCCGATGGTCCGGGTCCTCGGCCAGCATCCCGCGGATCAGGTCGCCGATCGCCGGGCTCAGCCGCTCATCGCCCGCCAGCGCTGCGAAGCTGCCCAGTTCCAGCTTGCGCCGCACAACCTCGGCATCGTCCAGCCCCGCCATCGGCATCCGCCCGGTGGCCAGCACCAGCAGCGTCACGCCCAGCGCGTAAACGTCGTCGCCGATGCTGCCCTCGCCGCGCCCGCCCGGCAGGCACATGGCGGAATAGGGCGGCTCGAAGATCGCCGGCTGGAAGAACGCCGAGGGCGCCGCCCAGGCACAGCCCAGCGTCACCGGCTCGTCGGCGCGCGCACGGAACAGATTGTCGGGCCGGATGCCGCGATGCGTCACGTGCCGCGCCTGCAACCGTTCCAGCGCATGCGCCACCGGCCGCAACACATAGGCCAGCAGGTCCTGCTCGTGCCACTGCCCCGCCTGCCCGGCATGCGGCCCGAACACCGGCCGCCCCGGTGGCGCCGGCGCAATCACGAACCATTCCGGCGTGCCGCCCGGCCCCAGCGCCGGCCCATGCGCCAGCGGCGTCAGAATACCGTCGATCGGCATGGCCGCCAGCGAGGTCACCGCCTGCGCCCGCGGCGGCGCATCGCGGCGCACCATCAGCGCCATCGCGTCCTCGCGCCCGGTTTTCGCATCCCGCGCCACGAAACAATTCAACCCGGCGCCCCAGCCCTGCATGGGCCGCGCCAGGTCAACTGCGTATTGCCCGGCGATCAGCCGGAGCTCCTGCGGGGTCTGGGCCATCCTGGTCCGGTCCACTCTCTGTCCCGGACCCTACCCCTCTATTCCTTAACCACCTCCGAACGCAGCCCCGCGCCCGCTATCCTTCGAACGGGTCGCGCACCAGGATGGTATCGTCCCGCTCGGGAGATGTGGACACCAGGGTCACCGGCGCCTCCACCAGCTCCTCGATCCGCTTCACGTATTTCACCGCCTGCGCCGGCAGCTCGGCCCAGCTGCGCGCACCCCGCGTGGAGCCGCTCCAGCCTTCCATCACCTCATACACCGCCTCGGCCTTGGCCTGCGCCGCCATCCCGGCCGGCATCCGCCGCACCAGCTCGCCGTCGATCCGGTAGCCCACGCACACCTTCAGCTCCGGCAGCCCGTCCAGGATATCGAGCTTGGTCAGCACCAGCCCCTGCACCCCGCCCACCTTCACCGCCTGGCGCACCAGCACCGCATCGAACCAGCCGCACCGCCGCGGCCGCCCCGTCACCGTGCCGAACTCCCGCCCGCGCTCACCCAGCAACCGCCCGGTCTCGTCGGTCAGCTCAGAGGGAAACGGCCCAGACCCCACCCGCGTGGTGTACGCCTTGGCGATCCCCAGCACGAACCCAACCGCGGAAGGCCCGATCCCCGAACCGCTCGCCGCCGTCGCCGCCACGGTGTTGCTGCTGGTCACATACGGGTACGTCCCATGATCCACGTCGAGCATCACCGCCTGCGCACCCTCGAACAGAATGCGCTTGCCCGCCCGGCGCAGCTCGTCCAGCCGCTCCCACACCGGCTCCACGTACGGCAGGATCTCCGGCGCCAGCGCCAGCAGCCGGTCCAGCACGTCCTGCTTCTCGAAGGTCTCAGCGCCGAGGCCCTTCAGCAGCGTGTTGTGGTGCAGCAGCAGCTCATCCAGCTTGAACGACAGCGTCTCCGGCTCCGCCAGGTCGCACACCCGGATCGCGCGGCGCGCCACCTTGTCCTCATAGGCCGGCCCGATCCCGCGCCCGGTGGTGCCGATCTTCCGCTCGCCCCTCGCCGCCTCGCGCGCCCGGTCGATCGCCCCGTGCACCGGCAGGATCAGCACCGCATTCTCCGCGATGCGCAGCGTCTCCGGCGACACCACCAGCCCCTGCGCCCGCACCCGCGCGATCTCCGCCAGCAGCGCCTCGGGGTCGATCACCACGCCATTGCCGATGATGCCCAGCTTCCCGCGCACCAGGCCGCTCGGCAACAGGCTGAGCTTGTAGGTCTCGTTGCCCACCACCAGCGTATGCCCGGCATTGTGCCCGCCCTGGAAGCGCACCACCACGTCGGCCCGGCTCGAAAGCCAGTCCACCACCTTGCCCTTACCCTCGTCGCCCCACTGCGCGCCGATGACGGTCACATTGGTCATTGCGGCCTACCTTCGATCCCGACGGCCACGCCGCCGTCCAACACATGCGAACACCCCAGAAGCCGCGCCTGCGCGCGCGCATCCCCGGGCTCGAACCCCAAAACGGTCGCAAACCCCTGCGCCCGCAACCCCGCCGCCACCGCCGGATCGGTCCCGGCCGGCACATACACCCGCGCCCGCGGCGCCCGCGCCGGCATCGCCCGCAGCACCGCATCCGGGTACAGCGTCACCCCGGTGGCCGGCTCGGCCTCGCCGCACACATAGCGCCCGCCACGGCCCAACTCCTCGTGCCGCCCCGGCGCATACACCGAAAGGCTCACCCCGGTGTGGTATTTGAATCCCCTGAATTCAACGGGATCAACCGTGATCTTCAACTCCGGCGCCCGCACCCGTATCGCCGCCACCGTCTCCGCCAGCCGCTCGGCATGCCGCCGCGCCCCCGGCGTCAACGCCGCCGCCGCCAATGCCTCCAACGCCCGCGAAGCCGGCCCCGCCGCCAGCAGCAGGTCGGTCAACGTCCCGGCCAAAGCCCCCCCACGCGCCCGCACCGCCGCCGCATCCTTGCGATCCAGCGCCCGCCCCAGCGAAGCCCGCTGCTCCGGCGAAAACCCGGCCTCATCCAGCAACGCCGGCACCAGCGGCGGCATCGTCAGGTCATAGGAAAGTCGCCCCAGCCCCAGCCCCGCCAACGCCTCGGCCGCCACCAGCACGATCTCCGCATCCGCCTCCGGACCATCCGGCCCGATCAGCTCAATCCCCGCCTGCGCCACCTGCCGATCCGGCGCAATCTGAGAGCCCTGCACCCGCAGGCACTGCCCGGCATAGGAAAGCCGCAACGGCCGCGCCGCCTGCCCCAGCCGCGTGGTCGCAATCCGCGCCACCTGCGGCGTCATGTCGGCCCGCAACCCCATCATCCGCCGCGTATCCGGGTCCATCAGCCGGAACGTCTGGTCCGCCACCGCGGCGCCAGACCCGGCCAGCAACGAATCCTCGAACTCCAGCAAAGGCGGCTTCACCCGGTGATAGCCATGCGCCGAGAAGGCATCCATCAACCCCTGCACCGCCGCCGCCTCCGCCTCCGCATCGGGCGGCAGCAGATCGCGCAGGCCGGCAGGCAACAGGGCCGGATGGGGCGGGGGATCGTCGGTCATGAAAGCAACGGTCATCCAGAAAGGCCCGCGCCTATACCATCGCGGGCCAAAGGGTCCAATCGGCGGGTCAACCTAGCGCGGCAGCAGCCGCAACACATCCCCCAGCCCCGGCGCATGCGGCACCGGCGCCGCCGGCCGCACCTCGCCCAGCCCGCCGCACGGATTGGCCGCCGAAGCCCCGGGATCCAAAATAATCCGCCCCAGCCCCGCCAGCGGGTTGCCACGCGGCGCCACCCGCCCCCCCACCACGGAAACCGCCGGCTCCAGCAACGTCCCGCGCACCTGCACCGGCACCGAAACCCCGCCCGAAATCCCCCCCACCGCCAGCTTCAGCCGCGGCGCCAGGTCCAGCGCGATCGCCTCCGTCCCCAGATTCACCGTCCCGGTCCCCACCAGCGACAAATCCCCCGCATCCGCCGCGATCAGCCGCGCGGTGGCCACCCCCTTCGCCACATCAAACCGTGCGATCGCGCAATTCAGCCTCGATTCCGCCAGGCGCTGCAGCTGCGGCACCGCCTGCCGCAGCGCGCCGAGCCCCAGATTCTCCACGAAATCGCCCTTCAGCACCCCCTGCCCCACCACCAGGCTCGCCGACCCATCCAGCGCCGCCGCCAGCGCCCGCGGGCTCGCCCCGGCCCCACGCAACGCCAGCACCAGGTCACCCTTGGCCGTCACCGGCAACGCCACGCCCGCCAGCGCCAGCAACCGGCCCACATCCGCCTGCTGCGCCGCCACATCCAGCACCATCGCCGGCGGCGCCACCCGCCCGTTCACCCGCGCATCGCCGGCCACATGGCTGCCCGCCAGCACGAACCCGAACGGGCGCAGCGCCAGGTCCCGGTCGGCCAGCACCAGCCGCAGCACCACCTGCTCCACCTCCACCGGCTTCCCGCCCGGCCCCGGCAGCACCAGCCGCGCCACCCGCAGCCCCACATCCGCATCCAGCGCCCCCAGCGCCCCCAGCTCGAACGCCTCGGCCGGGAACACCCGCCGCTCCCCCGCCACCGGCGCGGAAGCCGCCCCAGAAGCCGCCTCCCCCTCGCGCCCCGCCTCCGGCCACGCCTCCACCAGATCCAGCCGGGCGGACTCCAACTCCGCCGTCACCTTCGGCCGCGCGCCCGAAAGATCCACCGCCCCGGTCCCCGAAAGCTCCGATCCCCCCAGCTTCAGCTTCAGCTCCGCCGCCCGCAGCGCCCCATCCAGGTCGCCCTGCACCCGCGCCGCCAACTCCAGCCGCAACGAAGGCAAATCCACCCCCAGCAGCTCCTCCAGCGCGGAAACCGGCTCCGCCTCGCCGGTGATGCTCAGGTCCAGCCCCTTGCCCGCCCGCGCATCGGCAATCCCGCCCGCCAGCTTCACCACCGCCCCCGGCAGCGTCACGCTGGCATTTGCCACCACCGCCCCGCCGCCGCCCCCGCCGCCCGGCAGATCGACCTCCCCGGTGAACCCCACCACCTGCTCGCGATGCACCAGCGCCCCGGAAACCGAGATCCGCTCCCCGCTGCGCGTCGAAAGCCGCAGCTCCCGCAGCAGCACATGCCGAGTCTCGCCGCCCGCCCGCGCATCGCGCCAGCCCACGGCGACGTTCAGAAGCTCCATCTTGTCCACCAGCGGCAGCCCGCCGGCGCCAGACCGCACCACCGAAGCCTTCCCGGCGGGCACGGGCGCCGGTGCCGCAGTCCCCTCCGCCGCCCCCATCTCCCAGTTGCCGCGCCCCTCGCCGTCGCGCTCCAGCAGCAAATCGGCATCCCGCGCCACCAGCCGCACGATATGCAACCGCCGCTGCACCACCAGCGGCCACAACTCCAGCTCCGCCTCCAGCCGCCCGATCCGCAACATCTGCGGCCGGCTGCCCCCCGGCGCATTGGCCAGCACCACATCGCGCAGCGAAAGCGAGGGCCGCGGCAGCAGCCGCAGCGACACCTCACCCTCGAACGCCAGCGCCCGCCCGGTCACCCGCTCCACCTGGGCTGCCACCGGCCCGGCAAACCGCCCGAAATCCAGCGTCACCAGCGCCACGCCCAGCCCCGCCACCAGCAGCAGCACCGCGCCCAGCACGCCCAGCAGCACCATCTTCAGTCGCATCCGAATCTCCACCAGGGCCCGCCCGCGCGGCCCCACAGCCTACCGCGCCCCCCAAGCCCAAACAACGCGCCAGCCCACCGGCGCACCGAAGGTTGCACGCCCCGCCCCACCGGCTACAGTCCCCGCAACAACCGACAAAAGCCCGAGGAGAGCGTCCCGATGGACAGCATGCCGAACCGCTTCGCCGCCCATGCCGCCAAGGCCGCCCCCGGCCCCACCGGCCGCTTCACCGGCTTTGCCGAATACTACTTCATCGGCGGCAACAACGACCCCACCCAGATCCCCACCGAGCTGCTCGCCAAGGCCGCCGCCGACGTCATCAAGCGCGACGGCCATCTGATCGCCGTCTACAACATGGGCCTCGGCCCGCTCGGCTACCCGCCGCTGCGCAAGTTCGTGGCCG
The DNA here is from genome assembly GCA_947460455.1 of Rhodospirillales bacterium. Lineage (GTDB taxonomy): Bacteria > Pseudomonadota > Alphaproteobacteria > Acetobacterales > Acetobacteraceae > CAMDGX01. Next base: position 1,166 of record CANHKG010000237.1, on the reverse strand, counting down.
ACAAGATGGCCAGCCATCGCGGCGTCACCGCGGATCCCGAGAACATCCTCATCACCACCGGCTCCAACCAGGGCATCGACCTGGTCGTCGGCGCCATGCTCAACCCCGGTGACGTCGTGATCCTGGAGGAGCATTGCTACGCCTCCTCCATCACCCGCTTCAAGAAAGCCGGCGCCACCGTCCTACCCGTCAAGCTGGACGACGACGGCATCGTCATCGAAGACCTCGCCCGCATCCTCGCCGCCCAGAAGGCGGCCGGCCAGCCGGTCAAGATGCTCTACACCATCCCCACCATCCAGAACCCCACCGGCTCCATCCTGCCCATGGACCGCCGCCTGAAGCTGGTCGAACTCGCCCGCGAGCACGACATCATCATCTTCGAGGATGAGTGCTACGCCGATCTCATCTGGGCCGGCGGCGGCCCCGCCGCGATCTACTCGCTCGCCCCGGAACGCACCGTGCACATCGGCAGCTTCTCCAAAACCCTCGCCCCCGCCCTGCGCCTCGGCTACGCCACCGGCGATTGGGAAATCATCGGCCGCATGGCCGCGATGAAGTCCGATGGCGGCACCGGCGCGCTCGACCAGATGGTCACCTGCGAGTTCTTCAGCAAGTATTTCGACCAGCACGTCGAAAGCCTCTCGAAGGTCCTCAAGGACAAGCTGGACACCATGATCGAGGCCGTGGAAGCCGAATTCGGCACCCACATGCAGCTCTTCAAGCCCAAGGGCGGCATCTTCCTCTGGATGAAGCTGCCGGACAGCGTCGACGTCCGCAAACTCATCGCGCCGGCCGCCAAAGCCGGCATCGTCTTCAACCCCGGCCCCGAATGGTCCCTCCTGGGCGACGGCGCAAAAAGCCACCTGCGCCTCTGCTTCGCGCTGAACTCCAAGGAAAACATCCGCGAAGGCGTGGCCAAGTTCGCCCGCGTCTGCTTCGAGGAAACCGGCATCCCGCCGCGCAGCCGGAACATGGCGAACCCCTGAGTCGTAGGGCGTGTGTGGACGGCCCCTCCGCTGCAAGGTGTCTTGGGAGAAAATGTCTGATCCGGGTGCGAGAGCGTCCGTGTGTCCGGCCTGTTTGTGCGGCACGTGGCCGCTGGCCCAGATGGGTTCCGCGATCCCCTCCCAAACGGATCGGCGGCCTCTTCTGGCCACCACCCTACG